>JAHFDS010000623.1 GCA_023248855.1 Myxococcales bacterium
GAGCAGCAGGCCCCGCTTGCCGTCGGACAGCCCGCGCAGCAGCTCCGCCAGGGCCGTCTTGGCCTCGCCGTCGAGGGCGCTGGTCGGCTCGTCGAGCAGGAGCACGTCCGGCTCCATCGCCAGCGCCCGCGCGATCGCGACGCGCTGCTGCTGCCCGCCCGAGAGCTCCCCGGGCCGGTGATGCGCGCGCCCGCCGAGCCCCACCGCCTCGAGCAGCGCCGCCGCCCGCTCACGCGCCGCCGCCCGCGGCAGGCGGAGCACGCGCTCGGGGCCGAGCGCGACGTTCTCGAGCGCCGACAGGTTCGCGAACACGTGGAAGCCCTGGAACACCAGTGAGACCTTCTGCCGCAGCGCGCGCAGCTCGCGCTCGAGCGCGCGGCGCCCGCCGATCAGCCGGTGCCCCGCCACCTCGATCGTGCCCGCCTCGAAGGCCTCGAAGCCGACCAGGCAGCGGATGAGCGTCGACTTGCCGCCGCCCGATGGGCCGACCAGCGCCACCGTCTCCCCCGCCGCCACGTCGAGCGAGACGCCCCGCAGCACCTCGAGCTCGCCGTAGGCCTTACGCAGCTCTCGGACCTGCAGCATGCAGCCTCCCCTCGAGCCAGCCGGATAGCCGCGACAGCGGGTAGCTCATCGCGAAGTAGAGCGCGGCGCACAGCAGGCCCGGACCCACCCAGTCGCGCACGTCGGGCGCCGTGATGGTCATCTGCTTGGTCAGCTCGACCACCGTGATCACCGAGACCAGCGACGTGTCCTTGAGCAGGGCAATGAAGTCGTTCGTCATCGCCGGCAGCGCCACGCGCGCCGCCTGCGGCAGCACCACGAAGCGCAAGAGCTGCGCCCGCGACAGGCCGATCGCGAGCGCCGCCTGCGACTGCCCTGCCGGCACCGCCGTGATGGCCGCGCGGTACACCTCGGCCTCGTAGGCCGCGTAGTTCAGGCCGAGCCCGAGGATGGCCGCCGAGAGCGCGTCGAGCCGGATGACGGGCGCGAACGCGTGATAGAGCACGTAGAGCTGCAGGAGCGCCGGCGTGCCGCGGAACACCTCGACGTAGGCGCTGGCCACAAAGCGCAGCGGCCGGCTGCCGTAGAGGCGCGCGAGCGCGAGGCCGAGGCCGAGCGGGATCGCGATCGGGAGGAACGACAGCACCGAGATGACGAGCGTGTAGCTCGCCCCGCGCAGGAAGAGCTGCACGTGGCCCCAGCCGATCCCGTGGGGCTGGCTCGGCCCCTGCTCGAGGGCCCCGCGCCCGACCGCCGCCCCCACGCCCCCCCCGACCGCGTCGGGGCCCTCCTGGCGCGCGTCCCACAGCTTCCACCGCTCGAGGATGCGCCGCCGCTCTCCACTGGCGTCGATCCGGCCGAGCGCCTCGTCGACCGCGCGGGCCAGCGAATCGTCGCCCCGGCGATACGCGATCACGTAGGTGCCGCTCGCGACGTCGCCAGGCACGAAGGAAAGCGCCGGCCGACTCCGCGCGTACCGCTCGGCGATGACGTGGTCCATGAGCACGCCCTCGCTGCGGCCGTGCTCGAGGTCGAGGTACGCCTCGAGCGTGCCCTCGTAGCGCCGGAGCACACATCCGCCCTGGCGGATGAGCGCTTCGGCCAGCGTCGCGCCCAGCGTCCCCACGGGCTTTCCGCGCAGATCCGCGAGCGACCGGTAGCGGCCCACGTCCGCCTGGCGCACGACCAGCGTCTCGCCGAGCCGGAAGTAGGGCCGCGACAGGAGGTACCGCGCGCGCCGCGCCGGCATGTCCTCGAGGCCGTTCATGGCGACGTCGAAGTCGGCGCGGTCCAGCGACGCCAGGAGCTGCGTCCAGTCCGCCTGCACGAAGCGCGCACGCACGCCGAGCTCGCGCGCGATCGCGTCGGCGAGCTCGACCTCGAAGCCGACGATGCGCTCCGGGTGCGCGGCGTCGCGGAACACGAACGGCTCGCCGCCTTGCAGATCCCCGCCCCAGCGCAGCTCGCCCGCAGCCTTCACGCGCGAGAGCCCATCGGCCGCCGCCTTGGCAGGAACACCCACGCACACGAGCAGCAGAACGATGGCGAGCCGCAAGCCATCATGGAAACGCCCAACCCCCCGCCGCGCCAAGCCCCATCTCCAGGAATCCACAGGGTCACGATCGACACCGAGCGAGATCCCACGGGTGCGCGGATCCTCGCCATGTACGGGGACCCGCCGAACCAGGGGGCGCACGTCGCGGAGCTGGCCCGCCTCCGGCTCGCCGAACCGGACGACCTCCTCCTCGGCTGGGTGGTCGCGCAGGCCTTCGGGCGGCAGCACCGGCTCCAGGATCAGCACGCGGCCCTGCTGGCCCTCCACGAGCGCCGCCCGGACCTGCAGTTCGGCGCGGACGTGGCGCGGTTGCTGCGAGCGCATGGGCGCGCCGGCGACGCCGATCGGCTCGTGGCGCTGTGGGCCGAACGTCATCCGCACGTCGAGTCTGCACTGGCCGCCCTGCTCGAGATCCAGCTGCGGAAGCGCCAGATCGCGGAGGCCAAGCGGCTCATCGACCGCGTGGTTCTCCTCTAGGCAGGATCTCGGCATTTTCGGAGAGAGGTTGCACGCCCTACGAGATCGAGGCCGAATCCCTGCGGGCGTTCGGCCGGTGCGCCGTCGCCACGGGCGCGCTCGATCTGGCGCGGCAGGCGCTCGAGCAGGCCGAAGGGAGCCGGACGATCTCCGTGAGCCCGGCGACGCACCTTTCCGGCTACCGCAGCGTGCTCGCGCGGCTGCGCCTCGCCGAGGTGGTGGAGCTGCGGGGCGACCGGCCGCGCGCGCGCTCCCTCGTGCGGAGCTTCCTCGCCGCCTGGGGGAGCGCCGAAGGACCGCTCGCCGACGTAGCGCTGGCGCGGCGGCATCTCGCCGAGTGGTCAAGGTGAGGCCTGAGCGCCGCCGGTAGCGCGGCTGCGGCTTCGTTCGATCTGCGCTACCGTCGGGCCGTGCTCGCCCTCGCCCTGCTGGCCAGCGCCTGCGCGAGCGCAGGCCCCATCGCGCCCCCGCCGTCGCTCGAAGCGCGCACGCGTGTGGCGCACGCCCTGTTCGAGCTCGAGCAGTGCACCGGCTTCGCCGCCGGGGTGCCGGGCCTGGGCGTGACCGCCGCGCACTGCATCCCCAGAAAGGGCAAGCCGCGCGTGCGCGTGGGCGGCGAGGCGCGTCCTGCCCGCGTGCTGTACGTCGACGACAAGAACGACGTCGCCGTGATCGGCCTGCCGGCGGCGCTCTTGTCGCTGCCCCCGTTGCCGCTGGCCGAGCCCTCCGCCGAGCACAAGACCGCCTGCCGCACCGGCTTTCCCCGCGGGCGCCTCGAGACCGTGTGCGGCGCCGTGGTCGGACGCGCCACGCTGGCCGACGGTGCGCCGCGCCTGATCCACCTCGGCGCCGGCGGCGGCGGCGACTCCGGCTCACCGCTCTACGATCCCGCGACCGGCGAGCTCCTGGGCGTGCACGCGCACGAGTCCGACGGCGTCGCCGACGCCGCGCCGGGCGAGATCCTGGCGAACGCGCTCGACGAGGCGCTGGAGGCCGGACG
>JAHFDS010000006.1 GCA_023248855.1 Myxococcales bacterium
ACCAGCGGCCGAGGCGAGCTCGAGCGCCTCGAGTCCCGGCCACGCCTGGGGCGGCTCGTGAGCCTGCCCCCGGCCAAGGGCTACCTCGCCCTGGTCCTTCACGCGCACCTGCCATTCCTCCGCCACCCCGAGCACCGCTTCCACCTCGAGGAGCAGTGGCTGTACGAGGCCATCGTCGCCACGTACCTGCCGCTCCTCGAGTCGTTCCGCTCGCTGGCCGCCCAGGGCGTCCGCTTCCGCGTCACCCTGTCGCTCTCCCCGCCCCTTTGCGCGATGCTCGCGGACTCGCTCCTGCGCGCGCGCGCCTCCGCGCACCTCGACAAGCTGGTGGCGCTCGGGGAGCGCGAGATCGTCCGCACGCGTGACGATCCCGCGCAGCACCGGGTCGCCAGCTTCTACCTCGAGCGCTACGCGCGCCTCCGACGCCTGTGGCACGAGCTCGACGGCGACCTGCTCGGCGCCTTCGCGGAGCTCTGGCGCAGCGGCCACCTCGAGCTCGTCACCGTTTGCGCCACGCACGGCTTTCTGCCGGTCATCCGCGAGCCGGCCGCGCGCCGCGCGCAGATCGCCATCGCCGTCGAGAGCCACCGGCGCCTGCTCGGCGACTACCCGCGCGGCATCTGGCTGGCGGAGTGCGGCTTTGCGGAGGGCGTCGATGCGCTGCTCGCCGAGCATGGCCTGCGCTTCTTCTTCGTCGACTCGCACGGGCTCGAGCACGCGCGCCCGCGGCCGCCGCTCGGGGTCTTCGGGCCCGTCTACACGCCGCGGGGCGTGGCCGCCTTCGCCCGCGACAAGGAGTCGTCGAAGCAGGTGTGGTCGTCGCAAGAGGGTTACCCCGGCGACCCCTACTACCGCGACTTCTACCGCGACATCGGCTTCGATCTGCCGCTCGCGCAGATTGGCCCGTGGGTGCACCCCGACGGCATCCGCGTGCACACCGGCTTCAAGTACCACCGCGTGACCGGGCACGTGGACCTCGGCCAGAAGGCCTACTACGATCCCGACATCGCGCGCGAGCGCGCCGCGCAGCACGCCGGCCACTTCATGAATTGCCGGGAAGGACAGGTCGAATGGCTCGCTGGCCAGCTCGGCCGCCCGCCCTGCGTGGTCGCACCGTACGACGCCGAGCTGTACGGCCACTGGTGGTTCGAGGGGCCCATGTTCCTCGACTACCTCCTACGCAAGATCCATTACGACCAGCAGAACATCGCCACCATCACGCCGCTCGAATACCTGGAGGCGTTCCCGACCAATCCCGTCTGCGAGCTGTCCCCGTCGAGCTGGGGCGACGGCGGCTACGGCGCGGTCTGGATGGACATGTCGAACGACTGGATCTACCCGCACGTGCATCGCGCGGAGGCCGAGCTGGTCGAAGCCGCGCGCCGGCACGCGGGCACCGGCGACGTGCTGGTCGAGCGGGTGATGGCGCAGGCCGCGCGCGAGCTCTTGCTGGCCCAGGCGAGCGACTGGGCCTTCATCATCCGCAACCAGACCACGGTCGAGTACGCGCAGAACCGCGTCAAGGCACACCTGTCGCGCTTCTGGCGCCTCCTTGGCGAGCTCGGCGCCGGCAACATCGACCAGGGCTGGCTCGCTGACGTGGAATCCCGCGACAACATCTTTCCCGGGGTAGACTGGCGCGTCTACGCGCGCTGACGACCTTGGGATTCAAAGCCATGCGGAGCCTTCACTCCCCGGATCGGCGACTCTCCCCTCGGGTCAAGTGTGTCTCCCTGGTCCCGGCCGCCGCGCTGCCTGCGACGCGCCCTGGCCGGGCGGTTGCATGATGGCGCGCGCATGAAGGCGCTCGCCCCCGCGATCCTCCTGCTCGTCCTCGCCTGCGACGACGCGCTCGCCCCACCCCCCGGATCGCTCTCGACGCTGGTCGGTGAGAGCGCACGACAGAGCCAGGTCCCCGCGGAGCTGGTCCTGGCGATCGCGGCCGTCGAGGGGGGCCTCGGCCTGCCCCGCCACCGCGAGGTCGACCCCGACGACGCGGTTCCCATCGCGGGCATCCTCGAGCTGCGTCATGGTGCCCTCGACACGCTCGCGCTCGGTGCCCGGCTGGCCGGGACAACGGAGCTGGCGCTGCGTGAGGACACCGACCTCGGAACGCGCGCCGGCGTGCTCGTGCTCGCGCATCTGGGCCGCCTGCTGGGCGCCCGGTCGGAAGACCTCGCGAGCTGGCGCGCTGCCCTGACGGCGCTCTCGGGCCTGCGGGGCCCGGGCGCCGACGCCTACGCGGACAACATCCTCGGCCTCCTGCGCACGGGCGTCGACCTTGCCGCCGGGGGCGGCGAGCGCGTGCACATCGCGCCGCACCCCGACCTGGCACCGAACCCGCGCAAGCCCCGTGTCAATGCCGCCGAGACGCCCGACTTCGCCGGGGCCGAGTGGTTCGAGACGTCCTGCTCGGGGAAATGCACCCCAGGGCGACCCGACGGCAATGCCTCGGTCGACACCATCGTCATCCACGACACCGAGGGCGGCTGGATCGCGAGCGTCGCGACGCTGCAGAACGACCCGGGCAAGAGCGTCCATTACATCATCGACGCCGACGGTGCTCGCGTGGGCCAGTTCCGCCACGAGACCGACACCACGTGGCACGCCGGCAACTTCTTCTACAACAGCCATTCGATCGGCATCGAGCACGTGGGCCGCGCCGCCGACGCAGCCGGCTACGCGCCCGCCCTCTATGCGAGGAGCCGCGCGCTCGTGCGGGACGTCCGGACACGCTGGCAGGTCCCGCTCGACCGGCGCCACATCATCGGCCACTACCAGATCCCGAACGGCAACGCGATCGCCGAGAGCTCTGGGGCTTGCGCCGATCGTCTGGGCACGTGCGAGACCAGCGCGAGCTACGGCGGCGCGGGGAACCACCGCGATCCCGGCTACCACTGGCAGTGGTGCCAGTACATGGAGGGCCTCGGAGCCCGCTGCACCTGCAATGACGCCTACGAGCTCTGGAACTGCACGACGGATCGCACCGAGGCCGTGCGCTGCGCAGACGGCATGAACGTGGAGATCGCGCATTGCCCCGGCGGGTGCGACGTGATGCCCGTCGGCACACCTGACGTCTGCCACGCGCAGGGAGCCGCCGGCAGTGGGGGCATTGCCGGCAGTGGGGGCATTGCCGGCAGTGGGGACAATGCCGGCAGCGGGGGCAATGCCGGCTCGGGAGGCAATGCCGGCTCGGGAGGAACCGGAGAAGCCGGCGGCGCCGGCTCGGGAGACGGGGGCCACGGCGGCACGACCGGCGGGGGCGGCGCCGGGGGCTCGGCAGGCCTCGCCGGAAACTCCGCCGCAAAACCCACCGACGCCGCCGGCTGCAGCAGCGCTGGCGGACACCATTCGTCCGCGCCGATCTGGCTTCTGCCCCTGCTCACCCTCGGCCTCCGCCGCCGGCGGTGATTCGCGCGCGGGGCACTCGCCCCTGTACCGGTCGCCCCGCCCCGCCCCTGATCCGCCTCCCGCGCTGGACGACGTCGGCCCCGCGCTCTAAGGTCACGGCATGAAGCTGCACGGAGCCATGACCGCCATCGTCACGCCGTTTCGCGGCGGGCAGGTCGACGAGCCAAAGCTGCGCGAGCTGGTCGACTGGCAGATCACGAACGGCATCGACGCCCTCATCGCCTGCGGCACGACCGGCGAGAGCCCCACCCTCTCGGAGACCGAGCACCTGCGCGTCGTCGAGATCGTGGTCAGCCAGACCCTGGGTCGCGTCCCGGTGCTCGCCGGCGCCGGCGCGTACGCCACCGATCACGCCATCGCGCTCGGCAAGGCCGC
Source organism: Myxococcales bacterium (assembly GCA_023248855.1). Lineage (GTDB taxonomy): Bacteria > Myxococcota_A > Polyangia > JAHFDS01 > JAHFDS01 > JAHFDS01. The sequence continues at coordinate 3,787 of JAHFDS010000006.1, forward strand.
CAGGGAGCGCAAGGCCGACGCGCTCCTGGTCGTGACCCCCTACTACAACAAGCCCACCCAGGACGGCCTCTATCGCCACTTCCGCGCCATCGCGGAGGCGGCGCGCCTGCCCGTCGTGCTCTACAACGTGCCCGGCCGCACCGCGTGCGACCTCTTGCCGGACACCGTGGCGCGACTGTGCGACGTGCCCGAGATCGTCGCCATCAAGGAGGCCACCGGTCAGGTCACACGCACGCAGGACATCCTCCGCCGCTGTGGCGAGCGCATGATCGTGCTCTCCGGCGACGACGCCACGTGCATGCCGCTCTACGCGGTCGGCGCCCGGGGCGTCATCAGCGTGCTGTCCAACGTCGTCCCCGACAAGGTCGCCGCGTGCTGGGACGCCGCGGCCGCCGGCGACCTTGCGCGCTCGGCGCGCATCCACTACGAGACGCTCGACCTGTGCGACGCCCTTTTTCTCGAGTCGAACCCCATCCCGGTCAAGGCCGCGCTCGCGATGATGGGCAGGATCCAGGAGGAGCTCCGCGCGCCGCTCTACCCGATGAGCGAGGCGCCTCGTGCCAAGCTGCGCGCCGCCATGACCGCGCTCGGGCTCGTCTGATGACGCCCCTATTGACGCGCCTCGCCCTCTCGGGCGCGGCTGGGCGCATGGGCCGCATGATCGCCGCCTCCGCGAAGAACGCTGGCGTGGCCGTGGTGTGCGGCATCGATCGCGCCGGGGATGACCTCGGCTTCCCGGTCGTCGCGACGCCCGCCGATGCCCTCGTCCACGCGCCCGACGTCATCATCGACTTCTCCTCCCCGGCCGGCGCGATCGCGAGCGCCGAGGCGTGCGCCCGGAGCGCGGCGGCCGGCAAGCCCGTCGCCCTGGTGGTCGGCACGACCGGGCTCGGGCCCGGCGAGCGTGCCCGCGTGGCCGAGCACGCCCGCGCCATCCCGCTCCTCATCGCACCCAACACCTCCATCGGTGTCAACGTGCTCTATCGCCTGCTCGCCGAGGCGACGCGCCTGCTCGGGCCCGCCTTCGACGTCGCGATCGTCGAGGGTCACCACAAGCACAAGAAGGACCGCCCCAGCGGCACGGCGCTCGCGATGGTGGCAGCCATCGAGGCGGCCGGCGGCAACAAGCCCGACGTGGCCGCCTTCCGCGGCGGCGAGGTCGTGGGCGAGCACACCGCCTACTTTCTGGCCGAGAGCGAGCGCATCGAGATCACCCACCGCGCCAGCTCACGCAGCGTGTTCGCCGACGGCGCCGTGCGCGCCGCGCGCTGGCTCGCCGGCAAGCCTGCGGGCCTCTACGAGATGAAGGACGTCCTCGGCATCGCCTGATACGATCGGTTCCCCTGGGCGAGGCCATGACCGACTATGCGCGCCTCCTGACCGAGCAAGCCGGCGACGAGCCGGTCGAGCTCGACACCCGAAAGCCAATCGAGATCGTGGACGCCCTGCTCGGCGCGGAGGCGCAGGTTGCCCGCGCGGTGCGCGCCGAGCGTCGCAAGATCGCGGCCGCGGCCGTGCTGATCGCGCGCGCGATCAAGGCCGGAGGGCGCCTAGTCTACGCGGGCGCTGGCACCAGCGGCCGCCTCGGGACGCTCGACGCCGTCGAGTGCGGGCCCACGTTCTCGGTGCCGCCCTCGCTGATCCAGGCCGTCATCGCCGGCGGCCCGCGCGCGCTGGTGCGCTCGGTCGAGGGCGCCGAGGACGACCCGAAGGATGCGGAAAAGCGAATGCGTCGCGTCGCGGTCGACGCCAAGGACGTGGTCTGCGCCATCGCTGCCAGCGGCGTCACGCCCTTCACGCTTGCGTGCCTCGACTACGCGCGCGCGCGACGCGCGGCCACCATCTTCATCACGTGCGCCGACCTCAAGGCCGCCGCGAAGGCCGGCGCCGCCGCCCCCGGTTGCGACCTCCTCATCAACCCGCGCGTGGGACCCGAGGTGCTGGCCGGCTCGACCCGGCTCAAGGCCGGCACCGCGACCAAGATGGTGCTCAACGCCCTGTCGACCACCGCGATGGTGGGCCTCGGCAAGGTGTACGGCAACCTGATGGTCGACGTCCGGCCCACGAGCGCCAAGCTGCGCGCCCGCGCCGCGCGCATGGTGGCGGACCTGTGCGACATGCCAGTGCACGAAGCTGCCGAGGTGCTCGCGCGCGGTGGTGGCCGCGTGAAGGTCGCGGTGGTGATGGTCCACCGCGCAGTGCCCGCGGCCAAGGCGCGCGCGTTGCTGGACGAGGCCGGCGGACGGCTGCGACCGGTCATCGGCGACGTGCGCATCCGTCGCCGGGGCTGACCATGCAAGCCGGCCCCGACACGCTCGCCCGCCTGCTCGCCGCGCGCCAGCGGCCGAGCCGGTTCGTCATCGGCCTGCTCTCGGGCACCAGCGCCGACGCCGCCGATGCCGCCTTGTGCGAGATCACCGGCGCCGGGGGCGACGCGAGGGTGCGTCTCATCGCCTACGTCGAGGCGCCGTTCTCCGCCCCGCTGCAGCGCGAGGTGCTCGCCGCCAGCGACGCCTCCGCGGCCGAGATCGCGACGCTCCACTTCCGCCTCGGCGAGGTGTTCGCGCAGGCCGCGCTCGAAGTGGCCGCGCGAGCGTGCCTTCGCATCGGCGACGTCGACCTCATCGCCTCGCACGGTCAGACCGTCAGCCATCAGCCGCCCACACCAGGCCACCCCGGGGCCACCCTGCAGATCGGCGAGGCCGCCGTGATCGCCGAGCGCACCGGCGTCCCCGTGGTGTGCGACTGCCGCGTGCGCGACATGGCCGCCGGCGGCGAGGGCGCGCCGCTCGTTCCGCTCGCCGACTGGATCCTGTTCCGCCAGCCCGGCCGCGTGCGCGCACTGCAGAACGTGGGCGGGATCTCCAACGTCACCGCGGTGACCGCGGACCTCGCGGGCGTCCGCGCCTTCGACAACGCGCCGGGCAACATGGTGCTCGACGCCGCCACGCGCGCCGCCTTCGGCGAGCCCTTCGACCGCGGCGGGGCGCACGCCGCGCGCGGCCACATCGACGAGGCCGTGGTCGCCGAGCTGCTCGCACACCCCTTCCTCACCGCCGCTCCGCCCAAGAGCACCGGCCGCGAGGCCTTCGGAGCGCGCTTCGTCGAGCCGCTGCTCGGGCGATTCGCGGGGCGCGGAGACGATCTGCTCGCGACCCTGACCACCTTCGTCGCGCGCGCGATCGCGGCCAGCTATCTGCGCTTTCTACCCCAGCGTCCCGACGAGGTGCTGGTCAGCGGAGGCGGCGCCAGAAATGCCACGCTCCTTCTGGCCCTCGCCCGCGCCGCCGCGCCGACCCCGGTCAGCACGCTCGCACACGCAGGCATGGATCCCGCCGCCAAGGAGGCGGTCGCGTTCGCCCTGCTCGGCAACGAAGCGCTCTTCGCACACGCCGGCAACGTCCCCGCCGCGACCGGCGCCACCGGCCCCCGCGTCCTCGGCAAGCTCGTCCTGTAGTCAGGGCCGCGAGGGCCGCGCGCCGTCGAAGTGGTTCGCAGGCGCACCGTCGAGCATCGACGTCTGGCCGGCCACCACGAATCGACCCTTCCAGGCGCCGTCGCTGAAGCGATCGATCTTGTGGTCGCCATCGAGGTCCGCGACCTTCGCCACGCCGGCCAGGTGCAACTCTGCCGCGGTCTGGTCGATGACGAGGATCTCGCCCTCGACGACGCCCCCGACCGCGGTGATGGCGCTCGAGCAGGCCGACGACCACATCGACTCCGTGCCGAGCCCGATGTGGTCGAGCACCCAGCGCGCGACGCCGTCGCAGTGGATGAAGTGCGCGAGCACGCCTGCAACGTCCGTGGCGCCCGGGACCAGCTCGGGGATGATCACTTGCTTGAGCCCGAACAGCACGATCCGGCCGTACGACATCGCGAAGCGATGCTCCGCCAGGGTGAACGCCTGGTTGGTGCCGCTACCATCGATGTGCTCGGCCGTGGGCTCACCGAGGTCGAGCTGGGAGAGCGCGTAGTCGGCGCGGGTGTTGCCGATCTCGAGATGCACCGACTTGAGGACGTGCTTTCCATCGAGGCCTGCAAGCGCGCCATTCGCACCGAGCTTCGCCGCGAGCGTGAGCTCGGAGCGGACCTTGAGATGCCGTACGAGCATGTTCACGTAGGTCCCGACGTTGCGCAGGGTGGACACGAGCTCGGGCGCCTCGGCGAGGATGAAGCCGTTGAGGCCCTGGTCGATGCCCGGGCGGAACGTGCCGACGGCAGAGGTCAGGGTGCCCGAACCGATGTGCTCGAGCACCTGGTCGATGAGGAAGGTGGCCGGATCGTTCGGCCCGTCCGTGAGGTCTCCGAGCGTGCGCAGCGAGCCGCCCACGATGCCCGGCAGGTTCGCGCCGAGGTCGAGCTCGCTGTCGAGGGTGTAGCTGCCGGCATACTCGAGGGGTTGCTCGGGTTGCTGGGCCGAGCGGACAGCCACGCGCCAGCGCACCGGCGTGGCGCGATCCGCGCTCGCGACCACCTCGAAGGCGGCCACGTGGCCCGCGCGCAGGGTGGACGCCGCCTGCCCGTCCGCGCCCGTCACGGCCTGCGCGTCGAGGCTGGCACCGCTGGCGGCGGCGAGATCGACGACCGCGAACGCCACACGCCCCGCCAAGGGCTTGCCGTCGCCGTCCACGTACTTGACCGCGAGGCGCGCCGATCCCGCCTCATCCACGAACACGTCGTGCTCCCCAACGATGACCAGCGCCCGCACGTCGCCATCGGGATCCCCCGGCGGGATCTGTGCACCGTGCGGGGCGGGAGCCTCTGGCTGCTGCGCCGGGCTGTCGGCGCAGGCGCCGAGCAGGGCCGCTGGAAACAAGAGAGCGAGTAGGATGCGGTGCGACATGACCCTCCACTAAGCGAGGGTCATGCCACAGTGCGTCTAAGCGATTTCAGTGGTTTGAAGTGGGGACGAACGTCCCCTGGCAGGTCGAGAGGTGGCCGGACCCGTGGCCACCTACTTGGAGAGGAACTTCTTCATCTCCCGGCCGAACTTGGTCACCGATTCCTTGCAGACCTTGGTGGCGGCGGTCGACACCGAGGCGATGAAGTTGGAGCGATCGACCTTGCCGACCGAATGCGTCCACGTGTGAAGGACCTTGTTGTTCTTCTTCACGTTGATGACCTGCATGTTCATCTCGACGTTGACGAGCGCCGTGTTCGGCCCCGCCTCGACCGGCTGGAACATCGCCTCGGCTGAAAGCTTGAGGTCCAGGTCGTCATCGTCGTCCTGGAACTCGAGCCCCATCTTGTGCATCTCTTCCTTGAGGCAGGCCTCGATGCGGCTCGACTCCGCCTTGGCCTTGCCCTCGAGGTTCGCGATGTTGACCTTCGCGACCACGTCGATGCCGACCTTGAGGTTCTCCTTGGCGCCCTCGAACTTGGAGTTGATGTCCTCCCAGTCGACCGGCGGCTTCGATCCCCGGCCGTTCTCGAGCACCATGATGTCCGAGTTGTAGACGGCCCAGATCTCCATCTTCTCGAGCGCCGCGCCGTACGACTTGAAGGCCTTGACCTTGTCGCTGGCGCCGTCGCCGGCCTTCATCTTGGACTTGATCTCGCCCTCGACCTTGGCCATGTCGTCGCGGATGCGCTCCGCGGCAGGGCCACGCTCGAGCACCGCGAGCGCGTAGAACGTACCGCCACCGGCCGCGGTCTCCGCGATCTTGAGCCCCTTGATGGCCCGCTCGGTGCCGACCTGATTGCGCTTCTCCATGCCCATGCTCTTGGCCGAGCCCTGGGAGTTCTGGAAATACTTCTGCACGACGGTCGTCTCGGCCTTGATCTTCGACTCGAAGATCTTCGACACACCCGCCTTGGCGTCGTTCTCGGCTGCGGCCTGGCTCGGGCCCTGGCCGACGGCGGCCAGGTACGAGCTCTCCGGGTGCTTGGCGTAGGGGTTGCGCACCCACGCCGGCTTCGCCTGGTAGCTCGCGAAGACGAAGCCCCCGCCACGCACGAGTGCGGACTGCGGCGGCTGCTTCTCCGCCTCGCGCTTGTCCTTGTCGTCGAGCTTCTTGTCCATGTCCTTCTGCGCCTGGTCGTGATCCTGGCGCGTCTGATCGACCTCCTGCTGCGAGGGCGGCGGCGGCTTCGAGGCGCACGCGAAGGATGACGACCCCAGAAGGGTAAGCGTCAGCGCAAGATTCGTGATTCTCATCCAATCCCCCTTTGAAACGCTGGTCACGCTACTCCGGTAAGACTTCTAGTCGATGGTTCGGTAGTTGATGAACGTCTTCTTCCCTGCTGCAACCTTCACGCCCTTCTTGACGTCGTGCTTGATGACGGCGCCGTTGGCGCTGTAGAAGGTGAGCTCGACATCGTACTCGCCGGGCTCGGCCCAGTACCGGGCCACGTTGTACACTGCGGGCAGCGTGAACCACTGGCGCTTGTCGGCTTCCGCGGCGGCATTCATCGCCGCCTGCGCGCCGAACGAGAAGATCTTGCCCGCGGTGTCGCCGAAGATCTTGCCGACGATGCTCCCGCCCGCCTTCGAGAGCAGCAGCTTGGTCACGGCCGACGCGGTGACCTTGATGAAGTTGCGGGTCATCGCGTCCGCGTGGTCCTTGATGGCGATGGCGGCGATGGGCTCCGCCGGAACCGTCAGAGCCTCGTTGCCCGCGAGCGAGACCGGGGCGGAGAGCATCGGGCCCAGGGCCTCCTCCGGCTTGTAGCCCGTCGAGTCCTTCTTGGCGTCCTTCTGACGCGCGGTGATCGCCGCGGCGTAGGCGGTGCGAACCTCGAGAATACCGGCGTTGAGCTCGCGGGCGAGGTCATTGGCAAGCATGGGATCGAGCCACACCGCGCGGTTCGCCAGATAGATGGCGAGGCGCAGGTACATCTGCATCTCGGCGAGCGCGCCCGGATCGCTCTGCAGCCGCCGAGCCGCATCGCGGGCCGACGCGAGCGCAGCCAGCGACGAGGCCTTGAGGGCCATCGGGTCGTAGCGATCGACACCCGAGGGCATCCCCTTGTAGGGCTGCTTCGAGGCCTTGGCGGCCTCCATCTCGCCGGGCTTCCACACCGACATCTTGGCCGCCGCGACCTTCCACGGCTTGAAATCGAGCATGGGGATGGCGACGCGCACGGTGTCTGCACCAGGCTTCGGAATGATCTTGGCGCTGGAGAAGCCCTGTTCGCCAGGACCGGCGTCACAGCTCGGTGCCAGCTTGTCCGCGGTGCAGGTGATGAAGAAATCCTTCTTCTGCGGCACCTCGCCGGCGCCGTGCACCAGGATGATCTCTCCGTGCGACGCCATCACCTTGTTGGTGGCGTCTATGTCCGGATCGTTGCGCGAGTACTTCTTGGCCTTCTCGACGTCGGACTCGAACCCGCCGAGCTTGGTGGCCACGCGGACGATGTCCTGGAACAGGTAGCGCGGCGTGGGAAACAGGAAGGACTTCCCGTAGAGGTCGCGATACGCAATGAAGGCGTTCTTGTACGAGATCAACGCCTCGTTGTTCTCGCCGTTGCCCTCCTGGATCACGCCCGCGAGCCAGCGCGAGAACGCGTCCTGGTTGAAGGTCGGCCCCTTCTTCTCACCGTACTTGGTGGCGAGCTTCTTGAGGCGCTCGTCGAGCGCGCGGGCCTGGACGAGCGCCTTGTCGCCCTCGTTCATCGTGGCGTAGTTCAACATGGACAGCGGATACGAGAGCACGATCTCGAAATCCGCTCCCTCGTAGTCCTGCACGGCGTCGCTCGTGACGAGCGACGCTGCCGACTTCGAGACAGACGTCGTGTAGAGCTCGTCGTGGCGCTTGACGGCCTTGTCGAGGAGGTCGTTCGACTCCTTGTACTTGTCCGTCATGTGCAAGAACATCGCGAGGTTGAGCCAGTAGGCGACGCGGTCGCGCGGCTCGAAGGCCTCGGGCTTGCCGTCCTTGTCCTTCTTGGAGTAGAGAGCCGCCGCCCCCTGCCAGTCGCCGCGCGCGTACGCCTCGCGGACCTTCTTCTGGACCTCCATCATCTTGCCCTGACCGCACCCGGCTGCCGAAATGGCAAACAGGACGGCCGCGGCACCCAGCACACGCGAGCCTCGCATCATGTTGACCTCACTGGTGGCGTTCCCGACGCGGCACCTGCCGCGTCCCTACTCGGTACACCGACCTGCCGATCGTCGGTTTCAGGTGCCGCTCTCGGCGCCAAAGCGCGAAGGCCGAAGGCGCCCTTTCGGCTGTGCCTTCGACCTTCGACTGGGCGTATCCAGGACGCTCACACGCGTCCCCGAGCGGCTAGAACGAGGCGCTCGGCTGGTTGACTTCCTTGCGGATCTTCTTCTGGTCCTGCCAGACCTTCTTGCGCGACGAGACGTCGGTGAGCTGCATGGTGGTCACGTACGCGCGGATCTCCTTGCCGTCGGCGGAGTCGTTCTGCACGTTGATCGCGCCGTTCAGGATGAAGTCTGCGCCCTCGGCATTGCCGCGCGACTTCGCGCTCTCGTCCGAGGCGTTCTTCTTCTGGTCAGCGAGCTCGGCGTCGAGGTCGCCGCCCTCGTTGGCAGCCGCCACCACGTCGACCGTGCCGGAGTTGACGAGCGCGGTCTCGAACTGCTTGGTGAAGTACTCGTCGTTGATCTGCTCGGACGACTTGTTCTTCACCCGGTAGAGCTTGAGCGTCGGGTTCTTGCCGTTGTGCGCGTCCTTGAACTTCTGCGCCCAGCCGCCGTTGGCCTTGAGACAGTTGCCGATCATCTCCTTCGCGACCAGGTCGGCATCGACGTCGTTCCAGTTGCCCGAGAGGTCCTGCGACTGCGTCGAGGTGTCCCGGTTGACCTTCTTGCCGCCAGTGCATCCAAGCACCGCCAGGGTCGCCGCCGCCGCCAGAATAAAGATCTTGTTCGCCTTCATCGTCGTCTTCCTCCCTCGAGAACAGCTTGGAAACCGTCGTGGTTCGGACCCCGTCGTGGGGAATGATTCACCGGGCGTGCATCGTAAGGCAACGGAACCGCCTTGAGAAGCCCGAAATTCCGGACAGAAAATCGGGACGTCGCCCAGGGCACATGAAAAAAACGGGGAGGGTCCGAAGACCCTCCCCGTTCGACGCCTCAGCTTGTCGCGCGATCCCAGCCTGGTCGCGCGGGTGGATCAGCCGCCGCCCTCGGTCTTGGCGCCGAGCGCCGCGTCGAGGTCGCCTTGGGCCTTCTCCGCGTTGTCACGGATGTACTCCTTGGTGCCTTCGTCTACGTCCTTGGACTCGGCCACGACCTGCTTGAACTTGCCCACCTCGATGATGCAGAGCGAGTAGATGGTACCGTCCTTGTTGCTCTTCCAGTGGTCCTCGATCATCGAGCCGCGGAGCGTGCCCTCGGTGAGCGTGCGTGCGACCGACTTCACGTCGATCTCGGTCTTGCCCTTTCCGCCCGTCATGGTGGCGCGCTTGTAGCTCTCGATCATGGCCGCCACGTAGGTCTCGAACACGCGCTGGAGCTGGACGCGCGCGTCGTTGTCGGCCGCCTCGCGCGCCAGGCCCTCGTCGTCCATGCCCTTTGGCGACAGACCCACGGCGAAGATGACCCCCGCCTTGCCCGGGTAGTTGCCCGAGCCCTTGTTCACCCAGGCGGGACGATCGCGATCGCCCATGTCGCCAGCGGGCTTCTGCATCGGATCTTCCTTCTTGCCGCAGCCGGCCGAAAGGCCCGTGAGCAGAAGACCAGCCATAACTACACGTACGTGATTCATCATCGATCGTCCTCCCCTGAGAGTGCCTTGCATGGTCGACGCCAAAACCATCGGACCTTCCCCCCGCTGGCTCGAGGCGCGCACAAGCGCTGGAAACCGCCCAGGAGCCTCGCAGAGCGCTCGCAGGGTGTCAAGCATGCGGACCGCGTGCCGTGCGCTCGATCCGTGAGCCCGCCCGCATTGGCCGGGGTCCGATCGCCCCGGAGCCCCGGGGCGGCCACGACCCTGCGTTGAATCTCCGACGGCAACGCCGTCAATCTTCTGTCAGCTTGCTCCCCTGCCGGCAAGCGGTTTATATCCGCGCCCGAAGTCTCACAAGCGGCCCCCGCTGCGCAGAAGGAGAGCCCATGTCCCACCCCCCGAAGTCGCCCGCCCCGCAGATCCCCTCGGACGGTGTCCCGATCACGATGCGCGCCGACGGCACGCTGCAGGTGCCGGACCGACCCATCATCCCCTTCATCGAGGGAGACGGCACCGGCCCGGACATCTGGCGCGCGTCTGTGCGCGTGCTCGACGCCGCCGTCGATAAGGCGTTCGGCGGCGCAAAGCGCGTCGCGTGGGCCGAGGTCTACGCGGGCGAGAAGGCCAAGAACCTGTTCGACAACTGGCTGCCCGACGAGACGGTCGAGGCCTTCCGCAAGTACCTGGTCGGCATCAAGGGGCCGCTCACGACGCCGGTGGGAGGCGGCATTCGCTCCCTCAACGTCGCCCTGCGTCAGATGCTCGACCTGTACGTTTGCCTGCGCCCGGTACGCTATTTCAGGGGCGTTCCCTCGCCCGTCAAGCGTCCTGAAAAGGTCGACATGGTGATCTTCCGCGAGAACACGGAGGACATCTACGCGGGCATCGAGTGGGCCGCCGAGAGCGCCGAAGCGCAGAAGCTCATCGCCTTCCTCCAGGGCGAGCTCAAGGTCAAGCAGATCCGCTTCCCCAAGACGAGCGGTATCGGCATCAAGCCGGTCTCGCAGGAGGGCTCCGAGCGACTCATCCGCGCGGCCGTCGAGTATGCCATCCGCCACAAGCGCAAGAGCGTCACGTTCGTGCACAAGGGCAACATCATGAAGTTCACCGAGGGCGCCTTCCGCGACTGGGGCTATGCCCTGGTCAAGCGCGAGTTCGCCGGCAAGGCAATCGGCTGGGATGACTGCGGCGGCAAGCCGCCCGCGGGCCAGATCCTGGTCAAGGACGCGATCGCGGACATCACGCTGCAGCAGGTGCTCACCCGGCCCGAGGACTTCGACGTCATCGCGACGCTCAACCTCAACGGCGACTACCTGTCGGACGCCCTCGCCGCGCAGGTCGGCGGCATCGGGATCGCGCCAGGCGGCAACATCAACTACGTCAGCGGGCACGCCATCTTCGAGGCCACGCACGGCACCGCACCGAAGTACGCGAACCTCGACAAGGTGAACCCCGGCTCGGTGATCCTCTCGGGCGTGATGATGCTCGAGCACCTCGGCTGGACCGACGCCGCCAACCGGATCGTCGGCGGCATCGACAAGTGCATCGCCGACAAGATCGTGACCTACGACTTCGCTCGCCTCATGGAGGGCGCGAAGGAGGTCAAGTGCTCCGAGTTCGCTGACGCCATCATCGCGCGGCTGTAGTGTTTGCGGTGGCCCGGGGTAAGACAAGAAAAGGCTCACGAGGAGACTGAGATGCCCAAGCGTAAGAAGATTGCACTCATTGGGGCGGGCAACATCGGCGGAGAGCTCGCGGCGCTGTGCGCGCGCAAGGAGCTCGGCGACGTCGTGCTGTTCGACATCGCGGACAAGGAGGGTCTGGCGAAGGGCAAGGCCCTCGACCTCGAGCAGAACGGCGCGCTCCTCGGCTACGACTGCTCGATCAAGGGCACGTCGAGCTGGGACGACTGCGCCGGCGCGGACGTCGTGATCGTGACCGCTGGCGTGCCGCGAAAGCCCGGCATGTCGCGCGACGACCTCTTGACCATCAACCTCAAGATCATCCGGAACGTCGCCGAGAACATCAAGGCGAAGTGTCCGGACGCGCTCGTCATCGTCATCTCGAACCCGCTCGACGCGATGGTCTACGAGATGAAGAAGGTGACCGGCTTCCCGCGGGCTCGCGTGGTCGGGATGGCCGGGGCGCTGGATTCGGCGAGGTTCGGCCTCTTCCTCGCGCACGAGCTCGGCTGCTCGGTCAAGGACGTGCGGGCGATGGTGCTAGGTGGGCACGGCGACACGATGGTGCCCGTGACCAGCTATTGCACCGTGTACGGCGTGCCGGTGAAGACGAAGATCTCGAAGGAGCGGCTCGACGCGATCGTGGCACGCACACGCGACGGCGGCGGCGAGATCGTCAAGCTGATGGGCACGAGCGCCTACTACGCACCGGCGTCCGGCGCGGTCGTCATGGCCGAGGCCTTCCTGCACGACCAGAAGCGCATCCTGCCCTGCGCTGTCTTCCTCGATGGGGAGTACGGCTACAAGGACCTCTACATGGGAGTGCCTGCCGTCATCGGTGGCGAGGGCATCGAGAAGGTCCTCGAGATCGAGCTCACCACGGAGGAGAAGGCGATGCTCGAGAAGAGCGCGGCGGCCGTCAGGGAGCTGATCGAGGCCTCGAAGAAGCTGTAGCGCGCTTCGCGCGCGGGCCTCGAAGCCCGAAGCCCGAAGCCCAAGCGAAGGGACCGAAATGAAGATTCACGAGTATCAGGGCAAGGAGATCATGCGCCGCTACGGCGTCGCGGTGCCGATCGGCAAGGCGGCCATGACGATCGCCGAGGCCGAGGAGGCCGCGGCGTGGGTGCGCAAGCAGACGGGCTCGCCGGTCGTCGTCGTCAAGGCGCAGATCCACGCCGGCGGCCGCGGCAAGGGCGGCGGCGTGAAGGTGGCCAAGGACGAGTCGGCCGCGACGGCTGCGATCGGGGCGATCCATGGCATGCAGCTCAAGACGCACCAGACCGGGCCCGAAGGCATGAAGGTCCGGCGGCTGCTGGTCGAGCAGGGCCTCGACATCGCGCGCGAGCTGTACCTCGGCATCGTGCTCGACCGCGCCGTCGGCCGCATCACCGTGATGGCCTCGACCGAAGGCGGGATGGACATCGAAGAGGTGGCCGCCAAGCACCCGGACAAGATCCTCCGCGAGACGGCCGACCCGGCGCTCGGGTTCCGCGGGTTCCAGGCCCGGAACCTGGCCTATGCGCTCGGTCTCGCCGGCGACGCGGCCAAGAACGCGGCGGCGCTGCTGATGGCCCTTTATCGCATGTACGTCGAGATGGATTGCTCCATCGTCGAGGTGAACCCGCTCGTGGTCACCAAGAGCGGACACGTGCTGGCGCTCGACGCCAAGATCAACTTCGACGACAACGCCCTGTATCGGCACCCGGACCTCGCCGAGCTGCGCGACCTCGACGAGGAGGACCCCGCGGAAACGGAGGCCAAGAAGTTCGACCTCTCGTACATCCACCTCGACGGCAGCATTGGCTGCATGGTCAACGGCGCCGGGCTGGCGATGTCGACGATGGACATCATCAAGCTCTACGGCGCGTCGCCGGCGAATTTCCTCGACGTCGGCGGCGGCGCCACCCGGGAGAAGGTGACGGCCGCGTTCAAGATCATCACGCGCGACGCGCACGTGCGCGGGATCTTCATCAACATCTTCGGCGGCATCATGAAGTGCGACACCATCGCCGAGGGTGTGATCTCGGCGGTCAAGGAGGTCGGGCTCAAGGTGCCGCTCGTGGTCCGGCTCGAGGGGACGAACGTCGAGATGGGCAAGAAGATGCTGGCGGAGAGCGGCCTCAACCTGGTCGCGTGCTCCGACATGGCCGACGGCGCCAAGCGCATCGTCGAGCTGTCGAAGGCAGGTGCCTGATGGCCATCCTCTGTGGAAAGGGCACCAAGCTGCTCGTGCAGGGCGTGACGGGCTCGGCCGGAACGTTCCACGCCAAGCAGATGCGGGAGTACGGCACCGACATCGTCGGTGGCGTCACGCCGGGCAAGGGTGGCACGACGCACGAGGGGTTCCCCGTATTCGACACGGTCGCCCAGGCGCGTGCGCGGACGGGCGCCAACGCGACCGTCATCTACGTTCCCCCGCCAGGCGCCGCCGATGCGATCCTCGAGGCGGAAGCTGCGGGCATCGAGCTCATCGTCTGCATCACCGAGGGGATCCCGATCATCGACATGCTCGCGGTGAAGCGGAAGCTCACCGGCTCGAAGAGCGTTCTCGTCGGGCCCAACTGCCCGGGCGTCATCACGCCGGGGCCCAAGGGCGTCGGCGCCAAGATCGGCATCATGCCGGGCTACATCCACATGCCGGGCAACGTCGGGGTGGTGTCGCGCTCGGGCACCCTCACCTACGAGGTCGTGCACCAGCTCACGCAGCTCGGCCTCGGCCAGTCCACCGCCGTCGGCATCGGCGGTGACCCGGTCAAGGGATCGGACTTCATCGACGTCCTGGAGCGGTTCGCCGCAGATCCCGAGACCAAGGCGGTCTTCATGATCGGCGAGATCGGCGGCACCAGCGAGGAGTCCGCGGCGACGTGGATCAAGGCCAACATGAAGGGCAAGCCGGTGGCCGCGTTCATCGCGGGACTGACCGCGCCGCCGGGCAAGCGCATGGGTCACGCCGGGGCGATCATCGCCGGCGGCAAGGGCGCGGCCTCGGACAAGATCGCGGCGCTCAAGGAGGCGGGCATCACCGTCTCCGCGAGCCCAGCGGAGATGGGGCGCACGCTCGCTGCGCTCATGAAGTAACCAGCAGGAGAAATTCAGATGGCACTCGAGAGAACCCTTTCCATCGTCAAGCCCGACGCCGTGGCCGCAAACGCCACCGGCAGGATCCTCGCGATGTTCGAGGAGGCTGGGCTAAGGCCCATTGCGATCAGGACCGTGCGCCTGACCACCGAGCAGGCCCAAGCCTTCTACGCCGTCCACACGGCGCGCCCGTTCTTCGGCGACCTCGTCAAGTTCATGACGAGCGGCCCGGTGTGCGTGAGTGTGCTCGAAGGTGAGAACGCGATCGTCCGCAACCGCGAGGTCATGGGCCCCACAGACTCGAAGAAGGCGGCGGCGGGTACGGTCCGCGGCCGATTCGGGACGGACATCGAGAAGAACGCAGTTCACGGCTCGGACGCCCCGGAGACGGCGGCGGTCGAGGTCGGCTTCTTCTTCTCGGGCGCCGAGCTCGCTTCGCTCGCCCGCTGAAGTGGGCCCCCTGAAGTGGGGGCTGGAGCCCCCACTTTGCATTGCGGGCGGGGGATCATCAAGGGTACGATGCTGCCTTGGTGGCGTCTTCCCTCGAGAACTCAGACGCCGCGGCCGACGACGAGCACACGCACGTCGACGCGCCGCCGGGGCGTGGAGACGAGGCCCAGTCACCGCCGAGTGACGTTCTCCTGGCCCTGGGTCCCGATCCCTTGCCCGCGGGCTTCTCCGTCGGCGACTACGTCATCGAGACGCTGCTGGGTCAGGGCGGCATGGGTGCGGTCTACCGTGCCGTGCAGCCCCTCATCGAAAAGCGTGTGGCGATCAAGGTGCTCTCGCGTCAGCTCGCGGACAGCCCCGAGGCGGTCTCGCGCTTCCAGAAGGAAGCCCGCGCCGTCAACCAGATCGGCCACAAGAACATCATCGATGTCTACAACTTCGGCCAGCTTCCCGACGGCCGGCACTACTACGTCATGGAGTTCGTGCGCGGAGACACGCTGCGCGAGCGGATCGACCGCCAGCAGGGACTGACGCTGCAGGAGGCCCTGCCGATCTTCCGCGACATCGGGCGGGCGTTGCAGGCGGCCCACGCGAAGGCGATCATCCATCGCGATCTCAAGCCCGAGAACGTGATGCTGTCCCCCGACGAGGATGGCCTGGTCGTCAAGCTGCTCGACTTCGGGGTGGCCAAGCTGCTCTCGGGCGAGCGCGCCGGCGAGAACCAGACCGAAAAAGGCATCGCGCTCGGCACGCCCAAGTACATGTCGCCCGAGCAATGCACCGGCGGCGTGGTGGACGCGCGCTCGGACCTTTATGCGATCGGCGTGATGCTCTTCGAGGCGATCGTCGGGCGCGCTCCGTTCGACGCCCCCCACTACTTCCAGATCTTCGACATGCACTTGCGCGCGTCGCGCCCGGTTCCGAGCCTGGAGGCACCGGACAAGAGGGTGCCGCCGGCGTTCGATGAGCTCGTCACGACGCTCATGGAACGCGAGCCCCAGAGCCGCCTGCAGAGCGCGCAGGACCTGCTCGAGGCGCTCGATCGGATCCAGCAGCTGGTGTTGCGCGGAGGCGCGGCGGCGCTCCCGCAGCGGCAGACGTTGCCTCCCCAATCGCACCCTCCAAAGGTCGCGGGCTCGGCGCCGAGCGGACGGATTCCGCTGCCAGTGATGGAGCCCGCAAGTCGCGTCGCGTCCATGTACCAGTCGCTGCAGGCGCCCGTTCTCTCCACGGTCACGCTCGATCGCCTCGGTGAAGGGGGGGAGCCGCACGCCGCAGCGCCGCAAGCATTGGCCGCCGTGGCGCCGGGGCCAATCGCGCCACTGCTGCCTGATCCGGGTCCGCTGTTGCCGATCGAGCCGCCTCCGGCGGGCGTTGTCAGCCTGCGCTTTCGCCCGGACGTGGCCCCTGACGCGCCGCCGGAGATCGAGGATTCAGGACCTGCGCGGGTGCGGCGAACGGCCTCGGCGGCCGACGCTCGGCCACCGGCGGCCGTCCCAAGCCGGGGGATCCCCGTGGCGGCGCGCGATCTGCCCCCACTGCAGCGCCCACCGGGTGGGTCTCCTTCACCGCGTTCGACGCCCGCGGCAACACCCCCCAAGACGCCAGCCGGCTCCGTCCGCACCACCACGCCGCCCCGACCCGCAGGTCGCGGCGTCCCGGTCGCCACGATCGTCGTCATCGGGGTGCTCACGGCGGCGCTTGCCACGTTCCTGCTCCTCAGGTAGGAACCCGGGGATGGCGGCCGCGCTCGAACCCTCGATCGACGCTGCGGGGGCGCGAGTGTCCCTGCGTCGGCTGTCGCGTCCGGAGCTCATCGCCTTCGTCCGGGAGATCGGAGAGTCCCCGTTTCGCGCACACCAGCTGTTTCGCTGGATCCACCTGCTCGGCGCGACCCATTTCTCGGGGATGACCGATCTGTCGAAGGGGCTACGGGTAAAGCTCGAAACGACGGCGACGCTCGAGCCGCTCGCCGTCGATGTCGTGCAACAGTCGCTCGACGGCACCCGGAAGCTGCGCCTTCTCACGCGCGACGGCCACGCCATCGAGAGCGTGCTCATCCCCGATGGCGAGAAGCTCACCCAGTGCATCTCGTCGCAAGTCGGCTGCGCGCTCGATTGCACCTTCTGCGCCACCGCGACGATGGGATTCGGGCGGAACCTCGATGCCGGCGAGATCGTCGACCAGGTCTATCGCGCGCGGACCATCCTGCCGTCGGGCCGGCGCATCACGAACCTCGTCTTCATGGGGATGGGGGAGCCGCTGCACAACTTCGTCGAGGTGGAGAGGTCGCTCGCCATCCTCATGGACGACACCGGGGCGAACTTCTCGTGCCGGAAGATCACGGTGTCGACGGCGGGCCTGGTTCCCGGTATCGAGAAGCTCGGGCGCCTGCCGATGGGACCGAACCTCGCCATCTCGCTCAACGCATCGGACGATGTCACGCGCGACATGCTGATGCCCATCAACAAGAAGTGGCCCATCCGGGCGCTCCTCGACGCGGTGCGCGCCTACCCGCTCGATCGACGGCGCCGGGTCACCTTCGAGTATGTCCTGCTGGATGGGATCACCGATCGCGACGAGGACGCCTCGCGCCTCGCGAAGCTCCTGCGTGGTCTCAAGTGCAAGGTCAACATCATCCCGTGGAATCCACACCCGCTCGCGCCGTATCGACGTCCGCCGGCGGAGCGAATCGATCGTTTCCAGAACCTGCTCCGCGATGCTGGGCTGCCCGTATACCTGCGGCGACCGCGCGGCGATGACATCGATGCGGCGTGCGGCCAGCTCGCGAGCCGCGGCGCCGAAGCTCTGGTTCCCCTGCGGGCCAGCAGGCGGACGCGCCCCTGAGGGGGGCGTCACTGGCGCTTCGGGTCGCGACCGAGCAGCTGGGAAAGGGCGTCCGGAGTCATTCCGGTCTCACCAGCATCATCGGCGCCAAGCGCTCGCGCCTCCGGCATCGTGGCGACCTCGGACGGCCGCAGCTTCGCCGTGGCGATCTCGGACGGCCGCAACTTCGCCGTGGCGACCTCGGACGGCCGCAGCTTCCCTCCCCCCTGGCCGAGCGCCTGGACCTCCGCGAGCGTGGACACTTGCGACGGCTTGGGCAGAGGTCCCCCAGGGCGGAGGCGCTCCACCAGCCCTGGCCCCGCGGCTCGCTCGATCGACCGCGACTGAACCCTGGCGACCGCACGGGTAGGTGGCTCTGCGATGGGAGGACGCGCCTCCGGCTGGGTGGCCTCACCGCCGAACTCCTGTTCGTCATCGTCTGGTGGAGGCGCCAGGGGTGGCGGTTCCGCGATGCTCCGGACCTCCAATTCGTCCAGGTCGTCCGGGGGCTCGTCCATCACGAGGTCGAGGTCGGCGGCCGAGAGCTCGATGGTGCGCGAAGGCTCTGCTGCCTCCGCTGCCCTTGGCGGCGGCTGGATGCGCCGCGCGAGTGGGGTCTGCTCCGGCAAGGGCCCGTCCTGGGCGGGGGCCGGACGCGTGGGCGCAAGCGCCTTGTGGACGGCGGTCGGCGAGCCGAGCCGCACGACGGCGCGGCCCACTCGCTCGTCGAGGATTCGCGAGGAGAGCGGTCGCGCCTCGACCAGTGCCTTGGGAACCGACCGTGCTCCCGTGACCGTCTGATGCCCCTCGCGCAGCTCGATGTGCTCGATTGCGTGGCTGACCGCCGTCACGACGGGCGCGAGCGACTGCAGCGTCGCCGCGCGTTCCACGAGATCGGGGAGCACCGCGCGCAGCGCGTGCAGGGCCCGGCGACTTCCCGAAAGGCCGAGCACCTCCGCCAGCGCCAGGAGAACGCGATCGGTAGGCAGCGGCTCGCCAGGCTGCACCCATGCGATCACCCGCTCGGACAGCGTCCGATCGAGGTCGCCGGCCGTCCGCCGTTCGCTCTCCGAGAGGCCCGAATACAAGCGTAGTGCGGCGAACGCATGCGCCTCACTCTTACGCGCCTCGGCGGAGGCCAGGAACTCGAGGTATCCGGCCAGCGCCCGCGGATCGGTCGATCCGAAGACAGCAAGGTTGGCGGCAGCGCGAATGCGCACAGCCTGGGCCTCGTCCGCGAGCGCATCGAGCAATGCGGGCTCCGCCTCCTGTCCGGTGATTCGGACCAAGAAAGAGAGCGCCGCCTCGCGGACGCGCGGGTGGTCGTGGGCAAGGTTGCGTCTCGCGTCGGAGGCCGCTTCGCGGATCCCCAGGGTGGTCGCGAGCACGAGCATGTTGCGGGTCACGTACCAGGGGGCATCGCGCTCGCCCAGGGAGTGCAGGATCGGCATGTACGCGGCATCGCCCTGCTCTACGAGAAGTCGCAAGGCCAGCTCCCGGACGGCGCGGTGCTCGCTCTGGCGCACGCAGGCGAGCAACGGCGCGATCGCCCGGCCTCCTGCGTATCGCAGGAGCGCGCCCGCCGCGTCGCGCTCGGTCGCCTCGACCAGCCGCAGAGCAAGCTGCGACAGCACTTCGGGCAGGAAGATCTGCTCGAGCAGGCGGTCGTACAGAGACTGAGCCGTCGGGGCGTCCAGCAGCGTGTCCTCGAGGAGCCGCGCGGCCTCGCGCAGCCGGCACGCGGCCACGAGCAAGCGCACGGCCTTGCCACGGACACCGAGCGCGGCCTCGGTATCGCGCCCGCCGCCCGCCGGCACTGCCGGGATCGACTCCTTCCTGCGGAGCCGGTCGTTGATGCGTTCTGCAGCCAGCCACTCGCCGAGCTCGCCAGGGATCGTCTGGGGGTCGACGTGCTCCCGGAGCTTCGCGAGCGCAGCCGGTGCCTCGGGAGACTGCCCTTCGAGCAGGTGGATGCAGAGCTCGGTGAGCGCCCGCCGCGCGCTCTCGCTGCTCGCGACCGAGAGCGAGAGCTGGCCCACCACCTCGGCGACGAACCGTTCGGGCACCAGGCTCGCGATGACCCGGGTCAACGACTGGCCGCGCAGCTCCTCGGTCTTGGCGGCCTCGATGAGATCAGCCTGCTCGAGCACCAGCGTGTACGTATCGGCGTCCCCGATGGCGCGCATCGCATCGGTGACCGTCTGGATGCGGGCCTCGACCAGTTGCGCGGCGTCGGCGTCGCGCATGATCGGTATCGAGCGGAGGTCCTTGCGCAGGCGTTCGATCAGCATGCGCACGCGCCACGGCAGCTGGCCCTCGCGGCCCACGCTGGTCTCCGAGAACGCCACCGCCACGCCCATGACCCTCTTCTCGTGAAGCGAGCGAGCCATGCGCCTGGCGCGCTCTTCCGAGCCAACGGTCGAGGGCATCGGTCGGCCGAGCAGCTCCGCAAACGTGACCAGGTCCTCGCGGCTCGCCGTCGCGTCGATCTGCACCGACGTGACCTCGCTGCGCTCTAGCGCCTCGACGAGCCGTTGCGTGAGCTGCGCCGTGTCCGGCCCGCGCAGCGTGTCCGACAGCAGCACCCGAAAGGATGTGACACCCGCGCACGCGAGCTCCCAGGCTGGCTCACGCGAGAGCAGCAGCTCCCCCGATCCGTGGGTGACATCGCGTAGCGCGTCGGTGAGCGCACGACCATCGGCCTCACGTCCGTCGGCACGGGCGCGCAGGCTCGAGCGGATGAGCGCGCGCACGAAGCCGTCCACAGCGGTCGCAGCCTGCGGCGGCACGGATCGCGACAGCGCGATCTCGCGCGCGGTGGATGGTCGCATGACGGCGCGCGTCACCGCGGGCTCCGGTGGCGGCGGGGCCTTGGTGGGCTCTGGCGCCGGCTCCGCTGGCGCGGCAGCCACCAGCCGGCGGGCTCCGCCCGATGGAGGGAGCGTCGGGGCGCCGATGATGGTCGAACGTCGCTGGAGCGCACGCTGCACGGCACGGCCGAGCACGTCCGGCTCGAGGATCACGAGTCGAGCTCCGGCGGGTTCCGTGAGCTTGATCTCGGTACGCAGCAGCACACGGCCCACCACGGGCAGCTGGAGCACGAGGTTGCAGGAATCCCCCGGACCCAGATCGGTGTCGACGTCCACGTCGATGCGGAGGTCACGCAGCGCACGATCGAAGTCGGCGCGGAGCGCCTCACGGGTCGCGTAATCGACCTGGACCCTGCCCTCTCCGCCCGTGCAGGTGCGGCCCTCCAGCGGGGGATCGAGCGCCGAGCCCTCCACAGTCGGCTAGGGTCTCCGGCGAGCCCGGAGCCAGCGGACGGCTGGCGCGCCGATGGGCGCGAGGGCCACGGTGAGAGCGGCCACCGCCACGAGCCGCGCGGATCCGACCCAGGCCAGCGAGTCGATGGCAGCGCCCTGAACCACGTTGTCGTAGGAGAACCAGTCCGGCCAGGGGGTCCCCGGCGCGACCAGCAGGAGCACGGGTGCACCGACGAGCGCGACCAGACCCCAGGTGCGCCCGCGAACCAGCGCACCGAGACCGATGCTGGTCACCGCGAGGGCGGCCACGGCGAGCAGCAGGCCCTGCCCTTCCCGCGGAGCGAGCGCGAAGGCGATGAGAGACGGCAACGCGGACGCCGTTCGCGTGACCGTCTTGCCCAGCCGGCGCTTGCCCTCCTCATCGAGGCCGAGCCGGGACGCGGCGCCAGGACGCAGCTCGTACAGCTCCGCCATGTCGCGCCCGAGCAGCGCCACCACGACCAGCCCGTGCGAGATGCCGTAGAAGATCAAGAACGGGCTCAGCCCACTGGCCAGACCGAAGGCGGCGGTCACGAGCCCGGACCAGCCGATACCGGTGGCGAACCAGCGCGCCCAGAACCATCCCGCTCCGAGGGCGAAGAACGCGGTCACATAACAGGCGCCGAGGCCCCATAGCAGCGGTCTCAGCTCGTCGGGGGCCAAGAGGGAGACCGCCGTGTAGAGCGATCCGAAGAACCCGAGCGACGCGAGCGCCAGCGCGCGTCGTTCGCCCACGAGGGAGGGAAGGCGCATGCCCTCATTATACGCTGCAAATCTGGCGCAGGCGGAGGCGCCCTCAGGGACCGGCGTCCACCTGCACCGACACCGTTCCCACCTTGCCACCGCCAGGCTCCCCGCGGGCGTCGATCCGATCGGACGGCACGCCCGCGCGAGCGAGCTCGTCCCGGATCAGCCGTGCCCGCGCGTCGGCAAGCTCGTCACCCGTCCGGGCGCCGCGCACGCGGACGAGGACGCGACGCCATTCAGGATGGGCGAGCAGAGCATCGGCGAGCTCGTCGAGGATGGCGCCGCTGCCCTTGCCCAGGCGCGCCCGCTTGCCCTGCCACAGCACCGGCCGCACGAAGAGCAGACGCCCGGAGGCCACCCCCACGAGGGGCTCGCCACGACGCGAAAGGACGAGCTCCAAGGGTTGCGGGTCCGCGTCGGAGACCTCGACGGTGCGCGCACGCAAGAGGTGCCCGTCTGCGCGCGCCCGCAGCAGCCAGCGTCCCGGCGCGAGCACCACCTGAAACACGCCCCCAGCCCCCACCGCCACCGAGGCCATGTCGCCCGATCCAGCGAGGGGGGTCGCATCGACCTGCCCCACGAGCGGTCCGTCCTTGTCGGCGAGGCGCCCGCGCAGGGTGAAAGTGCGCGCGCGCGGGGCCAGGCGAACCTCGATCGCAGCGTCCTGACCGGCCTCGATGCGCGCCTCCGCGGTGCTCGGCTCGAAGCCGGGGGCTCTGGCCACAAGGTGAACGACGCCCGGGGACAGCGGCGGCGCGCGGAACCGTCCATCGTCATTCGTCGCCAGTCGGCCGATTCCAGGCAGCTCGAGGATCGCATCGGCGAGCGGCGCTCCGGTGTCCGCCCGAACGACGATCCCCGCCACTCGGCCGGTCGGAGCAACGGCCGGCCCAGGAGGCGGCGGCGGGGTCGGCGCCCGCTGGGTCACCCGCACGGTGCGCACCACGCGCAGGGGTGGCGCGAGCGGGTCGAACGCGTAGGCCACGCCCAGGAGCACGTTCCAGGGCAACTGGGGCGGGCCGAACGCGAAGCCTGGGCTTCCCAGCCCCAGCTCCACACCGGCATCGATCGACAGCGATGGGGTCAAGTGCCCCCGGAGGCCGAGGATCATCGTCTGCGCGACCCGGCCGTCGACCGCGGTGCGAAACGTCGGATCCTGGGTGAACGCTCGCTCGGCCTCGCCGGTCGCCACCTCGAGGTGGTACTCGACGATGGGCGTCAAGCGCGCCCGGGCGCCGAGCGCGATCGGCAGGTCGAAGCCGAGGCCCAGGTGAAACCGGCTCGGGCGCAGGCGGTAGTGGAACGTGACCACCTGTCGCGCCACCGGGGTCTTCGTGGCGAGGGCGATGAGGCCGCGCGAGTTGTCGATGATCTGGCCCATCACGACGTGCAGGCGCAGCGGAAGCGGCGATCCCAGCCGCTCGGCCGACACGTCCAGCACGCCCGTGAAGGAGTAGCTCGTCGCGGTGCCGTCGATCGACAGGCCCCCGGGCGAACCGAGCAGCGCGAGATCGGTGACGAGGCCCACGCTGGCTGCGCCCACTTCCGCCGCGACCTTCAGGCCGAAAATCGCGTCGGTGATGCTGGTCGTCAGGCGCGCGTCGGCGTCAGTCTCGCCGCCGAGCGGCGAGCGCACGTTGTGGTTCGTCGCGCTCGATACGACGGCGAAGGTCTCCAGCCAGCCGAGGAGGTTGGCTCCGAGGACGAGGCGAGCCGCGGTGCGATCGTGATGGTCGCCGACGACGAGGAAGCTGTGGCCGGCAAACAGCTCGCCCCGCAGCGCGAGGCGCACCTGGCCGGCGACGCCGAGCTCCGCAGTCGGCAGCCGGAACAGGCCGCTGGTCCCGCCCAGGGACGGCTCGACCAGCGTGCGCGTCGGCAGGGGCGGGACCTCCTCCGAGACCTCCTGCGAGATCACCAGAGGCGAGTCGGCGCGCGCCGGCGCAGCGAGGAGGACCAGGGCGAGCACGAGCGAGCGCACCTGCGGACTGTAACCGCATGCGCTCGGGTGCGCTGACCCAGCGTGCCCAGGGTGCAGAATCCCCGGCGGCGGCCGAGCGGCCGGCGGCATTCGCCGCAACTGACTGATTCCCTGCGGTCACAGCGCCACCGTTTCGCGTGGCGAGAAGATTGTCCGCTCGCCCGGGCGGCCCTAGGATCAGCCAAGAATGGCCGGCTTCGTCGACGTCTACATCGAGGGCACCGACGACACCTCAGCGGCGGCGCTCAAGCGCGCCGTCACCTCGCTCGCCCGGTGCCTCGCCATCCCCGAGCTGCGCGCGCATGCGCTGCTCGGCCAGGGGCGCGTCAAGGTCCGGTCGAATCTGGCGCCCGAGCTGGCCAACGAGCTCATCCGCCTCCTGGAGAAAGCCGGGGTACGTGCAACCACGAGCCCGGCGACGACCACGGCGCCTGGGCTGCCACGCAAGGACGAGCGGCCGGGTGGCGTCTCTTCGACCGGGGAACGCCCCCAGGCCGGCGCACCGCCGCGGCTTGGCACCGGCCCTGCCAGGACCCTGCAGCAGGACGAAGAGGCGATCACCGGGGTCTTCGAAACCGTGCCAGACCCCACGCGCCAGCCCACGCCGCAACCCCCCGGTCTCACGCCGCCACCCGACGCCGACGAACGCACCGACCCGCGCGGCCGGCCGCGTTAGTGGGGCGCGCGCGGGGCCTCACCCTGCTCGAGCTTCTTCCGCTCGGCGGGGTGCTCGTCGAGGAACGCCTGGCGGCTCTCGCGGGTGATCTCCACCACCACGAGCGCGCTGGCGTCCTCGATCGTGGCCTGGCAGCCGAGACGCGAGCCCGGCCGCGGATCGAAGGCCATGTCGAGGCGGTCCTCCTCTCGATCGTCCTTCTCGGACAGTGCCCGCGCGCCCTCTCGCACGTAGAGGTGGCAGGTTGAGCAGGCACACTTGCGTCCGCAGGCGCTGCCCACGAACGCACCACACGCGTCGGCGGCATCGAGCAGCGTGGCACCCGCGGGCACCTCCGCCTCGAGCCCCTCGGGGAGGAAGCGAACTCTAGCCATGACCGCCCGTCCTGCCCTCGCCCACTCGCGAAGCCACGTCGCCGACGCGCTTTCCGACCATCGCGCGGTCGATCGCCCGGTTCATGCGCCGCGACGCGAACTCCTTGGAGGTCCCGTCGAGCGCCTCGATCCCCACCTTGATGGCGTTGTGGTCACTGCCGCTCGCCAGTCGTGCCAGCTCGACCATCGCCGCCTCGATGCGCTCGAGGTCGTCGCCCTCCAGCAGCTCGGGGGTCTCGGAGAGCGCGACGCGCGTGGCGGTCACGATGCGCTCAGCCTCCACGCGCTGTTCGGTCAAGAGTCGCAGCATGACGTCCTCGTCGGCGTGTGCGTACGAGTCGAGCAGCATCCGCTCGACCTCATCGTCGGTCAGGCCATACGAGGGCTTGACGCCCACGTGCGCCTCCACCCCGGTGGTCTCCTCGCGCGCGGTCACGTGCAGCAGGCCATCGGCGTCGACCACGAACAGGATCTCCGCGCGAGCCATGCCGGCGGGCAGCGGCGGGATCCCCTTGAGCTGGAAGCGCGCGAGCGATCGGCACTGGGACGCCAGCTCGCGCTCACCCTGCACCACGTGCAGGTCGAAGCCGGTCTGCCTGTCCGCGAAGGTCGTGAAGGTCTGCTTGGCGCCGGCCGGGATCGTGGTGTTGCGATGGATGAGCTTCTCGACCACGCCCCCCATCATCTCGAGCCCGAGCGAGAGCGGGATGACGTCGAGCAGGAGCACGTCCGCGTTGGCGCCCGAGCCCGCGAGGACGTCGGCCTGCACCGCCGCACCGAGCGCAACCACGCGGTCGGGGTCGAGGTCGCACAGGGGCTCCGAGCGGAACAGGTCCGCGACGAAGCGTCGCACCGCGGGCGTGCGCGTCGCACCGCCGACCAGCACGACGCCATCGAGGTCGTCCGGAGCGAGCCCGGCGTCCTTGAGCGCCCGGCGGCAGGCCCCCGCGGTGCGCTGGATGACCGGGGCGATGATGGCGTCGAGCTCGGCGCGGGCAAGCTCCCGTCCCTCGAGCGCGACCACGCTCTCGGTGGTCAGCCGCTCCCGGGCGGCGCGGACCGCGGACAGGAGCGTCCGGAGCGCGGCCGGCTCGAGGTATGCGTCTGCGCCGACCAGCCGGTCGACCACCGCGCGGTCGAAGTCGTCGCCGCCGAGCGCGGTGTCACCGGCGGTCGCCTTGACCTCGAAGACCCCATCCTCGAGCTTGAGGATGGAGATGTCGAAGGTGCCGCCGCCGAGGTCGTAGACGGCGAAGGTTCCTTGCTTCTTGCGGTCGAGACCGTAGGCGAGCGCGGCGGCGGTCGGCTCGTTGAGCAGCCGCAGCACCTCGAGCCCGGCGAGCCGGGCCGCGTCCTTGGTCGCCTGCCGCTGCGCATCGTCAAAGTAGGCCGGCACGGTGATGACCGCGCCGTCGATGGGGCCGCCCAGCTGCTCCTCGGCGCGCATGCGCAGCCGGAACAGGATCTCCGCCGAAACCTCGATCGGCGTCACGGCGCGATCTCCGGCGACCTGGAAGCGGATCATGCGACCGCTCGGATCGTCGACGAAGCAGTACGGCGACCGCGTGCGCAGCGCCTCCACGTCCTTTGGGCCGCGGCCGACGAAGCGCTTGACCGACACGATGGTGTCGCGAGGATGCGCCGCAGCCAGCTCCTCGGCCTCCTGGCCGACCACCGTGTCGCCGCTCGCTTCGTAGTGCACCACCGAGGGCAAGAGCGCCCTGCCCTCGTCATCGACCAGGCACACCGGGCTCGCGTCGCGCACCGTCGCCACGAGGCTGTTGGTGGTCCCGAGGTCTATGCCGATGGCGCGACCGGCACACTTGTCCTTGCCGCGCTGGCCGGGCTCGCTGATCTGCAGCAGCGCAGTCATGCGTGGGCCGCCTGGAGGTCGTCCTCCCACGCAGAGACCTCGTCGAGCAACCGATCGTGATACCGGACGCGCAGGAAGGCCTCCGCGGCGGCCGTCGGAGCGCCCCCGGCAAAGGCACGCGCCATCTCCTCGACGGCCGTGCGCCTGGCTGCCTCGGTCGCTGCGGCGAGCGCGCGCACCTTGCCAGGGTCCCCGGCTGCGCGGGCATCGGCGAGAGCCTCGCGCTCCTCCATTGCCTGCATGAGGAAATTCGGCGGCAACCGGGGCCCGCCCGCGTCTTGCCGACCCACGTCGACGCCGAGGCGCTTGAGGAGATATGCGGCTCTCCGCATGGGATCCTTCAGCGTCCGGTAGCCGTCGTTGATGGCCGTCGAGCGCGACAGCGAGATCTTTCGGGCCCGCGCGTCAGCGGTGGCGAAGCGGTCCGGGTGGAACCGGCGGGAGAGATCCTTGAACGACCTCTCGAGCGCCACCAGATCGACCTCGAACTGCTGACGGACGCCCAGCACGTCGAAGTAGCTCAGGTCCGGTGAAAGCGGCTGGACCGCCCCGCACGCCGGACACGCATCCACTGCGGGCTCGATCGCCCGATTGCACTCCCAGCACACCCTCGACATGTCGACCTTCGACTTCTTCGGCGGGCGTGAGCGCCCTAGAACTGGACGGACTCGCCGCAGCCGCACTGACCCTTGACCTGCGGGTTCTCGAACTTGAAGCCGTGACCCATCAGGCCCGTGAAGTAGTCGAGCCGCGTCCCGTCCAGGAACTTGTGGCTCTTCGGGTCCACGAACACGCGGACACCGTCCTTCTCGAAGACGAGGTCCTCGGGGCGCGGCTCGGTGTCGGCCCACTCGAACAGGTAGGCGAACCCCGTGCAACCGCCGCCCCGGATGCCCACGCGCAGGCCGAGCGGCGCAGGTGTGCGCTTCGCGGCTTGCTTCCTGATGGCGTCCGCGGCCTTGTCCGTGATCTCGATGGCCATGACGACCTGCTCCTCGGCGGCTACTTCGCCGCGGCGCGCGGACCCGCCTGCTTGCTCGCTTGCTTGCGCTTGTAGTCCTCGATGGCCGCCTTGATCGCGTCCTCGGCGAGCACCGAGCAATGGATCTTCACCGGCGGGAGGTTCAGCTCCTCGACGATGGTCTGGTTCTTGATGCCGAGCGCCTGCTCGATCGTCATGCCCCGCACCCACTCGGTGATGAGCGAGGACGACGCGATGGCGGAGCCGCAGCCGAACGTCTTGAACTTGGCGTCCTCGATGACGCCATCGTCACCGACGCGGATCTGGAGCTTCATCACGTCGCCGCAAGCGGGCGCGCCGACGAGACCCGTACCGACGTCCTCGTCCCCGGCATCGAGTGAGCCGACGTTCCGTGGATTCTCGTAGTGGTCGATGACCTTTTCTGAGTACGCCATGTTCAATCCCTTTCCGCGTGTCGCGGGAGTATCAGTGGTGTGCGGTCCACTCGATCGACTTGAGGTCGACGCCGGCCTGCTTCATCTCCCACAGCGGGCTCATGTCGCGCAGCTTGCCGACCTTCTCGATCACCAGAGCGGCCACGTAGTCGATCTCTTCTTCGGTGTTGAGCCGGCCGATGCCGAACCGCAACGAGGAGTGCGCGAGCTCCTCGTCCACGCCGAGCGCGCGCAGGACGTACGACGGCTCGAGGGAGGCGGAGGTACACGCCGATCCCGAAGACACCGCGACGTCCTTGAGCGCCATCAGCATGGCCTCACCCTCGACGTAGCCAATCGAGATGTTGAGGTTGCCCGGCAATCGGTGCTCCATCGAGCCATTGACGAACGTGTCGGTCACGTTGTCCTGGATCCTGCGCCGCAGCCGCTCGCGGAGCGAGAGCAGGCGCCTTGATTCCTCGGGCATCTCATTGCTGGCGAGCTCAGCGGCCTTGCCGAAGCCCACGATCCCGGGGACGTTGAGCGTGCCCGAGCGCATGCCGCGCTCGTGGCCGCCCCCGTCGATCTGCGCCGTCAGACGAGTACGCGGCTTGCGTCGCACCCAGAGCGCACCCACGCCCTTCGGCCCGTACATCTTGTGGGCCGAAAGGGACACCAGATCCGCGTGCGCGGCATCGACGTGAAACGGGACCTTGCCGACGCCCTGCACGGCATCGATGTGGAAGAACGCGCCCCTGGCCTTGACCAGCTCGCCGATCTGCGCAACCGGCTGGACCACGCCGATCTCGTTGTTGGCAAGCATGATCGACACCAGGATGGTCTTGTCGGTGAGGGTCTGCGCGAGGAGGTCGAGGTCGACCAGCCCATCCGGACGCACGCCGAGGTAGGTGACCTCGTAGCCGTGCTTCTCGAGCCGCTTGCACGAATCGAGCGTCGCCTTGTGCTCGGTCCTGACCGTGATGATGTGGTTTCCCCGGTCACCGCCCGAGGGCGTGCCGTAGAAATCCGCGACGCCCTTGATGGCCAGGTTGATCGCCTCGGTGGCCCCGGAGGTCCACACGAGCTCCTTGCCGCTGCCGCCGATGGCCGCGGCCACCTGCTCGCGCGCAAGGTCCGTCGCCTTTTCTGCCACCCAGCCGAACGCGTGGTTGCGGGACGCGGCGTTGCCGAAGTTCGTCGTGAAGTACGGCAGCATGGTCTCGAGCACGCGCGGGTCCACCGGCGTGGTCGAGTGATTGTCCAGGAATATCGGCAGCTTGATCATCGTCAGCTCATCCAGTCATCCGTGAATTCCGGCCACCAGCGGTGGCGCGGGCGTGTCTTCGGGGTGCACCGAACAGCACTGGCAGTCCTGGTGCAGATGGCTCGGCGCGCAGGTCCTGCAGGTCTCGAGGTACGTCAAGCTCTGCGAGAGATCGCGCTCGAGCTCCTGCAGGCGCTCGAGCGTCGAGCGCGTCTCCTCGAGCTTCTGCGTGAACACCGCTCGCACGCGCTCCATGGCCGCCGGCGCGCTCGCGCTGGCCTCCCAGTTACGCAAGAACTCCTGGATCTCTCCAAGAGCAAAGCCCATCGACTGGAGCTTGCAGATCCAGGAGATCCGCTCCTTGGCCTCGGGCGCGTAGAGGCGGAAGCCCCCCACGCTGCGCTCGACCGGCCGCAGAAGGCCCAGCTCCTCGTACAGGTGCATGGTCCGCACGGTCTTTCCGGTCGCCTTGGCGAGCTGTCCCACCCGCATCAGGCGGCCAGGCCTGCGCAGCGACACCGGCGTCGAGCCGAGGTCCCGCGTGACCTCCAGCGCGTCCGGCAACTGCATCCCACCCAGCTTGGCTTCGCTCATGTTAGCTCCCAACCCTCACGCAGACGTTAGAGTCGGATACACTATTGATGACGCGGAAGGAGACCGCGCGTCAAGCCCAATTCTAACGTTCGCGTCAGGGTTGGAACCCAAGGCCCGTCAGGATATCATACAAGTTATTGTAATTACTTCACTCCATGTATGGAAGGCCATCGGGAGCTCACGTCCAGGGAAAGGCCGGAAAGGATGACCACGAGAGCGAGGAAGCGCAGCAGGATGCCCGAGTCGCTGGAGCGTGGTGCTCCGCTGCCGAGCGAGCGAAGCAGGCCGCCCGCGGCAACCAGGAGCAGCATCCCCTCCGAAGTACCGAGCCAGAGCGCCCCGATGACCACAGTCGTCACCAGGCGATCCGCCTGCGAGAGGGCCCGAAAGCCTCGCCCACCGTCGAGCGACCCGAGGGGAATGAGGTTGAACAGGTTCAGGATCGCGCCCGCATGCGCGAGCGCCGCGAAGGCACCACCTCCCTGGAGATGGGCCAGCGCGTAACAGAGCAGCGCTGCACCGGTACCCCAGATCGGCCCTGCGAGCCCGACCCGGGCATCCTCGTAGGCACTGGTCGGGTACTGCTTGGCGCGGATGAAGGCGCCGAGCCCCGGCACGAACATGGGCGCCGTCGCGGCGATACCGTACCGGCGAAGGGCGGCGACGTGTCCCATCTCGTGCACGTAGATGGAAGCGACGAGCCCGAGGGCGAACTGCCAGCGCCAGGCGGCCCAGTAAAGGCCCATCGACGCGAGCATGGTCAGGAGCGTTCCCGTCTTGGTCAGGCCAAGGAGCAGGAACTTGCCCTTGGTCACGAGGAGCAGAGCGATTGGGCCAAGCCAACCCAACCAGCGCCACCGCCCCGTCGGAGTCGTGGCCGGCTTCTGCGGCTCGTCCACGGTGGCCGCGAGCTCAGCCACCCGCGCGACGAGGATTTCGTGCTGCCTGCTGCCCGGCGGCAAGAGCTCAAGGGCGCGGCGCCACTTCGTCAGGGCCTCCAGCTTGCCGTCTGCGGCGTGCGCTTGCTCCGCGGCAGTGTTCAGAGCCGCCAGCTCCTCGGCGTGAACGAGGCGCCGGCAACCCGGGCACGCGAGCAACCCCGGCGCAAGCTCGGATCCGCAACGTGTGCAGGCGCCGGTCAAGGCTCGGCCGCCGCAACCGTGGGCTCGCACGCCCCGTCCGGCTCGGCATCCGTCCGCACGACCTGGAACGGCCCGCGCACCACGATGGGAACGCGACGGTTCAGCTTCCACGCCTCCCAGAGTGAGAAGGCGATGATCGCCAGGCCCATCGGGTCAAAGGCGAGAAACGGCATCGCGCAGGCCAGGGCGAACGCGACGGCGTAGAAGAGGAGCGTCGCCACCACCCTCAGCCAGACGGGGAGGTCGACCGGCCGCGCAACGTTGTTGGGGGGTGCGGTCTTCGGGACCATCGATGGCTCCGCGCCGCCCAAAGGGAGCGCGGCCGGCGGGGCGGGGGCGGGCACGGCGGCGGCGGTGCTCGCGTTCTCGCCGGCCTGCTTGAAGGCTCCGCGCATGCCCTGCGTCACCATCGGAAGGTAGGTCGTGACGATGGCGCAGTAGGTGAGGACCATCGCCAGGGCCTGATAGCGTCCGCCCCCACGCCCGAAGCTCCCGCGTTTGACCCCGCCGCCGACCAGGAGCCCGACCACGACGCCGATCAGGCCGAGCTCGTAGCCCGTTGCGGCGCGGATGGCGTAGTAGAGCGCGGAGCCAAGGGCCGCGGCGACGAGGCCGAGGCCGACCGAGCGCCCGAACCTGAGCCCCGGCGTTCCCCGGTCGAGGCTGGCGAGGACGGCATCACGGCAGCTCGCGCACACGACCTGACCGCCGACCTCGAAGTACTGCTGATCGAGGAGGCGCTTGCAGCCTGCACACGGCGCCGGGCCCGCCCCGGCCCCACTCTCTGCTTCCTCGAACTGCAGCGGCTCGGATTCCGCGTCGGCCATCGCACTCTCCGCGGCAAATCCTAGCCCACGCGCGGGGGCGACGCGATGGACGCCTCGTCAGAAACAGATGAGGCCGCGCGAGGTCGCGATCAGGAAGGCGCCCGACAGGATGAAAGCGATGCCGGCGATGAGGTGGTGGCGCCGCTGCTTGTTGGTCGCACGCGTGGACAGCCAGATGCGCAGGCCGCCAAACGGGATGAGCGCGATGCCGAGGACGAGCGTGACGGTCTGCCGGGTCACGACGCGACTTCGACGGCCCTGAACTCTCGGATCACGGTCACCTTGATCTGCCCCGGGAACACCATCTCGTCCGAGATGCGCTTGGCGAGCTCGCCGCACATCTCGACGCAGCGTTCGTCGGACACGCGGCCCTCCTGCACGTAGACGCGGACCTCGCGGCCGCCCTGGACCGGATGCACCGAATCGACCCCCCGCAGCGAGCCGGCGATGCGCTCGAGCTCCATCAGGCGCTTGCCGTAGGACTCGACCATCGCGCTCTCGCGGCGAGCCCCGGGCCGTGCGCCGGACAAGGCGTCGCACGCGGCCACGATCTCGGCGTAGGCGCTCTGGAACGGCTCGTCGAGGTGATGCGCTCCGATGGCGTTCGCGACCCGCTCGTCCTCACCGAGGCGACGCGCGATGTCGGCGCCGATGACCGCGTGCGAGCCGTCGATCGCGTGCGTGAGCGACTTGCCGATGTCGTGCATGAGCGCCGCGCGTTTGGCGAGGCTGGCGTCGAGGCCCATCTCCTCGGCGATGATGCCGCACAGGATGGCCGCCTCGCAGGCGTGCTTCCACTGGTTCTGGGTGTAGCTCGTGCGCCAGTTGAGCTTGCCGACGAGCTCGACGATCTCGGGGTGGGGCTTGGGGATGCGCATCTCGGTGAACGCACGCCGGCCAAACTCGACGATCTCGCGGTCGAGCTTCTCTCGGGTCTGCTGCGCGAGGCTCGAGGTGTCCTTGTCGAGCAGCCGAGGCTCCTTCTCCCAGCGCCGGATCACGCGTCGCACGATCTCGCGGCCGATGCCATCCTGGCCATCGAGCCGGATGCTGTCGTGGTGCTCCGAGATGAGCAGCTTGATGCCAGTCGCGGCCTCGAGCACGCCAAAGCGCTCGTTGTCGGTTCCCGCCATGCGCTCGAGGATCGGCACCGGCAGCGGCATGGTCGAGACCAGGCGCTCGGTCAGGAAGTGACCGTCGTAGCGCTGCATCGCGAGGTCCATCAAGCGCTTGGAGTCGCGCACCACCTCCGGCCCCTGGGCGTTGACGTCGACGGCGCGGACGACCGAGGCGGCGTGTGCGCGTACCTCCTCGAGCAACTGCTCGACGAGGCGGCGCTTGACGTCGTCGGCACGCTCACCGGCCACACGCTCGAGCACGCCGCGAGACTCGCCGCCCAGCCGGGCGGCCTCGCGCTCCTGTGCGCGCGCATCGCCGTCGCGGGACCGGACGTCGTTGTCGCGCTTGCTGACCGCCTCGGCGCGTTCGCCCACGACGCGCGCGAGCTCCTCGACGCGGCGCTCGGCCGTCCCGAGCTGGTCGCGCCGGCCATCGAGCTTGCGCAGCTCGCTCGCGAGGATCGCCTCCGCCTCGACGCGCGCGCGATGGACCTCCTCCTTGGCCGCCACTTCGGCATCCTTTCTGTGCAGCTCGGCGTCGCTGGCAGCGATGCGGAGCAAATCCGCGGCGCGCCCGGAGGCGCTGACTCGGATGCGAGCGAGCCGCTGCCTGAGGGCGGAGCCGCCGACCGTCAGACCGACGAAGACGCCCACGGCCAGGCCGACGGCGGCAAAGAGGAGATACATGAGACTCCATCTTGCAGGATCGGCGGCGAAAGGCCAAGGAACGTGGCGCTGAGGATCATCCCGTCGGAGGCTCGACCAGACCACGCAGGATGTCCGCTCGATCGACGACGCCAACCAGCTATCCGTTGAACAGCGTGCGGGCGCTCATCAGACCGAGGGCGCCAGCCAGCAAGCAGGTGGCGAACGTGGCGATGCTGCTCACGGTGGCGGTCAGGAGCTGGCCGGTGCGCAGCGCCTCGATGAGGTCATTGTTGAATGTGCTGTAGGTCGTCAGCCCTCCCATCACGCCGACCGTGAGGAACAGGCGCGTGTTGGCGCTGATGATCGTGGTCGAGAGCGCGAGGTGGCTGATGAAGGCGATGAGGTAGCTGCCCGCCACGTTGACGGTGAGCGTGGCCCACGGGAAACGCGAAAGCGGCATGTAGCGCGCAAACGCCGTGTTCACGAGGAAACGCAGGCCCCCTCCCAGGCCGCTTCCCACCACGACGAGCGCGGTCTTGCCGACAAGCGTCGAAGAATCGTCCAAGGATGAGCCCCCTTGCCTTTCGGCGCCGCAGGAGGCTCTGAGGAAGCTCCTACGACGCGTCGAGTGCGCTCGGGTAGAATGCCACGCTACGGTCGTGGCCGCGTGTGGCGCGCACGTTGGGAGCGCCGATCCCGTGGCGCCGGAACGAGGATTGCTCGATACTGACCTCCGGATGTCGGAACCAATCCAGAGCGAATCGGTTGCCGGGACCACCGGGCGCCCAGGCTGCAGCCCGGACTGTTCGGCGCCCCAGGATCCCAACCCGGTGCTCCGCGTCGCGGCGGACGGCAGGCTGCTGTTCGCGAACCCAGGCGCGGCGCCGCTACTTTCAGCCTGTGGCTGCAAGGTGGGCGAGGCGATTCCAGAGCAATGGACACGCTTCGTGGCGGACGCCCTCGCGTCCGGCAAGACCGTGGCGGAGGAGGTGTGCTGCGAGACGACTTGGTATTCGCTCGCGTTCGTGCCGATTCCGGACATGGGACAGGTCAGCATCTACGGACGTGACGTCACCGAGAGCAGGCGCGCAACGGCGGCGCTCGAGCGATCGCAGCGCGAGTTCCGTGCGGTCATCGACCTGGCTCCGGACGGCATCACCATCCGGAGCGGCGGTCGACTCGTCTACGTCAACCCCGTCTTCTCGTCGTACCTCGGGTGCACGCCGCAGGACCTGCTCGGCACCGATCTGTTGAGGCTCGTACGCCCCCGGGACCGCGAGCGCGTCACCCACCAGTGGCACGGCAACGACGCCGACAACACGTTCCAGATGGAGGTGATTGGCCGGGACGGCGAGCCGCGCACCCTGGAGTGCTCGCCGAGCCAGCGCCTCGAGTTCGAGGGTCAAGCAGCCTACTTGAACCTCTTTCGCGACGTGACGCAGCGAACCAAGCTGCAGGCGCACTTGCTCGTGTCCGAGCGCATGGCGTCGGTGGGCATGCTCGCGGCCGGCGTGGCCCACGAGATCAACAACCCACTGGCCGCCGCCATCCTCAACCTGGAGATGACGGCAACGCTCGTGGACACGCTCCGACAGAACCCCGCGGACGTCGAGCGCCAGCTGGCGGAGTGCGCGGACATGCTGGCGGACGCGCTGGAAGCGACTGCACGCGTGCGCCAGATCGTCCACGACCTCCGCCTGTTCTCGCGAGGCGACGAGGACCGCAGGACGTCCGTGGCGCTGCACCCCATGCTGGACTCGACGCTCCGGATGGCCTGGAACGAGATCCGTCACCGGGCTCGTCTGGTCAAGGACTACGGCATCGGCGTCGAGCGAGTCGCTGGCAGCGAGGCCCGCCTCGGCCAGGTCTTCCTCAACCTCGTCGTCAATGCTGCGCAGGCGATCCCAGAAGGCCGGGCGGAGCGCAACGAGATCCGCGTCTCGACGCGCATCAGCGAGGATTCGATGATCGCGATCGAGGTCAGGGACAGCGGCAGCGGCATCCCCACAGCCGTACGGGACAAGCTCTTCAGCCCGTTCTTCACGACCAAGCCGATCGGGGAAGGCACCGGTCTCGGGCTCTCGATCTGCCACCGCATCGTCAGCGGGCTCGGCGGCCGGATCGAGGTCGAGAGCGAGGTCGGCAGGGGCTCGGTGTTTCGCGTCAAGCTGCCGGTCGCTCAGTACGAGCGCGGCTCCTCCGCGCCGCCCGCTGGGTCCGTGCGTCGCCAGGCGGTTCGCGGCCGCGTCCTGGTCATCGACGACGAGGTCTCGATCGGCCGCAGCATCCAGCGCCTCCTGCGCGACCAGCACGACGTGGTGGCGGTCTCGAGCGCGCTCGAGGCGATCGCGCGCCTCCGCGCTGGCGAGCGCTACGACGTGATTCTGTGTGACCTGATGATGCCCGAGATGACCGGGATGCAGTTCCACGCCGAGCTGGCAACCGTCGCGCCCAACCTGGTCGACGGGATCGTGTTCATCACAGGCGGCGCCTTCACCTCCAGCGCGACGTCGTTCCTGGACGAGGTGCCGAACGCGTGCCTCGAGAAGCCGATCGATCAGCGTGCGCTACGCGCGCTCATCGACGCGCGGCTGCCCATCTGACAGCGCACTCCTACTTGCCGAGGAGGCTCGCGCCCGCGAGCTGGAGCGCCGGCCCCGGCAGCAGACCGAGCGCGAGGACGCCCAGCGCCGACAGCGCAAGGGCCCACGTGAGGGTGCTGCTCTGGATGGGCTCGGCTGGGCGATGGGCGGGGCGGAAGTACATCGCCATCACCACGCGCAGATAGTAGTAGACCGACACGAGGCTCGAGGCCACGCCGACGAAGACCAGCGGGTAGAGCTCCGAGCGCTGCATGGCTGCCTTGAACAGGTAGAACTTGCCGAAGAAGCCGGCGGTCGGCGGAAAACCGCCCAGGGACAGCAAGAATATGGTCATCGCGAGCGCCATGCCGGGGTGACGCGAGGCCAGCCCCGACCAGTCGTCGATGAGGAGACGCTCGTTGCCGCGAGAGCCAATCCAGGCGACCACGCCAAAGGCACCGACAGTCGTGAAGGTATACGCGAGCAGGTAGTAGAGGAGCGCCGTACGGGCCTCGGCGCCGACCACACCCACGGCGACCACCCCGAGGAGCAGGTAGCCGGCATGCGCCACGGAAGAATAGGCCAGCATCCGCTTGACGTTGTCCTGCCGCATCGCCACCAGGTTCGCGAAGATCATCGTGATGGCCGAGATCCCGGACAGCAGGTAGACCCAGCCGTTGCCGGTGGCTCGCAGCCCAGGCGCCGGAAACGAGGTCATGAGGATGCGGAGCGCGGCAGCAAAGGCCGCGGCCTTGACCGCGGCGGCCATGAACGCCGTGATGGGCGTCGGCGCGCCCTGGTACGCGTCAGGCGCCCACATGTGGAAGGGCACCGCTCCCACCTTGAAGACGAACGCGACGACGATCATCACCATACCGATGACGAGGACGGCGTCGCCCTCCTTCATCGCGGCCGCGGCGCGATCGACCGCGGCGAGGCCCGTGGTGCCCGTGCTGCCGTACACGAGCGCCATCCCATAGAGCAGGATCGCGCTCGCGAAGGCGCCCATCAGGAAGTACTTCATGGCGCCCTCGGCACTGCGGGCGTTGGTGCGCCAGGATCCCGTGAGCACGTAGACCGAGAGGGACATCGTCTCGAGGCCGAGAAACAGCGTCACCATGTCGCTCGCGGACACCATGAGCGAGACACCCGCCGTCGCGAACAGGACCAGGGGGTAGAGCTCGCCATAGTCGAACCGATGCTCGCGCAGAAAGCCAGGCGCCAGCATCATCGAGAGCGCCGCGCCGACCACCGCGGTGGCGGTGACGAACAGCGAGAAGCGGTCCACGAGGACCATGCCCGCGAAGATCGACTTGCCCTGCTCGCCGACCTCCGGCCAGAGGTGGGCGAGCGCGCCCAGCGTGAGCACGCATGACGCCACCGCCAGTGGGCACAGGAAGGCGCGCGACGCGGTCCGCGCGAAGGCATCGAGGAGCAACAGCGCGCAGGCGAGCCCCGACAGCAGCAGGAACGGGCTCGCGAAGACGAGGTCGTTCGGATCGAACCTCATCGGATCGCCTCCACCTGGACCACGGCCTTGCCATCGAGCTCGGCCGCGGTGAGCATCCGTCCGGGCCCCTTGCCGAGCTGGTCGGTCTCGTGGGCCTTGTTCCTGACCTGGCCGAGCAGCCTGCCGATCGTGGGGTTCATCCGGGCAAGAAGCGGCTGCGGAAACACGCCGAGCAGGACGATCATGAGGATGACCGGAACGAACACGCCGAGCTCCCGCGGGGAAGCATCCGCGAGCGCGCGGTTCTCTGCCTTCGTCAACGGCCCGAAGATCACGCGCTGATACATCGTCAGCATGTAGACCGCGCCGAGGATGACCGCGGTCGTGGCGATGGCGACCATCCAGTGCGGGTGCCAGGCCGCCGCGTTCGGGACGCCCTGCTGGTAGGCGCCAAACGAGCCGACCAGCGTCAGGAACTCGCCCACGAAGCCGCAGAGCCCCGGCAACCCCACCGAGGCGAGCGTGAAGATCATGAAGATCGCGGAGAGGACGGGCACCTGCGCCCACAAGCCCCCGAGCTCGTCGATCCGCCGGGTGTGGCGCCGCTCGTAGATCGCGCCGATCCACAGGAACAGACCGCCCGTGGACAGGCCGTGGGCGATCATGGTGTAGAGGCCACCCGCCACGCTGGTCTGGGTCGCCGCGAAGGTGCCGAGCACCACCACGCCGAGGTGCGACACCGAGCTGTACGCCACCAGCTTCTTGACGTCATTCTGGGCGTACGCCACCAGGGCGCCGTAGACGATGCCGATGATCGACAGGGCGATCATGAGGGGCGCAAGCTGGTAGGCGGCCGCCGGGAAGAGCGGCATCGCGAAGCGCAGGAAACCATAGGTGCCGACCTTGAGAAGCACGCCGGCCAGGATGACCGACCCGGCCGTCGGAGCCTCGACGTGCGCGTCCGGCAGCCACGTGTGCAGCGGGAACAGGGGCACCTTGATGGCGAAGGCCAGGCCAAATGCCAGGAAGCACCAGAGCTGGACGTTGCCGGGCAGGAGGACGCGCTGCAAATCCGCCAGGTCGAACGACCACTTTCCCGCCATCTCGTGGTGACGAGAGGCCAGGTAGAAGATCGCGACCAGCATCGCCAGGGACCCGACCATCGTGTAGAGGACGAACTTGATCGAGGCGTAGATCCGGCGCTCGCCGCCCCAGATGCCGATGATGAGGTACATCGGCACGAGCATCACCTCGAACAGCACGTAGAACAGGAAGAGGTCGAGGGCGATGAAGGTGCCTATCACGCCGACCTCGAGGATCAGCATCGCGATCACGAACTCGCGGACCTTGTGCTCGATCGACTTGAACGCCGACAGCATCACGACGGGCGTCAGGAAGGTCGTCAGGAGCACGAGAAAGAGCGAGATCCCGTCGATGCCCACGTGATAGCTGGCGCCGATCGCCTCGATCCACGGGCGCGTCTCGACCATCTGGTAGGTCGCCACACCGGGCTCGAACTTCATGAGCAGGGTGAGCGAGACCAGGAACGTCGCGAGCGTCGTCAGAAAGCCGATCGCACGGGCAAGCCCGTGCTCACCCCGCGGCAGAGCCATGCAGGCGAACGCCCCGAGGAGCGGCAGGAGCAGGAGAAGCGAGAGCGTCACCAGGGCACCTGGCCCGCGGCCGGGAGCTTGATGGCTGTCGCGTTCTTGGGTACCACCGGCGGCTCCGCGTCCCGAAGGGCGAGGCCGAGCACGATCGCGGTGCCAACGAGCAACATGGCGATGTAGCGCTGCACCTCGCCGTTCTGCAGAGGGCGGAGGATCTGCGCGAAGATGTCCACGATCTTCGCCGGGCCGTGCACGAGCCCGCGGTCCACCACCACCACATCGAAGCCACGGTGAAGGATGGCGGCGAGAGCGCGCAAGGGCCTGGCGAACAGCAGCGCGTAGGCCTCGTCGACCCAGTACTTGCCCTTGACCGCCTCATAGACCCCAGGCGCCAGGGCCACGAAACGGTCGACCGCCGGCTTGGGTCCACCACGATAGAGCGCCGTGGCCACCGCGATGCCCGACAGCCCGGCGAAGAGACCAAGGCCCGCGAGCAGGTAGCTCAGGTGCTCCTCGACCTCGGGCTCGGATCCCTTGCGAATCACGGGATCGAGCCAGCTGCCGAACCAATCGTGGCCGGGCACGCCGAGGACCCCGGCCACGAGGGCGAGGCCGGCCAGGATCGCGAGCGGACCCCACATGATCGGCGAGGGATCATGCGCGCGCTCGTAGGTCTCGGCGTCCGATCGGGTCTCGCCCGAGAAGACGAGGTAGTACAGGCGGAACATGTAGAACGCGGTCAGCCCCGCCGTTAGGAGCAGCATGCCAAAGACCAGCTTCGGCAGCCACGGCGCCACACCCTCCCAGTGCGCGTGGAAGACGCTGCCCAGGATGGCGTCCTTCGACCAGAAGCCCGCGAGCGGGAAGATGCCGGCGATCGCCACGCAGTACACGAAGAACGTCCAGCGCAGGATGGGGGTCTTCCGTGCGAGGCCCCCCATGTCCATGATCTCGGTGCGGTCCGCCATCGCGTGCATGACCGCGCCGGCTCCAAGGAACAGCCCCGCCTTGAAGAAGGCGTGTGTCCCGAGGTGAAAGACGCCCGAAGCGGTGGCTTCGCCCGCCACACCGGCAAACATGAAGCCGAGCTGCGAGATGGTGGAGTATGCCAGCACCTTCTTGATGTCGGTCTGCGCGCAGCCGATGGTTGCGGCGAAGAGCGCCGTCAGCGCGCCCACGAACGCCACGATCGCGAGCGCCTCGGGCGCCATCGCATAGATGAACGACAGCCGCGCGACCATGTAGACGCCGGCCGTCACCATGGTCGCGGCGTGGATGAGCGCGGAGACGGGAGTGGGACCGGCCATCGCGTCCGGCAGCCACACGTAGAGCGGGATCTGCGCAGATTTGCCGCAGGCCCCGATGAACAGGCAGAAGGCGACGGCGAAGGCCGCCGGCCTGCCCCACCACCAGTTCACGCCGAGCGCGCTGGCGTGCTCACGCAGCTGCCCGTAATCGAGCGTCTTGCAGAGCTCGACCAGGATGAAGATGCCAATCAGGAACGCGAAGTCACCCACGCGGTTCGTGATGAACGCCTTCTTCCCGGCGGTCGCGTTGGCCTCCTTGTCGTACCAGTAGCCGATGAGCAGGTACGAGCAGACGCCGACGCCCTCCCAGCCCACGAAGGTGAGCAAGAGGTTGTCACCGAGCACGAGGATGAGCATCGCGCCGGTGAACAGGTTGAGGTACCCGAAGAAGCGGGCCGGCGTCTCGTCGTGGGACATGTACTCCATCGAGTACACGTGGATGAGAAACCCCACGCCGGTGACGATGAAGCACATCACGGCCGACAGCCGGTCGTAGAGAAAGCCGGCCGAGA
Source organism: Myxococcales bacterium (assembly GCA_023248855.1). Taxonomy (GTDB): domain Bacteria; phylum Myxococcota_A; class Polyangia; order JAHFDS01; family JAHFDS01; genus JAHFDS01. The sequence continues at coordinate 44,860 of JAHFDS010000006.1, forward strand.
TGTCGATCCCGCCCGCGTTCATCCACTGAAACCAGGTCTCGTGGATGGCCTGGTCGGGGTGGTGACGCAGCGAGAGGAAGGCATCCAGCGCGATGCAGAAGGCCGCACCGACGGTGCCGTAGGCAACGGCGTGCACGAGCCCGCGCGGGAGCTTTCGCCCGACGAGCAGGTTCCATACCGCGCCCAGGATGGGCAGAAGCGGGATCCAGTGGAGTTCTGCGCGCATATGGATTCTGTCAGTGCTTGAGCAGGGAGATGTCGTCGAGGCTCGCGCTCCGCCTCGTGCGGAAGATGCCGACGACGATGGCCAGACCTACGGCGGCTTCGGCCGCAGCGGTCGCGATCACCAGGAAGACGAACACGTGGGCGCGGTCATTGCCCCACTTCTGCGCGAACGCCAGAAACGCCAGGTTCGCGCTGTTGAGCATGAGCTCGATGCCCATGAGCACGATGAGGACGTTGCGCCGGAAGATCACGGCCGACGCGCCGGTGAGGAGCAGGACCGCAGAAAGGATGAGGTAGTGGCTCGTCTGGACCAATGCGGCCTACCCTTCCACTTCGTGCGCCATCGCGTGGGCATCGTGGCCCAATTCGTCGTGGCCCTCCGCGTCGCTGCGCGCGGGCTTCGGGGCTGGTGGCTCGTGGTGGTGGCTGGCGATGACGAGCGCCCCGACGATCGCCACGAGCAGCAGCACCGAAATCGCTTCGAACGGGAACAGGTAGTCGGTCACGAGCAGCCTGCCGATCGACGCCACGGTGCCGAAGGTCGGGGGCGGCTCGGCCGCCTGGTGGGGGTAGTTCATCAAGACGCCCACCAGCCGCGAGCCGATGTACGCGATCCCGCCGAGCCCGAGCACCTTGGTGGCGATACCGCGCTGCTTCCACCACGGCTCGGACTCCTCGCGCCCGAGCAGCATGACCACGAAGATGAAGAGCACCATGATGGCGCCCGCGTACACGAGGACCTGGATGACCGCGATGAAGTGCGCGTAGAGGGTCACGTACACGCCCGCGAGGGCGAAGAAGGTGCCCACCAGGCACATGACCGCGACCACGGGATTGGTCCGGGTCACCGTCGCGACGGCGCCCACGACCGCCAGCGCCGCGAACGCATAGAAGAGGATCTGTGTGCCGCTCATCGGGGCTCCGCTGCCCTTCCGGCACGCCGGAAGGGCCGACAGCGAGGAGCTCCTGCCGCGGGCAGGAGCCAGGAGGGCTGCGCGGTCATGCCGCCTTGCGCTCGCGAGCCAGGAAGTCCTCGCGGAACTTGGTGAGAAAGCCCAGCATCGGCCAGGCTGCGGCTTCGCCGAGCGGGCAGATGGTGTTGCCGGCGATGCCGTGCGCAATCTCCGCGAGGAGGTCCACGTCGCCGGCCTTGCCCTCGCCGGTGGCCAGGCGGGTGCAGACGCGCGCGAGCCAGCCCGTGCCCTCGCGACAGGGCGTGCACTGGCCGCAGGATTCGTGGTGGTAGAAGCGCATGATGCGGGCGCAAAGCGCGACCACGTCGGTCGACTCGTCGAACACCACGACCCCGCCCGAGCCCGCCATCGTCTTGAGGCGCCGGCCACCGCCCATGTCGAACGGCATGTCGGGCTTGACCATGACGTCCTTGATGCGCGGATCGGTCATGAGCGCGTCGAACTCGCAAGGCACGTCGATCTCGCTCGCATCGAGCGGCGGCATCGAGGACCCGCCCGGGATGATGCCGCGCAACTTGCGACCGTTCGGGATCCCGCCAGCGGTCTCGTAGATCATGTGGCGGAAGGTGACGCCCATCGGCAGCTCGTAGACCCCGGGCTTGTTCACGTGCCCGGAGACGCACACGATGCGCGTCCCGCCGGACTTGCCGATGCCGAGCCTGGCGAACCACTCGCCGCCCTTGAGGACGATGTGCGGCAGGTTGCCGAGCGTCTCGACGTTGTTGACGATCGTGGGCTTTCCGAACAGGCCCTTGACCGCGGGGAACGGCGGCTTGAGACGCGGCCAGCCGCGCTTGCCCTCGAGCGAGTTCAAGAGTGCCGTCTCCTCGCCGCAGATGTAGGCACCCGCGCCCCGATGGATGACCAGCTCGAGCGCGTAGGGGCCCTCGGCCGACGCCTGCTCCTTGCCGAGCAAGCCAGCCGCGTAGGCCTCCTCGACGGCGCGCACGAGGGTCTTGGCCTCCTGCATCATCTCGCCGCGAATGTAGATGTAGCCGCGCTTGACCCCGAGCGCGTACGACGCGATCAAGAAGCCCTCGATGAGCTGGTGCGGGTCGTACTCGACCAGCTCGCGATCCTTGCAGGTGCCCGGCTCCGATTCGTCGCAGTTGCAGACGAGGTAGATCTCCTTGGCGTCCTTCGGCAGAAAGGTCCACTTGAGCCCGGTCGCAAAACCCGCGCCGCCGCGGCCGCGAAGGTTCGACTTCTTGACCTCGTCCACGAGGGCTGCACGCGGCATCGAGAGGGCCTTCTTCAGCGCCTCGTAGCCGCCCGTCTTGCGGTAGCCCTCGAGGGTCCGCGCGATCGCCACGCCGCCGTGGAACTGCGGGAAATTGCGCGTCACGAGACGCGTCGTCCACGCCTCCGCTGGGATCAGTGGCGCCTGTGCCGGGTCGCTCATGCGATCTCCTTGGCGGGGAGCGTGCGCAGCCGGTCGATCACGCGATCGACCGAGGCCGCATCGAGGCGGAGGTGGTACTCGTCGCCGCAGATCATCATCGGCGCGTCGGCACAGGCGGCCAGGCACTCCTCTTCGATGAGGGTGAACATGCCGTCGGGCGTGGTCTGGCCGGCCTTGATGCCGAGCCTGCGCTCGAGGTGCGCAAGGATCTCGTAGCCGCCCTTCAACATGCACGAGACGTTGGTGCAGACGAGCAGCTCGTGGCGGCCGTGTTTCTCCTGATGGAACATCGTGTAGAACGTCACGACGCCATAGACGTGTGACTCCGGGAGCTCGAGCGTTCGCGACACCAGGTCGATGACCTCGGGCGACAGCTGCCCGAACTCTCGTTGAGCGATGTGCAAGACAGGCAGCAGCGCGGCCTGGCGTTCCGGGTAGAGCTTCACCGTCGCCGAGACGCGCCTCTGCGTGCTCTCCGAAAACACGAGCGCCATGAGCGCGCGGCAAAGTATGTGAGAGGTCTGGGGATGTCAAGCCAGGGGCGAAGACAGCTGCTGTCACCAGGGCGCTGGAGCGACCGGGATGACGCGAGCGCAGCGAGGCGAGTCCTCGCGGAGAGCATCGGGCGCCACAGCGGGGATGACCGCCTTGCGCCGGCCAGCGCCCCAATGGCGCCATGTTCGCAATCGACACCGCTCGGCTGGCAGTCGCAAGGGGTGGGATCGAAACTAGCCAGCCCGCGTATCGCTGCGTGCCTCTTCCAGCTTGCGCACTGCCCTGCGGGCCGCCTCGGCGCGTGGGCCTTGCTCGGCCGCCCACGAGCGAAGCGCATGCTCGGCCTCGGTCCGCACTCGCTCGTCGTCGTCGTGCTGTGCCCGATGCAGCAGAAGGGGAATGGCCTGCGTGGCACCGGCGCGCCGGAGCGCGACCAGGAGGTTGAGCCGTCCCGTGACCCCGGCGCCATGCAGCGCCGCCTCGATCTCGGGCACCGCCCGCACGCCCCGGTCGGCGACCCTCGCCACGACGCTCTCGGGCAAGCTGTCCTCGCGCGCCAGCCGCTGAACATCGAGCTCCAGGCCACGGTCGCTCGCGCTCGTGCAGGCGGCGAGGGCGCACAGCAGGAGACTCCTGCCCGCGTTCACCGCAAGCCGTCGAAGTAGGTGTGAGCCGCTTCGAGCAAGACCGGGAGGTCCTTGGTCTTGAACACGGCGTTGCGAAACGCCGCGCCATTGGCCTGGTTGCGCGAGTACCACGCGCAGGCCTTGCGTACCTCCGTGACATGTCGCTTCGGCTGGGCCAGGTTGCCGATGAGCGTGACGTGTCGCCGGAACGCCTGGCGTCTTTCCTCGAGCGAGGGCGCGCCCGGGTCGCGCTCTCCGCCTAGGAGCGCGCGGAGCGAGCGGAAGAACCAGGGATTCCCGAGCGCCCCACGCCCGATCATGACCCCGTCACACCCGGTGACGTCGCGCATGCGCCGGTAACCATCGAGGTCCACGACGTCACCGTTGCCGACGACTGGAATCGTGGAGGGCAACGCCTGTCGCACGCGCCGGATGACTTCGAGGTCGGCCTGGCCCGAAAAGCCCTGCGCCCGCGTCCGCCCGTGCACCGTGATCATCGCGGCGCCGGCCTCGACCAGCGCCGAGGCGAACTCCGGCGCGTTCAGGTGGCGCTCGTCCCAGCCCGCGCGATGCTTGACCGTCACGGGGATGTGGGCGGGGACCACGGCGCGCACGCCGCGCACGATGTCCTGCGCGAGGGCGGGCTCCTTCATGAGCGCCGAGCCGCACCAACCCTGGACGACCTTCTTCGCCGGGCAGCCCATGTTGATGTCGATGAGCGACGCGCCGCGCTCGACACCCATCATCGCGGCGCGCGCCATGGTGTGGCTGTCGCGCCCGAAGATCTGCACGCCGAAGGCGCGGCCGTCGAGCGACGCCTCGAGCTTGGACACCATCGCCTCGGCGCCCGAGGTGAGCCCGTCCGCGGAGAGGAACTCCGTGATGGTGAAGCCGGCACCATGCTCCTCACACACGGTGCGAAAGGGCAGATCCGTGACCGCGGCCATGGGCGCGAGGAACACAGGGACGGGTACGCCCAAGCTTGCAATCTGCATGATCGCCCTGGTAGCCAGCGTATCGGATCAGGTCAGCGAGTGAAGCGGGAGACGCAGGGGCGGAGTTGGTCAAGGCCCATGGGTCGGGGTCCTAGCACATGCGGGCTGGGAAGCCCAGCCGCCCGACGCGGCGCGTCGCGCTCGCGTGCGACGCAGGAACGTTGTACAAGCGCGACCATCCGAGGAGGCACCAGAGATGAAGACCCCGCCAGGCGACGAGCACTTGCTGACCGTGCGCGAGCTCGCCGAGTACATGCAGCTGCCCGAGCGAACCGTGCACAAGCTGGCGACCGAGGGCGAGGTCCCCGGCGTCAAGCTCGGTGATCAGTGGCGCTTCAAGCGCATCGTGATCGATGCCTGGCTCGACGAGCGCATGTCGCACAGCTCCGACGATGCATCCGACATGGACGTCGCCACCATCCCCGATGGCGCCTCGCTGCCGCTCAGGGACCTGCTCGACGAATCCTCGGTGATCCCGGACCTGCGTGGCCGCGATCGCGCGCAGGTCATCGAGGAGATGGCCCAGCGGGCTTTCGAGAAGGGCTTCGTCGCCGACAAGCCGTGGTTCGTGGGCGCGCTGGTGGAGCGCGAGAGCATGACGCCGACCGCGATCGAGGGGGGCGTGGCCTTCCTGCACACGCGCCAGCGCAACTCGCGCCGCATCTCGAAGCCCTTCATCCTCATGGGGCGCCACCACGCCGGTGTGGACTTCGGGGCGGCGGACGGGCGTCCCACGAACCTCCTGTTCCTGCTCGGGCTGAAGTACGACCGGATCCACTTGCCGATTCTCGGGCGTCTGGCGCGCGTGCTGCGCGCTGGGGACCTGCCGACCAAGCTGCGCGCCGCCCCCACGGCACAGCGCATGTCGGCGCTGCTGCTCGAGGCCGACGTGCGGGGCATGCGCGAGCGGGCGACGGCCAAGAAGGCAGGCAAGAAGTGACTCGCCTGGCCCGCACGATCGCGATCGCGCTCTTGGCGCTCGGCGCCCTGACGGCGTCCGCGTCCGCGGCGCCGGGCAAGGGGAAGAAGGCCGCGGGCAGCAAGAAGGCGAAGAAGAAGGCGGCGATCTCCAAGGCCGCGCCCGACGTCCAGCTCGAGGTACGGGCCGTCCTCTTGGAGTATTCGAAGGCGCTGGGGGCGCACGACTGGCAGAAGGCGAGCGCCTTCTACACCGACGACGCGACGCTTTGGGGGAACCGCAAGCTGCGCGGCAAGGAAGCCATCGTCGCCTGGCTCAAGGACTTCACCAGCCTCAAGATGGTCGACATGACGCTCCGGGACACCCTGGTCCGGAACGTCGGCGACGGCATCGTGACCGTGCTCGGACATTGGGATTCGTCGGTGGCGTGGGAGGAGAAGGGCAAGCTCCAGACCACCAGTGCCAAGGACGGGTCGTTCCTGTACGTCATGGTCAAGCAGGGGAGCGCCTGGAAGGTCCAGACCGCCCTCGTGGCGCGCAAGTCGGGCATCGGCTCGGCACCCGCCAGCGCAGCCACGCCCGCCGGCAAGGAACCGGCGAAGGTCGAGCCTCCGAGCGAGCAACCCAAGCCGGAGGACGAGGAGGAAGGCGACGACGAAGAAGAAGGCGAGGCCGGCGGCAAGGACAAGGGCAAGGACAAGCCCGCCAAGCCCAAGAAGTAGCCGCCCCGCTCATCCGAACAGTGTGGAAATATCCTAGGTATGATTGCCCAGGCGCGCCATGTTGTTTCTAGTCACCCAGTAAAATTTCCCTTTACATGTAATCGACCCCTTGCTACTTTGGTGACGCGGTCGCTGGGCGGCAGTGTCGCCCCCTGAAGACCGGCGGGAAGGGAGAGAGTCGATGAGCTTCACTGGAGTCAAGGTCTTCTCTGCAACCAAGGCGCGGGAGCGGGACGAGCTGGGAGAACAGGTGACGCGTTGGCTGCGGGAGAACCCGGAGCGCCATGTGGTTGCCAAGAAGGTCACGCAGTCCTCGGATTCCGAGTTCCACTGCCTGACCATCACGCTCTTCTACCGCTAGCTAGCTCGCCGCCACGACCCCGCGGACTGATACGCTGCCGGCGTGCTCGTCTACGCTGGCAGCTCTCATCCCACCCTCGTCGACGCAGTCTGCGCCAAGCTCGGCTGCGCACCCGGCCGGGTGCGGCGCGTCCGCTTCTCCAATGACTGCATCAAGGTGCAGATCGAAGATGCCGTCCGCGACGCGGATGCCTTCGTGGTCCAGACGGGCGCGCCCCCACTATCCGATCACCTGGTCGAGCTGTTCATCCTGCTCGACGCCCTTCGAGCAGCCTCCGCGCGCCGGATCACGGTCGCCCTGCCCTACTACCCCTACGTGCGCTCGGACAAGAAGGACGAGCCTGGCGTCTCGATCACCGCCCGGCTGGTGGCGGACTTGCTGGCGGCGTCGGGCGCCGATCGCGTGCTCCTGCTCGACCTGCACGCGCCGCAGGTCCAGGGATTCTTCCGCATCCCCGCCGATCACGGCACGGCGGTGCCGCTCTTGGCCGAGGCGGTGCGGCAGGTGGTGCCGCTCGACCGATTGACCGTGGTGGCGCCCGATGCGGGCGCGGCCAAGCTGGCCGAGCGCTACGCCAAGCTACTCGGAGCCGAGATCGCGATCCTCGAGAAGGCGCGCAGCGGCGACGACGAGCGCGCGCGCGCCATCCGGATGGTCGGCGACATCGCGGGGCGCGATGCGCTCGTGGTGGACGACGAGGTCTCCACGGGCGGCACGCTCGTCGAGGCGGTGGACCTCTTGCACGCGCGCGGGGCGCGCAAGGTGTTCGCGTCCATCGTCCACGGCTGCCTGGTCGGGCCCGCCCTCGAGCGGCTCAGCGCGTCGAGGCTCGAGCGGCTCATCACGACCGACACCCTGCCCCCGAAGCTCCATCCCAAGGTCCACACGGTCACCGTGGCCCCGCTACTCGCCGAGCTGATCGCGCGGATCCACCGCGGCGCCTCGATCGACGATCTGTGGGTGTAGGGCTTGCCGACCAGGGTCAAGCGACCGGGGCGGGTCCGTCCGTATCATCACGGGGACCTGCGTGCAGCCCTGCTCGAAGCCGTCGCCGGCATCCTGCGCGAGGAGGGCATCGGCGGCGTCTCGCTGCGCGAAGCGGCAAGGCGCGCCAAGGTGTCACACGGCGCACCGGCGCACCACTTCCAGAACAAGGCGGGCCTGCTGACCGCCTTCGCCGCGCAGGGCTACGAGCGCCTGGGCGCGACGGTGCAGGCGACCGTCGAGGCCAGCGGGCCGGCAGATGGGGCTGCGCTGCTCGAGGCGATCGGCCAGGGGTATGTACGCTTCGCGATCGAGCACCCGGAGCAGTTCGAGATCATGTTCCGGATCGACATGCTCGATCCGGAGGACGCCTCCTACTTGAAGTGGAGCCATCGCGCCTTCAAGCTGCTCACGCAGACCGTCGCCCGCTGCATCCAGGAGCGCCAGCTGGATCCCGAGATGTCCGAGCCACTGGCCGTGGCGGCCTGGTCGCTCGTCCACGGCCTGGCGAAGCTGTGGATCAGCGGACGCCTCGGCAAGCGGACCCGCGCGCGGGATCCACGCCTGCTCGCGGAGCAGGTGACGCGGCTTTTCGTCAATGGGATCGTGCGCGGAACGCGAGCGTAGACGAGCGATTCAGTGCGCAGAGGCGGCGCCCACGACGTGGGCTGCGTCGATGGCGGCCTGGGACCAGGCGCGTTGCGTGACCAGCCGGTCGTAGGTCTCGTTCTGCTCGTCGGTCCACTCGGCGAGCTCGTGATCGGCCTCGGTGAAGGCCTTCTCCGCCGCCTTGACGTCGATCTCCTCGGCCCGCTGCGCGCGGTCGGACAGCACGACCACGCTGTCGTCGCCCGTCACCTGGACAAAGCCCGCGCCGACGGCGAACACCTCGGTCGGTCCGGCGCCGCGAAGCGTGAGCACCCCCGGGCGCAATGCCGACAGCAGCGCCACGTGTCCCGGCAGGATGCCGAGCTCGCCGAGCGCCCCGGGCGCGACGACCTCCTCGACCTCCCGCGATGCCGCCGCGCCGGTCGGCGTCACGACCTCGACTCGCATCACTTCGTCTCCGCGGCGATCTGACGGGCCTTTTCGAGCACCATGTCGATGCCACCCACCATGTAGAACGCCTGCTCGGGGATGTCGTCGTACTTGCCGTCGCAGATCTCCTTGAAGCTCCGGATCGTGTCCTTGACCTCGACGTACTGGCCCGGAGTGCCGGTGAACTGCTGCGCGACGAAGAACGGCTGCGACAGGAATTTCTGGACCTTGCGGGCGCGCGACACCAGGACCTTGTCGTCCTCGGATAGCTCGTCCATGCCGAGAATCGCGATGATGTCCTGGAGCTCCTTGTAGCGCTGCAAGACGCGCTGGACCTCGCGCGCGACCGCGTAGTGCTCGTCGCCGACGACCATCGGCGACAGGATGGTCGAGGTCGAATCGAGCGGATCGACGGCCGGGTAGATGCCGAGCTCCGTGAGCGCGCGCGAGAGCACCGTGGTGGCGTCGAGGTGGGCGAACGCGGTGGCAGGCGCCGGGTCGGTCAGGTCGTCGGCGGGCACGTAGATGGCCTGCACCGAGGTAATCGAGCCCTTGTTGGTCGAGGTGATGCGCTCCTGCAGGCCGCCCATCTCGGTCGCGAGCGTCGGCTGATAACCGACGGCGCTCGGGATACGGCCAAGCAGCGCCGACACCTCGGATCCCGCCTGCGTGAAGCGGAAGATGTTGTCCACGAATAGGAGGACGTCCTGTCCCTCCTCGTCGCGGAAGCTCTCGGCGACCGTAAGCGCCGACAACCCCACGCGCTGGCGCGCGCCTGGGGGCTCGTTCATCTGGCCGTAAACGAGCGCCGCCTTCGACAAGACGGAGGTCTTGCCGTCGCCGAGGGTCGAGTCCTCCATCTCGTGCCAGAGGTCGTTGCCCTCGCGGGTGCGCTCGCCGACGCCAGCGAACACCGAGAACCCGCCGTGCTTCTTGGCGACGTTGTTGATGAGCTCCATGATGAGCACGGTCTTGCCCACGCCGGCGCCACCGAACAGGCCAATCTTGCCGCCGCGACGATACGGAGCCAGCAGGTCGATGACCTTGATGCCGGTCTCGAACATCTCGATCTTCGTCGACTGATCGACGAATGCGGGCGCTGGCCGATGAATCGGCATGCTCTTCTTCGCGTGGACGGGCCCCCGCTCGTCGACCGGCTCGCCGATGACGTTCAGGATGCGCCCGAGCACCTCGCGGCCGACCGGCATCATGATGGGCTTGCCCGTGTTGAGGACGGGCTGGCCGCGCGTGAGGCCATCGGTGGTGTCCATCGCGACACAGCGCACGGTGTGCTCGCCGAGGTGCTGCGCGACCTCGATGACGAGGTTGTCCTTGCGCGCGTCGATGGCCGCGTTCGTGACCCGGAGCGCCGTGTAGATCTCGGGGAGGTCCCCGGTGAACTCGACGTCGACGACCGGGCCGATGACCTGCGTGATGATCCCTTGCTGTTCCATAAGAAGCTTTCTTCCTCTCGACCCCTGTGCCGGCGGGTGGGGGTTCGGGTGAGGGTTATCCCTTTAGCGCCTCGGCTCCACCGATGATCTCCATGAGCTCCTTGGTGATCGCGGCTTGGCGGGCACGGTTGTACTGGAGCGTGAGGCTCGAGATCATCTCCTTCGCGTTCTTCGTGGCGCTGTCCATCGCGCTCATGCGCGCGCCGTGCTCGGAGGCGATGCTGTCGAGCATCGCGCGTAGGACCAGCGTCTCCACGTACATCGGCAGGAGCGTGCCGAGCAGGGCCTCCTCGCTCGGCTCGTACAGGTAGTCGCCACCCGGCGTGGTGTCCGTGACCGCTGTGGGCTTGGGCGTCTGCAGCGGCAAGAGCTGCTCGACCAGGACGCGCTGCGAGATCGCGCTCTTGAACTCGTTGTAGACGAGGTAGACGGCGTCCACGTGCTCGGAGGTGAACTCCCGCAGGATGCGCCCGGCCGTCTCTCGGGCCCGCTCGATCGCCGTCGGCGATTGGGGGGCCGGGTGCTCGGTGTGCGCCACGCGCTTTCTGCGCACGGAGTAGTCGCGGCCCTTCTTGCCGATGAAGGACAGGCGCACCTCCTCGAGCGCGACGCCCTCGGCCATCTGCCGGCCCACCATGAAGTCGCCCAGCAGCAGGCGGTCGACCTGGCGGTTGATGTTGGCGTTGAAGCCGCCACACAGGCCGCGATCGCCCGTCACCACGATCACCTCGACGCGCCGTCCTGGGCGACTCGCGAGCAGGGGATGGGACTCGACGTCCGCGCGCGCCGCGAGATCGCGGACGACCTCGGCCAGGTGCCGCGCGTAGGGCCGCTGCGCGACCACCTGCTCCTGGGCCCGACGGAGCTTCGCCGCCGAGACCAGCTTCATGGCCTTGGTGATCTTCTGCGTGCTCTTCGCCGTGGCGATGCGCTTGCGGATTGCCTTGAGATTGGCCATCGCTCGGCGCCGCCTACGCAGCCGCGGTCTTGGTAGGCTTCCAGGAGGCCGTGAAGTGGTCGAGCAGCGCCTTGAGCGCCGCCTCGACCTCGCCCCAGGCCTTGCCGTCGCGGCCCTTGTCACGGATGACGCCGAGCGTCTTGCCGCCGTCGCCGTTTTCGGCGTGGGAGAGCAGCTCCTGCTCGAACTCGCGCACGGCCGACACCGGGTACTTGTCGAGGTAACCAGAGATGCCGGCGTAGATCATGATGACCTGCTTCTCGACCGACAGCGGCTGGTACTGGTTCTGTTTGAGGAGCTCCACCATGCGGGCGCCGCGCGCGAGCTGCTGCTGCGTCGCCTTGTCGAGGTCCGAGCCGAACTGCGCGAACGCGGCCAGCTCGCGGTACTGCGCGAGATCGAGCCGCAAGCGACCGGCGACCTTCTTCATGGCCGCGATCTGCGCGGAGCCGCCCACGCGCGACACCGAGATGCCAGCGTTCACGGCGGGCCGAACACCGGCGTAGAACAGATCCGTCTCCAGGAAGATCTGGCCGTCGGTGATCGAGATGACGTTGGTCGGGATGTACGCCGAGACGTCGCCTGCCTGGGTCTCGATGATCGGCAGCGCCGTCAGCGAGCCCGCGCCGCGCTCGTTCGACATCTTGGCGGCGCGCTCGAGCAGGCGCGAGTGCAGGTAGAACACGTCGCCCGGGTACGCTTCGCGGCCCGGCGGGCGACGCAGGAGCAGCGACATCTGGCGGTACGCGACCGCATGCTTCGACAGATCGTCGTAGATGATGAGCGCGTGCTTGCCGTTGTCGCGCCAGTGCTCGCCCATCGTGACGCCGGTGTAGGGCGCGATGAACTGCATCGGCGCGGCCTCGGACGCCGTCGCGGCGACGATGATCGTGTAGGCGAGCGCGCCTGTCTCCCGCAGCTTCTCCATCACGGCCGCCACGGTCGACTGCTTCTGACCGACGGCCACGTAGATGCAGACCATGTTCTGGCCTTTTTGGTTGATGATCGTGTCGAGCGCGATGGCGGTCTTGCCGGTCTGGCGGTCGCCGATGATGAGCTCGCGCTGGCCGCGGCCGATCGGGATCATCGCGTCGATGGCCTTGAGGCCCGTCTGCATCGGCTCGTGGACGCTCTTGCGATCCACGATGCCCGGCGCCTTGATCTCGACCTTGCGGAAGGTGTCCGTCTGGATCGGCCCCTTGCCGTCGATGGGCTCGCCGAGGGCGTTGACCACGCGACCGATGAGCGCGTCGCCCGACGGCACCTGCATGATCTTGCCGGTGCGCTTGACGAGCGCGCCCTCCTTCACCATCTCGAAGCGCCCGAAGAGGGCGACGCCGACGTTGTCCTCCTCGAGGTTCAAGACCATGCCCTTGACGTCGTGCGGAAAGTCGAGAAGCTCGCCGGCCATCGCGCCCCGAAGGCCATAAACGCGCGCGATGCCGTCGCCGGTCGTGAGCACCGTGCCGGTCTCCTCGACCTGCACGCGGGTGTCGTAGCCCTCGATGCTCTTCTTGATGATGTCGCTGATCTCTTCGGTCCGGATCTGCATCGCTAGCTCTCCAGGGGTCGCGCCATCGGCGCGCCTAGCAATTCACTTCTCATGCGGTCGAGTTGACCGCGCAAGGTACCGTCGAAGACGAGGTCGCCGAGCTTGACGACCACGCCACCGATGAGCTCGGGGTCGACCTTCGCCTCGAGGACGACCTGTTTTTGCGTACGGGCGGCGATGGCGCGCTCGAGCGTCGCCCTGGCCTCGGGCGACAGGGCCCTGGCCGAGACCACGGTGGCGCGCACGCGCCTCGACAGCTCGTCGACCAGATCCCCCAACATCAGGGAGATGTGGACGATCTCGCTGATACGCTTGCGATCGACGAGCAGCTTGAGAAACCGCAAGACGTTCGGCGATAGATCGGCGGCGCCGACGGCAGCACCGAGGCGCTTGGCCACGGCCTCGACCACCTTGATGCGCTGGCTGACGGGGAACACCGGGTTGAGGAGGGCATCGCGCAGCGTCTCGCTACCGCTCCAGGCCTGCGCGAACGCGGCGACCTCGCGGCCGTAGCGCTCGAACTGCTTGTCGGCGATCCCGATCTCGAGCAACGCCTTGGCGTATCGGCGAGCAATCACGCGCGTCCCTCCAGCTCCCTGGCGAAGCGCTCGACGATGCGCCGCTCGTCATCGGCGGTCACCTTCTCGCGCAGGATCTTCTCCGCCGCGGCGACCGCGGCTCGCACGGCCTCGGCCTTGATCTCGCGCTCGACACGCCCGAGCTCCGCCGCCTGGGTGCGCTCCATCTCGAGCTTGATCTGGTGCGCCTGCTCCGCCGCGGCGGCCAGGATGCGGGACTTCTCGGCCTCCGCTTCCTTGCGGAGGGCGGCCACGATCTCCGCCACTTCGTCGTCGATGCGCGCGATGCGCTGGGTGTACTCGTCGAGCCTGGCCTGCGCCGCCGAACGGAGCTTGGCGGCATCCTCGAGGCTGGTCTTGAGCTCGTCGTGGCGTTCGGCCGCCATGTTGCCGAGGGGGCGGAACAGCACCTTGCGCAGGATGAACAGGAGGACCACGAAGTTCGTGATCGCGAAGCCGAGCTTGAGCCAGTTCATGTGAGGCGGCTCGGCCGCGAGCAACAGACCGAGCAGGCTCACGAGGTCACCTCACGACCGAGGATGCGCACGGCCATCTGCCGCCCGAGCGACTGCGCGCTCGCGACCAGGCGGATGTGGGTCTCCTCGCGCTGCTTGGCCAGCGCCTGGTTGCTGGCAGCCAGGATCTGCTCCGCTTCGCCGCGCGCCTTGCCGACGACCTCGGCCTCGGAAGCCTTGGCCTCCGCGCGGCGCTTGACGCGCTCTTCATTTCCGATCTGGCGCGCGCGCCCGATTCGTGTTTCATAGTCGGCCAGGGTCTCGGTCGCCTTGCGATCGAGCTCGGTGGCGCGGCGCTTCTCGCCCTCGATGCGGTCCTCCCGCTCGGCCTGCAGCTTGAGCCACGGCTTGAACAAGAGACTACGCAGGGCGGCGATGAGGATCAGGAACAGCGTGAGCTGGATGAAGAACGTTCCGTCGATGTCGAGAAGCGGCACCTCGTGGTGAGCGCCTCCGTGCTCGGCGGCGCCTTCGTGCGCTCCCGCTGCATGGCCTTCGGTAGGTTCGTGGTCGTTCATGGGGTCGTGATGGGCGTCCAGGAGGGCTCGCGGAGCGCGCTTGACGCGGTGCTCCGGACCCCCTTCAGGCGGGCGCACGGATAGCACAGGGAGATCGGCGTGTCAACGGAATCAGTTCCGGATTCCTCTACTGGAATCAAAGACTTGGACATCACTGCGGTGGACGTCGAGCACGAGCTGGTGGCGCGCTTCGGGCGTCATGGATTCAAGCGACTCAAGCCCGGGCAGAACGAGATCATCCGGAGCGTCCTGTCGGGTCGCGACACGGTGGCCATCCTGCCCACCGGGGGCGGCAAGTCCATGTGTTACCAGCTGCCGGCGACGATGCTCGAGGGGCCCACCATCGTCATCTCCCCGCTCCTGGCCCTCATCGAGGACCAGACGCGCAAGATGCAGGAGCTCGGCATCCCGGTCGCGCGCCTCGACTCCACGCGCAAGGCCCAGGAGAGGCGCGACGCGCTCGCAGCCGTGCGCTCGGGCGCCCGGGTCGTGTGCATCACGACACCGGAGACCCTGACCTCGAAGGCCTTCGCCGAGGCGATGCAAGGGATCAAGCCGGCGCTCGTCGTCATCGACGAGGCGCACTGCGTCTCTCAGTGGGGGCACGACTTCCGACCCGCCTACATGGCGATCAAGCGTGCGGTGCAGGTGGACCTCGCGACCGCGGGGCGCGCACCGGTCCTCGCGCTGACCGCCACGGCCACGCGCGAGGTCGCGGAGGACATCTCGCTCGAGCTCGGGCTGCAGGATCCGGAGTACCTGCGCGCGACCTTCTACCGCCCGAACCTCTCGTTCGAGGTGCGCCTGCTGCAGTCCGAGAACGAGAAGCTGCGGCAGCTCGGGCGCGGCATCAAGCGACTCCAGCGTCCCGGGATCATCTACTCCGCGACCGTGCGCGCGGTCGATGACCTGTGGGTCGCGCTCAAGAAGGCGCGCCTGCCGGTCGATCGCTACAACGGCAAGATGGGCACTGCGGAGCGCGAGAAGTCGCAGTCGACCTTCATGAAGAAGGGGCGGCGCGGCATCATGATCGCGACCAACGCCTTCGGCCTCGGCATCGACAAGCCCGACATCCGCTACATCCTGCACTTCCACACACCGGGCTCGCCCGAGGCGTACGTGCAGGAGGCCGGGCGAGCGGGCCGCGATGGCCTGAAGAGCCGGTGCATCCTGCTGTTCGCGCCCGACGACGTGCAGATCCAGGAGCACTTCAACCGCGATGCGCACCCGACCGGCGGCGAGGTCCACAAGATCTGTACGGCGCTCGGGTCGTGGACGTCGGAGGGCCGGCGCGTCACGACGCGCGACCTCGCGACCAGCGCCGGGGTGCAGGAGCGACGGCTCCGCGTGGTGCTGACGCTGCTCGAGGACGCGGGCCTGGCGCTCCAGCCGGACACGGGCGAGTGGGAGCTGGCGCGGCCGTTCACGAACGAGGACATCGATCAGATCGCGGGGATCTTCGAGCGGCGACGCATCGGCGACAAGCGGCGCCTCGACGCGATGCTGGCGTACGCGGCGCTCGAGAGCTGCCGCGTGCAGTTCATGCGAAAGTACTTCGGGGAGGACGAGGGCATCGCCTGCGGCCACTGCGACATCTGTCGCGCCCAGGGCGTGCAGCGCCAGGCCGAGGACTTTGCCGGCTTCGACAGCCCGCATGCGAACAGACCGCCGGGCGAGGGCGGCAAGCGCAAGCGGCGGCGCAAGCGCAAGCGCGGCGGCGAGGGTCTCGTGCCGGTGGTGCACGCGAGCCACGGCGCGGCGAACGGCGTCCGCGTCGAGGGCGCGCCGGCCGGCGACGGGAGGCCGGGCGTGCCCGGCATGCCCGGCGAGGGACGACGCAAGCGGCGCCGGCGGCGGCGGCGCGGGCGCGGGGACGGACCGGTGCCGATGCAGGCCGGATCGCCCGGAGCGCTGCCAGCGCCGTCGGGCACGCTACCGAGCGGCGTCGACCCGGAGACGGGGCTGTCCTGGACGATCGAGCCAGGCGAGCAGGCACCGGTGAGACCTGCCGGAAGCGGACACGTCGCGCAGGCAGGCGGCCCCCCGGCGGCAGGCGAGCAGCGCAAGGAGAGCAGGAGCGCCCGGCGCCGGCGCAAGCGCCGCGAGAAATGGCAAGCGCGACAGCGCGAGCTGGAGGCATCCGGCGGGCTGCCCCGCGTAGATGCCCAGACGCCACTGGCCCAACCGGCTGGTCCCCCGGATGAGCATCCATCTGCGGGGCCGCATGAGTCGAGACCACCGCGCCGCGATCGGGGTCGTGAGCGGGATCGCACGGAAGAACCGGGGCCGTCGTATGTCGCGTATCAACCGGCCGCCGCCCCGGTCGTCGTGATGGTGCGCGGCCGAGGCGCCCTTCCGGTCGAGCCTGCGGCGTCCGCGGCCCCGCAGCCCGAAGCGGCGATGCCGCAAGATGTTGTGACCGAGGCCGCACGGGTCGTGGTGGCCCTACCGCTCGACGGGCGCCCCGCCTCGGTGGGTACGCCGAGCGCGCGGCAAGGCGAAGAGCTCGCGCGTGTGGCCGGTACGCTGGGCGTCACGCGCCGAAGGCGAGCCCCGGCCGGGCCGGGGCGCAAGACGGCCCCGCCAGGGGCCGCAGCGGTCGCGGCGGCGCCCCCGATCGCGGCTCCTCGGGCGGTGACGACCCGGCCGCCCACGCAACCCGCCAAGGCCAAGGTGCCCGCAAAGGCGAAAGCCAAGGCCAAGGCCAAGGTGCCCGTA
>JAHFDS010000624.1 GCA_023248855.1 Myxococcales bacterium
TCGCCGAGCGGCACTAGGTATTTGTCTTGCGCACGCTTCGCGTGCGCGAGTGCTGCGCCTCCTGTTTTTCACTGGGGCCACAGTCTCCAACTATTCTCCACTTCTGCCGGGCAGCACTAGTTCGCCGCGGCGCCGGCCTGATCGTCGAGCGCGTGACCGAGCGCGGCGAGCTCGGCCTCGACGCGAGTGATGCGCAAGGCCGGGTCCGGCTCTTCGAGCAGCTCGCGCCGGAGCGCGGGATCACGGATGACGGTCCCGGCGAGCACATCGCAAAGGAGCGCTGGGGCGGTGATGTCCGCCAGCATGTCGAGCAACGGCTTGCCCTGCTCCGGCAGGTGTGGCGCGATCCGCGCCACCAGCGTCCGCGCGCTCGTGGCGTCGACCTCGATCGGGCGGGAGGGCGCCTCGTCCTCCCGGAGCGACGCGCGCACCAGGCGATAGGGGCGATCAGGCGGGTGCTCGCGCTCGATGCGTACCCGCGCCTCGCCGCGCATGAGGATGTTGAAGCGTCCGTCGGGCAGCGCCTGGTGCCAGACCATGCGGCCGAGCCCGCACACCGGATGCACCGGCGGCCGTCCCTCGTAGTCACTCTCGTAGCCGGGCTTGAGCTCCGCGATCGCGAGCAACGGCGCGGGCCCCGTCACACCTGCGACCAGGTCTCGCACCATCTGCCGGTAGCGCGGCTCGAAGACGTGGAGCGGCATCAAGACGCCGGGGAACAGGTGCGCCTGCGGCAACGGGAAGATCGGCAGTCGCTCGAGCGCCGCTCCGGCAAGGTCGTTCGACACGTTGGCAGTGTAGCGCGTGACCCTGCGATTGGCTGCGACGTGCCGCGACCCGTGGATCAGCCGAAGAGGTCGATGATCGATCCGGTGAGCTCACGAGGGGCCTCCGACGCCAGGAAGGCCGCGACGTCCGCCACACGCGCGGCTGGCATCCCAGGGTGGAACTCCGGCGGCAGCATCTCGGTGTCGACGCTGCCGGGGCAGATCGTCGCGACCAGCACGCCGGCCTGTCGTACCTCCTCGGTCAGCGCGCGCGCGAAGCCGATAAGGCCATGCTTGGCGGCGCAATACGCGCTCGATCCCGCCGTGCCCTGTCGGCCTGCGATCGACGAGATCACGAGGACGCGGCCCCGGGCCGCCTCGATCGCCGGCAGGAGCGCGCGCGTCACGAGGAACGTCCCCTTGAGGCTCACGTCCACGACCTCGTCCCACTGCTTCTCGCACGTGTCGACGACGCGCGCCCGCGCGGCCACGCCGGCGTTGCACACGAGGACGTCTGCCCGCCCGAAGCGCGCCAGCACCGCATCCGCGAACGCCTGCACGCTCGCCGCCACCGACACGTCCACCGGCCGCGCCAGCACCTCGGACCCGCCGCCCGCCAGCGCCTTCGCCGCCGCCTCGAGGGCTCCTCGCCCACGCGCACCGATCGCGACGGCGGCGCCCTCGGCCACGAAGCGCTCCGCAATCGCGCGGCCGATGCCGCGCGAGGCGCCGGTGACGACGCAGACCTTGCCGTATAGGCGCATCCGGCCGGCTCCCTCAGCCCGGGTCGCGGCCAATCCGCGCCGCCTCGATGAGCCGCTGCTTCAGATCCGGTCGGCCGCGCATCTCTCCCACGAACGCGCTCGTCACCACGCCCGAGCGATCATGACGCTCTCCGGGGATCGCGAGGCACATCTGCTCGGCCTCGATGACGCAGCCCGCGCCGCGTGCGCCCAGGTGCTCGACCAGGGCCGCGGCGATCTGATTGGTCACCCGCTCCTGCAGCGTGAAGCGCCGCGCGAAGCAATCGACCAGCTCGGCCAGGCGCCCGAAGCCCACCAGGCGCCCACCGGGCATGTACGCCACGTGCGCGACGCCGCGAAACGGCAACAGGTGGTGCGGGCACATCGCGTGGAACCGCAACCCGCCGACCACGACGACGTCGGGATCGTCCTCGCCGAGCACCGGCTGCGACAGGATCTGCTTCGGATCCTTGGCGTAGCCACCCAGGAACTCCTCCGACCAGATGCGCGCCACCCGCTCGGGCGTCCCCACGAGGTCACCGGCATCGGGATCGAGCCCCGCGGCCGCCAGGAACTCGCGCAGCGCCGACGCCATCCGGCCCGGATCCGGCATCAACCCTGGCCGCGCCGTGCGCCGGCGGCGACCTGCTGGCAGGCCTCGTCGGTGAGCGGCTTGCGCCCGCGAAACCCGTCGTCGAGGCCGTGGTAGTGGGCCACGCGCGGCTCGCCGAGCTTCCAGCACAGGAGCACGTCGCGACCGCCCATGCGCGCCGGGAAATCGAGCAGCCCCGTCTCGAGGTCCTTGAGCTCCACACCGTCGCCGGTGATCGCGTCCACCTCGGACGACATCGCCTCGAACAGGCCACGGTAGCGTGCCTTGAGCTTGGCCACCGCGGGCGGTCCCGAGAGATCCGGCTCACCCTGCTGCGGCGGATGACCGAGCGCCGACAGCTCGGCGTGCAGGCCGCGCAGCTGGCCGCGCATGACCAGGCAGGCCTCGAGTCGCCCGCGCAGCGCGGGCAACATCGCGTTCGCCTCGTTCACCGTGAAGTAGCGCATGACGTGCGGTGGCAAGGTCGCAGGGCGGCTCGCGCCGCCCCGCGCCTCCGGTCTACGCCCCGAGCGTGTCGAGGCCCTTCTTGAAGCGACCCGCGTGGCTCTTCTCGGCCCGCGCGAGCGTCTCGAACCACTCGGCGATCTCCTCGAAGCCCTCGCCGCGCGCGGCCTTCGCGAAGCCCGGGTACATCTCGGTGTACTCGTAGGTCTCGCCCGCGATGGCCGACTCGAGGTTCTTCTTGGTGTCGCCGATCGGCTTGTCGGTCGCGGGATCGCCCGCCGACTTGAGAAAGTCGAGGTGCCCGTGTGCGTGGCCGGTCTCGCCGTCTGCGGTGTCGCGGAACAGACCCGCCACGTCCGGGTAGCCCTCGACGTCCGCGACCTTGGCGAAGTAGAGGTAACGACGGTTCGCCTGCGACTCGCCGGCGAAGGCGTCCTTGAGGTTCTGGTGGGTCTTCGTGCCCTTAAGATCCTTGGCCATCGGAAAATCCTCCGTTCGATCGTCGGGAAACCTGCCTCCGCCGGGGGCGGGGCGCGACAGGTTTACGACAAGCGCCCCGGGCGGGCAAGCGGGCAAGGGCCCTGGAAGCGTTCTAGCGGCAGGTGACGGCGGGATCGCGCGGGTCGTGGCACTTGGCGCAGACGCGCTGGTTGCGACCCGAGAGCGCGCGGCAGCGTTGGCTGGCGGCGAAGCCGGGGCCGTGGGGGCTCGCGTTCACCCCCGGCTCGCGCTGCGAGAACGCGGTGTCCTGCGGAAGGGCGCCGCCAGGCGCGAGGCCGCGTGCGCTGACATGGCAGCGCAGGCAGGTCTCTTCGCGATGGCACGAGGCACACGTGCGCAGGTTGCGCTGCGCCTGGAAGGCGTGGTGGCTGGGCTCGGCGCGCGAGGTCGGGACGCCGCCGGCGTCGCGCGCCCAGCCAGCCGGGTGGAAGCGGCCGGGGCGCCCGGTGGCCTGCCC
>JAHFDS010000198.1 GCA_023248855.1 Myxococcales bacterium
GTCGCGCCCGCAGGCGCGGACCACGGCGAGCTGTGCGGGACCCTGCGAATGCGCAAGGCTTCCGCGCGCCCGCGCCGCCCGAGCGAGCGTGTCCGCCAGCGCGCACGCCCGGGCCTCCGTGATCCCGGCGACCGCTGCCGGGCGCGCGACCAGGACCTTCACGATCTCCTCGTCGCTGGCACGCGGATCGACGCCCACCGGGCTCGGCACCTCCGGTCGCTGCGGCAGCCCGCCGACCGCGCGCACCCGACCTTGCTCGAGCACGCGCCGGCGCGCGAGGTCCGCCGCCGGCAAGCGATCCTTGACCGGCCTGTACGCCGCGAGGGCGGCGGCCGGGCGCCCGGCGGCGTCCTCCGCGCGCGCACGCAGGATCGCGGCGTCCACCTCGGCAGGGAGCACGGGAGCACCGCCCCGCATCTCCGCACACGACAGCCAGACCGCGGCCACGGCCGCCTGCCATCGCCTGGCCTCCCGCCCCTGCGTTGACACCGCGCCCACCGTAGCGTCATCGTTTGCCCGCGACAATGCTCCCCGAGTGGTGGCCCTGGCGGTCGGCGGCCTGGCGTATCGGCGCCGTCGCCGGACTCTTGACCGTCGCGCTCGGCTTCCTCGAGTCCTACCTCTTCCCGTCCTCGGCAGGGCTGCTCGGGTACTCGATGGTGGGCCTGGCGGTTGCGACCGGGACCTTCGTGGTGGGCCGATTCTTCATCCAGAAGCCGCTCGACGAGCTGCGACGTGCGCTCGACCAGGCGGCAGACAGCGACTTTCTGCTCCGCGCCGCCACCCACCACCCGAACGAGCTGTCCGGCCTCGTCTCCGCGGCGAACCGCCTTTTCGCGCGCATCACGGATCTGCAGGTGCAGAGCATCGAGAGCCGCCGGGAGCTGTCCCTCAAGGCCGAGCTCGCCAACAAGGCCTCGATCATCGTCGAGAAGAACGCCGCGCTCGCGACCCGCCTGCGCGAGCAATCGCTGCTGTTCGACCTCCTGCGGACCGCCAGCACGACGCTCGACCTCGAGGACATCCTGCGCACCATCTGCGAGAACGCCTCGGCCGCGCTCGGCTACGAAGAGGTGGCGATCCTGCTTGTGGATCCGCAGAGCCAGAAGCTCGTCGTCCGCGCGGCCCACGGCTTCCCGCCCGACGCGAAGATCGTCGGCACCACGCTCACGCCCGGCGAGGGCATCAGCGGCGTCGTGGCCGAGTCACGTCAGGCCCTCGTCATCCCCGACACCGCCAAGGACACTCGCTATCTGCACTACAAGGGCAAGCACCTCCAGGACGGCTCGTTTCTCTGCTGCCCCATCCAGACGCGCGACCGTCTGCTCGGCCTGTTCAACGTGCTGCGGCCGGGCGCCAACGGCTTTGCGGATGCCGACATTCGCCTGGCGACGTCGATCGCGAGCTGCGCCGCCCTGGCCATCGCCAATGCCCAGCTGCACGCGGATGTCTCGGCGCTCTCCATGACCGACGAGCTGACCGGGCTGCCCAACCGGCGCGCCTTCCAGCAGCGCATCGACGAGGAGATCGAGCGGGCGGACCGCGGGGAGGATGCGTTCGGCGTGCTGATGATCGACATCGATCACTTCAAGCGGCTCAACGACACCCATGGCCACGCCGCAGGGGACGACGCCCTGCGCCTGGTCGCCAGGCGGCTACGCTCCTCGTTGCGGCGGCTCGATCATCTCGCCCGCCTGGGTGGCGAGGAGTTCGTCGCGATCCTGCCACGCCAGGCGCGCATCTCGTCCACCCAGATCGCCGAGAAGCTGCGCGCCGCCGTCGCGGCGACCCAGCTCGGCGTCGGCAGCGTCACGATCAGCATCGGCGTGGCGACGTTCCCCGACGATGGCCGCACCGCGGAGACGCTGCTCGAGACGGCGGACCGCGCGCTGTTCGCGGCCAAGCGGGCCGGCAGGAACCGGGTCAGCTCGAGCCCCGAGCGCCCGCACGCCTGAGACCAGCCGTTCAGGAGATGAAGGTGCGCTGGTACGCGCGCTCGTTGCAGGCGCGCGCCTCCGCCTCGCTGAGCACGCGCTCGCGCACGAGCAGCTCGAACTCGAGACGCATGTTGGTCTCGAGCAGGTAGGGCCCGTCCGTGTTGATCGTGTAGGCGACCTTGCGATCGCGGAAGCGAGCCAGGATCTCTCCGAGGTGCGCGAGGTCCCTCACCGCCTTCGTGCGCAGGTTCGAGGTCGGGCAGATCTCGAGGGCGATGTCGCGCTCCACCAGCTTGCGCATCGCCTCCTCGCTCTCGGCCGCGGCGATCCCGTGCCCGATGCGGCTCGGCCGCAAGCGGTCGATGACCGCAATGACGCCCTCGACGCCGGTCGAGGCGGTCTCCCCGGTGTGGATGGTGGTACCGAGGCCAGCGCGCCGGGCCCGCGCGAACAGCTCCTCGTACGCGTCCACGTCGCCGCCGAGCTCGATCGTGTGACGCTCGGGTCCGGCCACGTCGATCCCGACGATGCCGCGCGATCGCCAGCGCTCGGCCTTGCGCACGATGATCTCGTTGAGCTCGAAGTCGAACTCGCGCGCCAGGCAGAAGATGAGACCGGCCTTGACCCCGTACTCGAGGCAAGCGCGGTCGAGCCCGCGCAGGGCGGCGGCGATGATGTGGTCGAGATCGCGCTCGCCTTCCTGGTTGCGCTTCATCGGATTGAAGCGCAGCTCGATCAGCGATACGCGGCTCGAGCGATACTCCTTGCCGATGATCTCGTAGCAGCTGCGCTCGATCGCCGACGGCGACGACTGGATCCGCTCCGTCCACTGGTGGAGGATCTGGAGGTAATCTCCCAGGCTCGACACCTTCTCCGGGTTCGCGGTCACGAGATCGCGGAACTCGAAGAACGTCCGCACCGGCAGCTTGAAGCCCTGCTCGTGCGCGATCGACCAGAGGATGTGCGGCGCGACCGCGCCGCCCACGTGGATGTGCAGGTCTGCGAGATCGCCGAGCGCCGTCACGGCTTGCTCGACCCCGCTCGGAGACACGCCCGGCAGGCTCGTGCGTGGCTCGAGCCTGGGCTCCGCCTCGGTCAGGACTCGCCCGCTCACGTCAGCCGCGCTTCTTGCCGCGGCCGGTGGGTGGCGTGTTGAGCTCCTGCTTGAGCTCGGTTCCGACCGTGAAGCTCACCGTGATGGTCGGCGGAATGGGCACGACCTCCCCGGTCTTGGGGTTCCGACCTGGGCGCGCCGGTCGCCGACGCTTCGTGAAGGTGCCGAAGCCTGGGTAGGTGAAGCGCACACCCGACTTCCGACCGTCCCGGTCTGGGCCGAGCTTCGTGCGCACGAAATAGTCGCCGACCTCCGCGAAGACGGAATCCACGATCTCCGCGACGTCCTTGCGGGTGAGGCCGCCGCCGCCGTTCGGGCGCGGCCGTCGCATGGCTGCCCGTCGCGCGAGCTCCAGCTCGTAGACACGCGCGATGAGCTCTTGCTTGGTCATGGTCACCAGATCTCGCGAGCAAGCGAGGGCAGTGAACCTAGTCGATCGCCGCCGCGCTCGTCAACGCCGCAGCGGCCGCCCGGTCATTCAGGGGGCATAGCTCCGCGACTCGTTCACGAGGCGCTCGGCGATCTCCGCGATGCGCTTCTTCTCGAGGTGCGCGGCGAGGTAGATCGCGCGAAGCTCATCGTAGGCGCGATCGAGGTCGTCGTTGACGATGAGGTAGTCGTAGTACTGGTAGTGCTCGATCTCCTCGCGCGCCTTGGCCAGGCGCCTGTCGATGACGGTCGGGTCGTCGGTGGCGCGCTGGCGCAGGCGCCGCTCGAGCTCCGCGATGGTCGGCGGCAGGATGAAGACCATGACCAGGTACCCGTACTTCTCGTAGCGCGTCTTGAGCTGGCGACCACCCTGGTAGTCGATGTCGAACAGGACGTCCTTGCCGCCCCTGCGCGCCTGCTCGACCGCGATGCGCGTCGTGCCATAGCGATGGCCGTGGACGTGCGCGTGCTCGGCGAGCTCGCCGCGGTCGATCATGGCCGCGAACGTGGTCTCGTCGACGAAGTGGTAGTCGACACCATCCCGCTCGCCCGCCCGGATCTTGCGCGTCGTATAGGACACGCTGAACACGAGGTTCGGGAACTCCGCCATCAGCCGATGGCAGAGCGTCGTCTTGCCGGCACCCGAGGGCGACGACACCACGACCAGGAGGCCTTCGTCTTCCTGCGTGCTGATCCGGTTCATTCGACGTTCTGCACCTGTTCGCGCATCTTCTCGAGCTCGGCCTTCGCCGACACGACGAGCGGCGTGACGGCGGCGGCGCCCTCGCTGGAGCCGGGCAGCTTCGAGGCGATGGTGTTGATCTCGCGGTTGATCTCCTGGAGCACGAACTCGAGCTTGCGGCCGACCGAGCCGCCCTCGCGCAGGAGGTCCTGAAACTGCGAGAAGTGCGACTCGAGACGCACCAGCTCCTCGGACACGTCGACTCGCTCGGCGAACAGGGCCACCTCCTGCGCAAGCCGCTGCGCGTCCACCTCGCCCTGCCGCAGCAAGCGGCCGAGCCGCTCCTCGAGGCGTTTTCGGTGCTCGTCGGGTGCGCGCGTGGCATGGCCGGTGAGCTGAGTCCGGATCTGCGCGAGGCCTGCCAGCCGACGGCCGAGGTCCTCGGCCAGCGCGCGCCCCTCCGTCTCGCGCATGCGCCCCAGCGACTCGAGGGCACCGTCGAGGGCCGGCTGCACCGCCTGGTAGAGCGCCTCACCCCCTGCGAGCGACTCCCCGACCGTGATGACGTCGGGCATCTGCGCGACCAGCGCCAGGGGTACCGGGTCCAGCGAGCCGATCGCGTCTCGCAGCTGCTCGAGCGCCGCGTGATACCCGCGCGCCAGCGGGAGGTTCACGCGCACCTCGGCGGCGGCGTCCGCCGGCACCTCGTCGCGGAACACGACCGTCACGGAGCCGCGCTCGATGGCCCCCCGGACCCGCGTGCCCACGAGCGACTCGAGCGCCGCGTCGACCCACGGCGAGCGCAGCTTGAGATCGAAGAACCGGTGGTTGACCGTGCGGATCTCCACCGTGACCCGGCGTCCCAGCGCGAGGCAGGCCCCGCGGCCGTAGCCGGTCATGGAACGCATCAGCGGCCGGCGCTCCTGGCCGCGCGCGCCATGTCCTCGTAGTACGAGATGGCGCGGGTGATCCCCTCGGCGAACTTGATGGCCCCGGAGTATCCGAGCACCTGCCTCGCGCGATCGATGTCGGCCAGCGAGTGCTTGACGTCGCCCGCGCGTGCGGGGAGCAGCCTGGGTGGCGGCAGCGCCTTGCCGAGCGCCTTGGCGATCTGCTCGAGCACCTCGAGCAGGGTCGTCCGCTCACCGCACGCGATGTTAAATGCCTGGCCCGCCGCACCCTCGGCCGTGCAGGCTTTTAGGTTGGCCTCGACCACGTTGTCGACGAAGCAGAAGTCGCGCGACTGCAGCCCGTCCCCGTAGATCGTGACCGCCTCGCCCGCGAGCGTCGCCGCCACGAAGCGCGGGATCACCGCCGCGTACTCGCCGTTCGGATCCTGACGCGGACCGAACACGTTGAAGTAGCGAAGGCCCACCGTCTCGAGGCCGTAGCTGAGATAGAAGGCCTTGAGGTACTGCTCGGTGGCGGCCTTGCTGACCGCGTAGGGCGAGCGCGGCGAGAGCATCATGGTCTCGACCTTCGGCAGCGTCGGCGTGTCCCCGTAGATCGAGGAGGAGGACGCGGCGACCACCCGCTTGACCTTGGCCTCGCGGGCCGCGACCAGGACGTGCAGCGTGCCGAGGACGTTGACCCGATCGGTCGTGAGCGGATCAGCGACCGACCGTGGCACCGACCCGAGCGCCCCCTGGTGCAGCACGTAGTCGACCCCGAGCATCGCCTTGCGCACCGCGTCGAGGTCGCGTAGGTCCGCGCGGTGCAGGTCGATCTTCTCGCCGAGGCCCTCGAGGTTGACCTCCCGCCCCGTCGAGAAGTCGTCGAGCACACGCACGCGCTCGCCGCGGGCGAGCAGCGCGTGGACCAGATTGGAGCCGATGAAGCCGGCTCCACCCGTGACCAGGTAGAGGGCCATGAACGGACCATAACCGGCCGGGTAAAGGCGATCCACCTGCATCGTCCCACGCGCGATCCGCCCGGCGTTTCTGGCGTTCGGGCAGGCCATCCCCGATGCTTACGGAGGGTGTCGCGCAAGAAGACCGTCTGGATCGTGACCTCGTACCTCGGCGAGGGGCTGCCGTGGAGCGTGATGCACCAGATGGTCACGGAGTACCTCACCGCCATTCACGCATCGCTCGAGCAGATCGGCTCGACCTCGATCCTGCATCTCGGCACGACGCTCAAGCCGCTCTGGAGCCCGGTGGTCGATTTCTACGGCAGCAAGCGCGCCTGGATGATCGCCATGCAAGGGGCGCTCGGTCTGGCGATGGGCGCGCTGGCGTGCTTCGTCGGCGGCGGCTCGCTCCGGCTGGTGTGGGTGACCCTGGCCGGGATGTCCGTGCTATCCGCAGCACACGACATTGCCTGCGACGGCGCGTACATGATCGCGCTCGATGCGCGGGGCCGAGCGCTGCATTCCGGGACGAGGCAGGCGGCCTTTCGCGTGGCGATGATCCTCGGCGGCAGCGGCCTCGTCTGGCTGGCCGGCTACGCCGCCTCCTGGCGACTGGCGTTCGGGCTCGCGGGCGGGATGATGGCAGGTTTGGCGGTTCTCAACGCATTCGTTCTGCCACATATGTCCCGTCCAGCGCCGCAGCGTCCCGGCGCGCTGCCGGTGCCTGGTGGCCCGACCACGCGCGCCTTCGAGGGGCCGACGTTGCTCTCGAGCTTCGCCGAATCCTACCGCTCCTTCCTCACGCAGCCGAGCGCGGTGCGCGTGCTGGCCTTCATGCTCCTTTACAAGATCGGCGACGTCATGATGTTCGCGATGTCCAAACCTCTGCTGCGCGACCTGGGCGTCTCGACGGCCCAGCGAGGCATCATCAACGGCGTTGGCACAGGGGTCTTCGTGTTCGGTTCCTTCGTCGGGGGCGTGATCATCGCGCGACGCGGCCTCGAGCGGACCCTGGTCCCCATGACGTACTTCCAGAACCTGTGCATCCCTCTGTATGCGGCGATGGCGGTCTTGCGGCCACCGATCGCTGGCGTCGTCGCCGTCGTTGTGGTCGAGCAATTCGCGAGCGCGGTCGGCACGGCCGCCAACATGGTGTTCCTGATGCAGCGCTGCCGCGGCACGTTCTCGGCGTCGCACTACGCGTTCGCGACCGCGCTGGTGGGCCTGATGAGCACGTTCTCGGGCACCGCGTCGGGCTGGATCGACGCCCGCGTCGGTCACGCGTGGTTCTTCCTGATCGCGTTCGCATGCAGTCTGCCCGCGATGGCGCTCGCGCTGGTGGTGCCGCGCGGGCCGCTCGAGCCTGCCACGGCCGGCGCCGGAGGATGACCGACATGACCCGCAAAAAGCCCAGCGTCCTCGCCCACGCGACCGCGGCGAGCCTGTTCGTGCTCCTCGCGCCCGCGGTCGCCTGCGCGACACCGGCGCAGCCGCATCCCACGCAGCCCGTCCAGCGGCCCTCGGCGCCGCCGCCGACTCCGCCTCCCTCGCCGATCCCCACGTCCCCCGCGCCCTCCCCCGAGAAGCTGCGCAGCCTGGCGCAACGCGTCGAGGCCGCGCTGACCGTGGCGGGACTGCGCGGCGCGCGCATCGGCGTCGCGATCGCCGAGATCGAGAGCGGCCGGGTCCTCTATGCACGGGGCGCCGACGAGGCGCTCAATCCCGCTTCGAACAGCAAGCTCGTGACGACGCTGGCGAGCCTGGCGCTGCTCGGCCCCGAGTACCACTGGAAGACGGCGCTATTCGGCGGGTCCCCCGAAGCGGGCGTCATCCAGGGCGACCTCGTGCTCAAGGGCTATGGCGATCCGACGTTGCAGCCAGCGGACCTGTGGCGACTGGCGGCGATGCTGGCCTCACAGGGCGTACGACGGGTCACCGGCGCGGTGGTGGTGGACGACTCGTTCTTCGACGACCAGCGCCTGCCGCCCGGCTTCGAGCAGAAGGACGAGGACCTGCCGTTTCGCGCCGCGACGTCGGCGGCCTCGGTCGCGTACAACGCGGTTGGCGTGACGGTGTGGCCAACGGCGGACGGACAGCCGCCGCGCGTGGTGGTGGATCCACCGAGCTCCTATGTGCGGGTCGTGGTCAAGGCACGATCGAGCAAGCGTCCGGGCGGCACCCTGGTCGTCCACAGCGAGGGCGTCGGCGACACCACGGTGGTCACGGTGTCGGGGCGCATCACGCTGCGCTCCGAGCCGCGCGCGTTCTACCGCCGCATCGAGCATCCGTCGCTGTACGCAGGCGCGGTGCTGCGCGAGCTGCTCATCCGCCGCGGGATCGCCGTCGACAAGCCGGACATCCGCCGCGGGACCGTCAACGCGGCCTCCCAGCGCACGCTCGCGCACCTCGAGTCCGAGCCACTGTCGGTCATCATCCGCACCGTCAACAAGCGCTCGAACAACATGATGTCCGAGCAGATCCTGAAGACGCTGGGCGCGGAGACCGGTGGGCTGCCCGGGACGTTCCCGAAGGGCCAGGCCGCGATCGGGCGGTTCCTCAAGGGAATCGCGCTGCCGGGGACGTGGGAGTACAAGAACGGCAGCGGCCTGTACGACGCCAACCGCTTCTCGGCCTCGCAGCTCGTGCACGTGCTCCGCTACGCCTACCGCGACTTCCGCGTGTCGAGCGACTTCGTGGCGTCGCTGGCGGTGGCCGGGGCCGATGGCACCGTGAGCCATCGCCTGTCGGGGCATCCTTCGGAGCGCTGGGTGCGCGCGAAGACCGGGACCCTGGCGGGCATCAGCACCCTCTCGGGCTATGCCGGGGCGCCCGGACGAGGACCGCTTGCGTTCGCGATCCTCTTGAACGGTGTGTCGGAGGGCAACGAGCCCGCCGCGCGCAAGGCGCAGGACGATATCGCGGACGCGCTGGTCGGCTATCTGCAGGACTAGTCTCCGATCGCCAGCCGAGCGGCGTCGATCTGCGATTGCAGCGCCATCGGGGCGCTGGCCGCCGCAAGGCGGTCCCCCGCTGCCGCGCCCAATACGCTCGCTCCTGCCCTCACCAGCACCTTGGGCGCGATTCGGCCAGGCCTTGGGGGCTCACGCGCAGCGCGTGGTCTCGTAGCCGAGGTTCTGTCCGAGCCAGCGCTCGACCTCCACCTCCGGCATGCCCTTTCTGCGTGCGTAGTCGTCGATCTGGTCCTGCCCGAGCCGACCGACGTTGAAGTAGCGCGCGTGCGCGGCGTGCAGGTAGACCCCGCTCACGCTCGCCGCTGGCGTCATCGCGCACGAGGAAGAGAGGCCAAGGCCCACCCCCTCCGCGTCGAGGAGCGCGAACAGCTTCTGCTTCTCGCTGTGGTCGGGGCAAGCGGGGTAGCCGAAGGCCGGGCGGATGCCGCGATAGCGCTCCCGGATCAGGTCCTCGGGCGAGAGTTGCTCCTCGCGGCCGTAGCTCCACTCGCGCCGCACGCGCTGGTGCAACCACTCGGCGAAGGCCTCGGCGAGCCGGTCCGCGAGCGCCTTGACGAGGATCGCCCCGTAGTCGTCGAGCGCGCGCTCGAGCGAGCTCGACAGCGCGTCCACGCCGATGCCGGCCGTGACGGCGAAGGCCCCGAGGTGATCCGGCCGGTTGCCGACCGGCGCCACGAAGTCGGCGAGCGACCAGCACGGCTCTCCATCCTTGTGCCGCTGCTGACGCAGCATGTTGAAGCGCACACGCTCGTGTCCCTCGTCGTAGAGCACGATGTCGTCGCCGTCCGCCGCTGCCCTCCAGAAGCCATAGACCCCGCGGGCTCGCAGCGAGGG
The DNA here is from genome assembly GCA_023248855.1 of Myxococcales bacterium. GTDB lineage: Bacteria > Myxococcota_A > Polyangia > JAHFDS01 > JAHFDS01 > JAHFDS01. The sequence goes on from JAHFDS010000198.1 coordinate 9,818, forward strand.
GTCCGCGCACATGCGCTCGAGCATGGCCTGGCCAGCCGCGAACAGCTCCCGCGCCGCCTCTCCGCGCTCCGGGTGCTGCAGGATGTCCGGGAACTTGCCGGCGAGGTCCCAGGCCGTGAAGAAGAAGGTCCAGTCGATGTAGGGCACCAGGGTCGCGAGCGGCACCTCGACCGTGCGTCGCCCCAGAAACGCCGGCGCGGGCAGATCCGCGCTGGCCCAGTCGACCTTGGGCCTTCGGTTCCGCGCCTCGGCGAGCGGCAGCAAGGGCCGATCGCGCTTCTTGCTGTGCAGCTCGCGGAGCTCCGCCTGGGCCGCCTGGTTCTCGACGTCGAGCTTGCGTCTGCGCCCGGGGTCGAGCAGCGACGACACGACGCCCACCGCGCGCGAGGCGTCGAGCACGTGCACGACCGACTGGTCGTACTCGGGCGCGATCTTGACCGCCGTGTGCTGGCGCGACGTCGTCGCACCGCCGATGAGGAGCGGAAGGCTCAGGCCCCGCCGCTTCATCTCGCGCGCCACGTGCACCATCTCGTCGAGCGACGGCGTGATGAGCCCCGAGAGCCCGACCGCGTTGGCGCCGCGCTCGAGGGCCGTGTCGAGGATCTTCTCGCACGGCACCATGACGCCGAGGTCGATGACCTCGTAGCCGTTGCAGCCGAGCACCACGCCCACGATGTTCTTGCCGATGTCGTGCACATCGCCCTTGACCGTCGCCATGACGATCTTGCCGGCGCAGGCGGCGGCGTGCTTGTCCTCGGCCATGAACGGCTCGAGGTACGCGACCGCGCGCTTCATCGCGCGCGCGCTCTTGACCACCTGCGGCAGGAACATTTTCCCCGCGCCGAACAGGTCGCCGACGACGCGCATGCCGTCCATGAGCGGCCCTTCGATCACGAGGAGCGGCCTGCCGAGCTTTTGCCGCGCCTCCTCGGCGTCGGCCTCGATGAAGTCCGTGAGCCCGTGCACGAGCGCGTGCTCGATGCGCTTTTCGACCGGCGTCTCGCGCCACGACAGGTCGAGCTCCTTCTTCTTGCCGCCGCCCTTGACGCGCTCGGCCAGCTCGACGAGCCGCTCCGTGGCGTCCGCACGGCGGTTGAAGATCACGTCCTCGACGCGCTCGCGCAGCTCCGCGGGGATGTCCTCGTACACCACCAGCTGGCCCGCGTTGACGATGCCCATGTCGAGGCCGGCCCGGATGGCGTGAAACAGGAAGACCGAGTGCATCGCCTCGCGCACGGCGTTGTTGCCGCGGAACGAGAACGACAGGTTCGAGATGCCACCCGAGATGTGGACGCCCGGGCAGCGCTCCTTGATGCGACCCGCCGCCTCGATGAAGGACTTCGCGAACTCGGCGTGCTCCTCGATGCCGGTCGCCACCGCGAGCACGTTCGGATCGAACACGATGTCGCGCGGGTCGAACCCTGCCCGCTTCGTGAGGAGCTCGTACGCCCGCGCGCAGATCTCCACCTTGCGCGTCGTGGTCTCGGCCTGGCCGCGCTCGTCGAACGCCATCACGACGACGCCGGCACCGAAGCGATGGATCTCGGCCGCCTTGGCCAGGAAGTCCGCCTCGCCCTCCTTGAGGCTGATCGAGTTCACGATCGCCTTGCCCTGGACGCAGCGCAGACCCGCCTGGATCACCGACCAGCGCGAGCTGTCGATCATGATCGGAACCCGGCAGATCTCGGGCTCGGCCGCGATGAGGAGCAGGAAGCGCGTCATCGCCGCCTCCGAGTCCAGCATGCCCTCGTCCATGTTGATGTCGATGATGTTGGCGCCGCTCCGCACCTGATCCGCGGCCACCCGGAGCGCGGTCTGGAAGTCCCCCTTCTTGACGAGCTCGGCGAACTTGGCCGATCCGGTGACGTTGGTCCGCTCGCCGATCATGAGAAAACCCAGCTCGGGCCGGATCTCCAGCGTCTCGAGGCCCGAGAAGCAGCTGTGAACGCGGCTCCCGGCGCCGACGGTCCGCGGGCGCACGCCCTCGACAGCGCTCGCGATTGCGCGTACGTGGTCCGGGGTGGTGCCGCAACAGCCGCCGACGAAGTTGAGGTCGCCGGCCACGGCCATCTCGCGCAGCAGCGCCGCGGTCGTCGCCGGCTGCTCGTCGTACTCGCCAAACGCGTTCGGCAGGCCCGCGTTCGGGTAGCAGCAGACGAGCGTGTCGGCCAGCTCCGCCAGCTCGGCCACGTAGGGCCGCATCTCGGCCGCGCCGAGCGCGCAGTTGATGCCGACCGCCAGCGGCCGCGCGTGGGCGACCGAGGTCCAGAACGCGTCCAGGGTCTGGCCCGACAGGGTCCGCCCCGAGCGGTCGGTGATCGTCACGCTGATCATGAGCGGCACGCGCTCGCCGCGCGCTACGAAGACCTCTTCGATGGCGACGAGCGCCGCCTTGGCGTTGAGCGTGTCGAAGATGGTCTCGACGAGCAGGAGGTCGGCACCGCCATCCAGCAGGCCGCGCACCTGCTCGCCGTAGGCCAGTCGCACCTCGTCGAACGTCACGGCGCGAAAGCCCGGATCGTTGACATCGGGGGACAGCGAGAGCGTTCGGTTGAGCGGCCCGATCGACCCCGCGACAAAGCGAGGGCGTGCGGCGGTCGAGAAGCGATCGGCGGCGGCGCGGGCGACCCGCGCCCCGGCCACGTTGAGGTCGTAGGCGAGCGCCTCGGTGCCATAGTCGGCCTGGGCGATCGAGGTCGCCGTGAACGTGTTGGTCTCGACGATGTCGCTACCCGCCTCGAGGTACGCGGCATGGATCTCGCCAATGACGTCCGGCCGCGAGAGCACGAGGAGGTCGCTGTTGCCCTTGAGAGGCTTCGGATGCGCGGCCAGCCGGGCGCCGCGGAAGTCGGCCTCGGTCAGGGAATGACGCTGGATCATCGTGCCCATCGCCCCGTCGAGGACGGTCAGACGGCGCTGGGCGAGCTCACGGAGCTGGGCTTCACGGCTTGCGGGCATGTGCGGTCACCACTTGGAAGTAGGGGGGCTGGCGCTCACGCGAGGTCACCTCGCAGAGCTCTACGGAGAGACCGGCGTCGGTGAGCCAGCCTCGGAGCTGGCGCGGCGAGAAGCCTGCCTGGACATGGTGGTAGGCCGACGCGACGTCCATGTGCGCGTGGCGATCGAGGGTGGCGAGGACGAGGTCGCCGCCGGGACGCAGCACGCGCGCGAGCTCGCGAACGGCCCGCGCCGGCGCCGTGACGTACGTCAAGGCGTGGAAGCAGAGCACCTGGTCGAACGACGCGTCCGGCAGGTCGAGGGCCTCGAAGTCGCCCTGGACGAACCGCAAGTGCGGGTGGTGGCAGAGGCGCTCGCGCGCCGCCTCGAGCACGCGAGCGGATCGATCGAGGCACGTCACACTGCGCGCCCGTGGCGCCACCAGCTCCGCGATCACCCCATCGCCAGAGCCCGCGTCCAGCACGTCGCCGAGGCGGAGCAACCGCACCATGCCGCGCATCGTGGAATCCCAGGTGCGCCCGGGCGAGTAGTGGCGCTCCATCTGCCCTGCGACCCGATCGGGCCACGGCGCCTCCGCGTCACGCGCGCGGAGCAGCTGCTCGGCGCGCTTGCGATCGCCCTCGATGACGTCGTCACGCAACTGGCCGTCGAGCAGATCCCACACCTTGCGCGCGCTGTCCGGCATGGCTCCGTCGTTGAGCGCGTAGAAGGTCTGCACGCCCACCCGGCGATCGCGCAGCACGCCAGCCTCGCGCAGCTTGCCGAGGTGGGTCGAGACGCGCGACTGCGGCAGGTCGGTGACCCGCACGACGTCCGCGACCGTGAGCTCGCGCCCGGCCAGCAGCGCGCACAGGCGCATCCGGGTGGCGTCCCCGAACAGGTGGAGGAGCTGGGCGGTATCGTCGACGGTGCGCATGGCAGAGCCCGATGTGAAATCCTTCTATCCGGTTAGATTGATACATCTCCGCGGGGGCGTCAAGGGACGGCCGCTTCCCCGGCGCAGTGCGGATGCGGTATGCGTCGCGCCGGAGAAGACGCATGCGGACTTGCAAGTGGATGGTCTTGTGCCTGCTGGCGTTCGGCGCCTGCGGCTCGGAGGACAAGGCAGGATCGGCCGGCGGAGCAGGCCGGGGCGGCGCGGGGAGCGGTGGGCGCGGTGCTGGCGGAGCCGGACCCCAAGCTGGGGCAGCGGGCACTGCCGGGGCAGCGGGCACTGCTGGGGCAGCGGGCACTGCCGGGGCAGCGGGCACTGGCGGCGCAGCGGGCACTGGCGGCGCAGCG
>JAHFDS010000199.1 GCA_023248855.1 Myxococcales bacterium
TCTGCGACCGTGGCCGTCGGCGCCAGAGCGGCGGCCGGCGGAGGCGGGGCGTTGGGGTCGGGGGGGGGCGGCGGCGGCGGCGGCGGCGGCGCCTCCGGCGGCAGGGACTGCTTGAAGCGCTCGAGGCGCTCGCGCAGGGGCCCCACCGCGGGCGAGTGCTCGGCGAACTTCGCCCGCACGACCTCGCCGAAGCGCCCGACCGCGGCGTCGAGCGCCATCACCGGCTCCCGATCGGCAGCGCCGACCTGATAGGTATCGAGGGGCAGCACGGCGCGATCGACCAGCCAGGTGATGGCGTTGACGCGGCCACGCATGCGCTTCTGCTCGGGAAACAGGCCCTCCCAGTAGCGATCGACCAGCTCGGTCACCAGCGTGACGCCTTCGAGCAAGCCCGGCAGCCCCTTGAGCTGCTGCAGCGCGTGCGCCATGTAGGCCGCGATCACGAGGTCCTTCGAGGTGGTCGCGAGCAGGTCGCCGCCCTTTTCGAGGATCGCCGCCCAGTCCACCACCTGCGCGCTCGGGGCGTCGAGCTTGGCGGCCTCGGCTCGGACGGCCTCGTAGCGGGGATCGAACGTGGCGGTGCTCCCACCGGGCGCCGCCCCGGGAACCGCCTCGATCCAGCGGGCGACGCGCTCCCGGGCCGCGTCGAGCGCGCTCACGCGCCACCGGCGGCGGCGAGCACGTCGTCCACCGTCGCGTGCGGATCGTCGAGCACCCGCCGGTACGCGGGCGGCAGCCCCTGCTTCGCGCGCGCCGCGGCATCGGCGTTCCTGGTGTGGAGCGGCCAGATCTGCTGGGGCGGAGCGTCCGGGCGCGCCAGGGCCGGCACGATGGCGCTCGCTGCGACGCCGAGCCCCAGGAGCAACCGGTCCGACGTCCAGAATGCGCTCGGTGGCGCCTCCGAGAAGCCCCCGAGGCGACGTGCGAGGTCCAGCCAGGCGCACGCCGTCTCGGGACGGCGGGCGGGGCAGTCGAGCACGATCGCCGCCTTCCCCGCCGCCGTGCCGCGCGCGCTCTGGCAGGCAGCGGCGAACGTCGACAGCGCGTAGGCGCGAACGTCTCCCACGAGGCCCCCGTCCTCGAGCAGCGCCGTCGCCGGGGTGGAGGCGAAGCGCGCCCGCAGTCCAGCGAGCGACAGACCGAGCTCCGCGGCGGCCGGGACGACGACGCCCCGCAGCCCGTCGGCGAGCTCGAGCGCCTTTCTCGCCCCAGCGCCGGCGAGCAGCGCCTCGGCACCGCCAAAGAACGCATCGAAGCCCACCGGCAGCGCGGCGAATCCCGGCGCCAGCTCTGCAGCACTGAAGGTGGCCACGACGCAAAGGGGGAACTCGCGGCCGACCGCGTCCCGGCTCGGGACCAGCGAACCGACCAGCACGTCCTTGACCTCTGCGCACCGGAAGAGGAAGCGAGCGGCCGGCAGCTTGCCGCCGGCGCGCTTTTGCGCGTCGAGCCCCTGGGCGAGCCAGCCGTCGAGCGCGCGCGCCGCCGATCCAAGCGCCCCCGCGCGCAGGTAGTCGCCCTGCGCCGGCACCTTGCCGAAGATCCCTACCGCTCCAGGAGGTATGGAGCCCATGTCAGTCGGCGGCCCTAGGTTGAAGGTTCAGCGTGCGGATCCCAGACCTCATCGTCGCCTCCTACTTCAGGTCACACACCCCGTGGCCTCCGCCGATGTCGCGCGGCACCTTGAGGCCCGGGTCGCGAAACAGCCCGAGCAGCTTCTTGGGCCGTCCCGGAACGCCGAAGAAGGGCGACTCGCTCCGAGCCGGGCGGAAGTCCATTCTGATCTCTAGTCCCTGATCCTGGAGCGCCCACGACACCGTGAACTCGCGCGCGCCGGTCTGCTTGACCGCACCCGCCTCGACCAGGCGCAGAAGGCCCCACTCGCCACTCTGCTCGATGGTCTCGTTGACGCCGCCAGCGCCCTTGACGCGGATCGAGGCGCCGCGCTTGCCCTTCTCGCCGGGCCACCGGAAGGAGCGCCATTCCTCGGGGCCGTTGTGATACTCGTACCCGACGCCGTCGAAGTCGACGCGCACCGAGGCCACGCGTGGCGTCGCACGGATGCGAACGTCGAAGTCCATCCACATCTCCGCCGATCCACCGGGGAAGAGCGCCGTGGTGACGTCCTGCGCGCGCTCGAGGAACACGCGCACCGTGTCCTTGAAGCCCGTCACGCTGGGCGCGAACTGGAACTTGTCGCCGTTTCGCACGATCTTCGTCGCCAGCTCGGCCTGATAGAAGGCCCACACGGTGCCCTTGCCGGGCTTGAAGTACTCCGCCACGTCGGCCAGCGAGGCGTCGTGTCCGCGCGGCGCGAACGGGTACTTGGTCGCCAGCTTGCGCTCGAACGTCACCACCACGTCCGAGCACCACTTGCGACCTTTCTCGCCGACGATGGCGGTGGTGGAGGTCTTGGTCGCCGCCATGATGGGCGGCAAGAGCAGCGCCGCGAAGCGGTCTCGCGTGCCTACCTCCTGGCTCTCGACGATGGCCTTGACCCGGGTGCGCGCCTGCTCGAGCTTGGCCTCGAGCGGCGCCGGATCCTTGGTCTCCGTGAAGCCCTGCAGGGCGTCGCGCACCAGCGCCAGTTGCTCCTGATACACGTCGATGGGCAATGCCTGCGCCGCCGGTGGCGGCGCGCCCGCGCCCCCTGCCCCGTCGCCGGCAGGCGGCGGTGCGTAGCCGAACTGGTAGAACCGCTTGAACGCCAGGTCCACGTCACGCGCGGTCAGCATGCGCTCGCCCGCGAGGCGGCGATCCACGTCGCCCATCACCTTGGCGCCGACAGGGTTGGTGCCGATCTTGTCGCGCAGCTTGTCGAGCGCGCCCTTTTGCGCCTCGGCGGCGGCCTTGTCGAGCGCGCTCTTGTCCTCCTCGAGTCGCACGTTCCAGGCGATCGAGGCCATCAGGCGCCCATACGGCGCGGGCTGCCCGCGCGTGAGGTCCTGCAAGAGGATGAGGGCCTCCGCGTTCGAGGTCGGGGCGCTCACGCGAATGGAGTCGATGAGCTCCTTCCACTCCTGGATGTAGACCTCGAAGTAGCGTGCGCGCAGCTTGCTCCGCGCCTCCGCAGCGCGCTTCTCCTCGGCGTCGGCGCCGCCCTGTGGATCCACCACCCAGCCCTCGTCGAGCTGCAGCGGCCCCGAGAGGCGCTTTCTGATGTGCTGCTCCCAGCCGCGCCGGGTGAACGCGCCGCGCACGCGTTTTTCGCTGCGCACCTGAGGCAGCGCGCTGCCCATGATCTTCTGCAGGTCGAGATCGAGGTCCTCCTGCGCGACCTCGGAGATCATCTGGTCGAGCAGGAGGCTCGTGACGGGCTGCTTGCGCAGGGCGACGCGCGCGGCCTGCACGACCTGAGCGTTGCGCGGGAACAGCAGCTTCGGATCGGCTGCGACCAGCTCCACATAGACCTTCATCTTGGTCGCGAGCGCGGCGCTATCGAGCCCCGGCGTACCGAGCAGCCGCTTCCACCGCTCCACCAGCTGCTCGACCACGAAGGTCTGCCGCTCGGCGTCGAGCGGCGGCTCCGTTGCCTCCTTGGGCGCGGTCAGGAGCAAGTGCAGCTTGACCGCATCCCGGAAGCGGGCGTGGTCCTCGGTGGTGGGCACCTGGTCCGACTCGGAGGTGCGGCGCGAGAACGCGCGCAGCTCGCCCACGTCGCGCTGCAGGAGCGACTTGACGACCCCGGTGCGCAGCGTGCCGGTGTAGAAGTCCCGCACCGGCGGGTAGAGGCGAGCGCCCTGGTACATGCCGAGGCGCATGAGGAAGGGCGGCCCCTCGTCCTCGTACTTCTTGAGCTTCTCCACCAGCGCGCGCAGCTCGTCGAGCTTCTGCGGCGTGACCGGGCCCGCGGTCTGCGCGCCCACCGAGTCCACGATCGACCGCGCGCCGCCGACGAGCTCCCGGTTTCTCTGGTAGCCATAGCCGGGCAGCGACGTGACGAGGCCCGCCAGCGCGATCACGGCGGCCGCGGTGCCGTAGCGCACGAACGACTGACGCCGCTGCTCGTCGGCGGTGCGCGCCGCCACCTTCTGATCGGGGAAGATGACCTTGCCGAAGACGTCGCGCAGAAAGTAGCTCTTGGCCTCGACGACCGGCTCCTGCTCGGGCATCGACGGGTGGATGCCGAACGCCTGCGCCATCGCGTTGACGACGCGATCGATCGGGCGGCCCTCCTGGGTGCCACTCGTGAAGTAGACGCCTCGCAGGATGGGCGTCTCCTGGTAGACGTTCTCCTCGAGCAGCGTGCCGACGAACTCGGCCAGGTTCTGCCGGAGCGCGAGCATCTGCTGCGGGAACTCGAAGATGCGCTGGCGCGCACCGAGGTTGCGCTCCTGGCCGAGCCGCCCGAGAGCGCGCTTCTCGACGATGGCGACCAGCTCGTCGAAGCCCTCCTCGAACAGCTCGCGCGGCGGGCGCCGCTCACCGTGCAGGCGCAGCGTGGCGCCCCAGATCTGCCCGCGCTCCTGCTTTCTCAGGTCCGCAAACGACTCGACGAAGCCCGGCACGAGGTCGCACTTGGTGAAGAGCACGTAGATGGGCACGACCATCTTGAGGCGCTCGGCGACCTCGTCGATGCGCTCGCGCACGCGCTGGGCGATCGACACCACCTCGTCCTCGCCTGCGCCCCCGAGCTCGTCGACGCTGATGGCGACCAGGATGCCGTTCGCGGGCTGGCGTGGCCGGTGCTTCTTGAGCAGGTCGAGGAACGCGAACCACTCCTCGCGGTCGTCCTCCTCGGTGGTGTAGCGGCCGGCGGTGTCGAGGATGACGGCCTCGTTGGTGAGCCACCACTCGCAGTTGCGCGTGCCGCCCACCCCCTTGACGCCCCCGCCCTTCTGCGAAAGGAACGGGAAATGGAGGCCGGAATTGCGCAGCGCGGTGCTCTTGCCCGCGCCGGGCGGCCCGATGATGACATACCACGGCAGCGCGGACAGGGCGTCCATGCCGCTCTTGGCGAGCTTCGAGCCCTTGAGCGAGGCGATGGCCTTGCCGAACTCGCCCTGGAGCGCGCGGATCTCCTCCTGCATGTCCGGGCGCACGCTCTTGGCGTGCTCCTCGGCCTGGGCGACCAGCGACTGCTCCAGCTCGCGCGCGGCCCGGCGCGCCACGCGGCGGCGCCACAGGTACAGCGCGACGACACCGACGACGACGACGGCCGTGACCGCGATGCCGATCCACTCGGGCAGCCGGAACAGGATGACCGCCGCCCAGAAGAGCAGCAGGAAGAGCGCGAGCAGGATGTAGCGCAGCATCAGCGCGCCTCCGGCGCTAGGGCGTCGGGCCTCGGGCTGCTGGCTGCCGGTCGCCCCGCCCTCATTCGCGCGCCTTGTTGAGCTCGGTGATGCGCTCGAGCACCGCCGTGCCGTCTGTGTTGATCCAGCTCTTCATGACGACGTAGGAGCCGACCGCGATCGCAAGGATGCCGAGCGCGACTCCGACCAGGGGCAGCGACTTGCGCTTGCCCTTGCGCGCCTCCTCGGGGCGATCGCCGTGGGGCGCGAGCACCTCTGCGACCGGCCCGCCCTGGCGGAGCAGGATCTGCGTCAGGCTCTCGGTGATCTCGAGGAGCTCGACCTCCCCACCGCGCACGCGGTACTTGCCACGAAAGCCGAACATCAGGCACAGGAGGTAGACGCGCACGACCTCGGCGCGGCGCGGATCGCCCTGCAGCCTGCCGAGGCGCGCGAAGAAGCCCTCCCCCGCGACGTTCTCGCGGAAGTACACGAGCTGGAGCGAGCGAGACATCCAGTAGTCGCGCAATGCCCCTGGTTGCTCGAGCGCGATCTCGTCGGCCAGCGCGACGATCGCGTAGGCCATCTCGTCGGCGTCTACGGCCGAAAAGCCCGCCTCCGTGGCGCGGCGCTTGAGGCCGTCCACCAGGCCACACATGCGGCGGTGCAGCTGCTCCGGCGGCGGCCGCAGCTCGAGATCGAGCTGACGGAGCTGGTTCAGCACCGAAAACGCCTCTCTGGTCACCTCGTGGACGCGGTCCATGCGCTCGCCGTGGCGCGCAATCTACCGCGAAACGACCGGATGCGAGAATCCCTTGCATGTCGTGGCACGATGCCGCGCATGGCCGACTGGACCGAGGTGTTCGCGCGTGCGCCGTTCATGCGCTGGCTGGGGGTGGACGCCGAGAGCACGGCGCCCGGGCGCGTCGAGGCGACGCTACGGGTGCGCCCGGAGCTCCTGCAGCAGGACGGCTTCGTCCACGCCGGCGTGCAGACGGCCCTCGCGGATCACACCGCGGGCGCGGCGGCGGCGACGCTCACGCCGGCCGGAAAGACCGTGCTGTCGATCGAGCTCAAGATCAACCTCTTGCGGCCCGCCACCGGCCAGGCGCTGCGCTGCGTCGCCGAGGTGTTGCGTGGCGGGAAGACCGTGACGGTGGTCGAATCGAGCGTGTTCTCGGAGGAGAAGCTGGTGGCCAAGGCCACGGTGACCCTGGCGGTCGTGGACGTTCCTTCCGGACGCGCCTCCGGCTAGCGGTCGCCCTTGACGCCGAGGAGCTCGAGCTTGGTCTTGCCTGGCTCGAACGGCGGGGGCAGGTACACGGCCACCGTGCGCTCGTCCAGGACGCCCCGCCAGAACGCGTCGCGCGTCGTCAGCGTGAAGTAGACGACGCCGGCTCGGATCGGGATCTCGGCGGGCGGACGGGTCGTGACCTTGACCGGCACGCCTGGCGTCGCCGCCGCGACCAGATCGCCGATCGCGCCCCAGGAGGCAATCTTCGCGAGCCGTGGCAGGTGGTCGGACACCTGCTGCTCGGGCATGTCCACGCGGGCGGCCAGGAGCACCGTCCCGCAGCCCGAGAGGCCCTCGTCGCCGAGGCGCGCGCTGTGCAGGCCGTCGTCGCGTCCATCGAGCTGCAGCGACACGTAGTCCTGGCGAACGCGCGCGGCCACGAGCGAGTTGATGCGCGCGAACAGCGGCTCGAATGTCGCGCCCGGAGCCGCGTGCTGGTACGCCGGCAGCGTCGACGGATCGCCGTCGACCGCGAAGCTGGAGAGCTGCCCGGCCAGCTGCGACAGCGCCCAGTAGGCGCGATACGGCGAGGCCTCCGGCGTCTCCGCAAGGTGCTTGAGGAGCGGCAGCGTGCCGTCGATCGAGTGCAGGAGCAGGAAGTTCGTCATGTCGGAGGGGCCGAACTCGACGGTCGCGGCGTCGCGCTGGCGCGTGCCTTCCGCAAGCGCGCGGCGCTTGGTGACGAGCGAGGCCACCAGCGAGCGCAGGCTCGACATCAGCCAGGGCGAGACGCCGATGCGCAGCGCCGGCGGGATGAACGTCGACTTGATCGCGAAGCCGCCCGCCTTGTCGCGCACGAGCTCCCCCACCGGCAGGACCTCGAAGTCCTCGCGCGGCTCGTTGTCGAACAGGAGGTGCACCTGCGGCCGCGCCACCGTCACGGACACGCTCGAGGCCGCCTGGGCCGCGTCGACCACGCTGCGCACGAGGGACTGGTAGCGCGCGCGGGTCGCGCGATCGCCGTCGGTGACGTTCGGTACGCCCTCGCGCTCGCGCGGGACGCCGATGTAGACGGACAAGGTCTCCTGCGTCGGCTGGAAGTGCGGCCCGATCGGCCGACCCGCCGGGGCCTCCGGCTGCCCCGCCGAGAAGGCGACCGCGAGCCCGCCCGGCAGGACCGCAGCGAGCGACTCGAGCTCGAGCTGGCCCGCGGCGAGGGCCTTTTCGGACACCGCCATCGCGACCACGCCGAAGTCCCAGGGTGAGACCGCATCGAGCCGGGCGGCAAGGTGGGATTCGTGGAAGGCATCCTGCTGCTGCAGATGCTGCGGGGACATGAGCATCCCCTCGGACCAGACGACGCGCTGTGGCGTTCGAATCACGGGAGTTTCTCCTCGACCTTGCCCTTGGCCGCCTCGGTCGCCTTGTCCCCGAGCTCGTTCGCCTTCTCCTTGGCCTTGCCGGCCACGTCGGGCTTCTCGGCGGGCTTGTCGAACAGACGTGGCCACACCTCGACGTTGGAGTTCTCGAGGAAGAACGAGCCGCGCAGGTCCGCGCAGGCCGACTCGAGCGGCGGCTTGGGAATGACGTAAGTGCCCCGCCAGGACGTGCCGGCCGGGCGGCGCACGATCGCGATGCCCACGAGGTAGTTCGCTTTCGGGTCGCGTGTGATCGACTTCACTTGTTGCTTGGACGGGTAGAGCGTCATCTCGTCGGCATGGAGGAGGTCCTCGGCCAGGACCTCGGGCGCGCGCCGCCACAGGTCCTCGAACTCCACGGTCTCGAGGCGCGACAGCGACTTGAGCTGGTAGATCCGGAACTGCGTCGGCAGGGGCCGCCCCTCGTCGTCCGGGTTGATGCGATCCGAGGCGGTCAGCGTCAGATCGATGGCCTGGGTTTCACACTTGGCCGCAGGCCCAGCCAGCACGACCGGCGGCTTGCAGCCGCCGAGCGCGAGGAGGAGCCACAGCACCGCGGAGCGATTCATGGGCGACAAGGTGGCGCAAGCGACGCCCGCTGCCAAGCGACTCGACGAAATGGGGTTCATGCTCGGAAATGGTCGTGAGGAGGCTCGCACAATGCCAGACCGGGCGTTACCGACGCAAGACGTGGCGTGGCTAACTCCTTGACCGGCGCGGGAAAAGTGGCTACGTAAGAGCTACGGCTCAGGTCAAAACATCAGACCTGGTCGGCCGGTGCGGTAATCGCCGCATCGGACTCTGACGGCGAGGGTCACATGGCGGAGACAGTACACCTTTACCTGAAGGCGAACGGTACGGACGTGCCCGGCGAGAGCACCCAGCACAGCTTGGGTCGCGAGAACTCGATCGAGTGCGTCGTGTTCAACTCATCGGTGAAGACCGCACGGGAGGCGGGGTCCGGGATGGCGACGGGACGGCGGCAGTATGAGCCGGTCCGCATCCTCAAGCGCATCGACAAGTCGACCCCACTGCTCTACAAGGCACTCTGCGAGAACACGGTCATCGAGGGCGTCTTCAAGTTCTTCCGTCCGAACCCGACGGGTGACGGCACGACCGAGCAGTTCTACTCGATCACGATCAAGCAGGGACGCATCGCCTCGATCAGCCAGTCGGTGCCAAACTGCATCGAGCCCGCGCACCTGACCGATCCACCGCTCGAGGAGGTCACGTTCGTGTTCCACACGATCGAGTGGACCTACACGAACGGCGGCGTCACGCACCTCGATACCTGGAACACGCAGCGCTAGTACGGGCTTTCGCCAACGAAACACCGCTCCGCCCGCGCCCAGCGCGGGCGGAGTTTTTTTTGGGGGCTGGCCGACGATCGCGGTTTCCGGCATCCAGCCATCCGCAGTCGGCTGTAGGCTGTGAGCTCCCATGAGAGGCCTCCTGTCCAGGATCGGCGAGGGCGATGCGGGCGTGGCGCGGCCGGAGCGCAAGGCCGACGAGGTCGCCGAGCACCTGCGCGTGCTGCTCAACAGCCGGCACGGTGACGCGGTCACGGTGAGCGACTTCGGTCTGGTCGACTTCACGGACCTCGTCCACAACTTCCCCGACGCGATCCACACGCTGTCGCGCGCCATTCGCGAGACCATCGAGACCTACGAGCCGCGGCTCGAGGCGGTCAACATCCGCGAGGTGCCATCGGAGGACCCGCTGGTGCTGCGCTTCGAGATCACCGCGCATCTGGTCGGCGACGGGAGTACCCTGCGCTTCCGCACCCGGGTGACCCCCGGCGGCCAGTTCGATGTGCTGTAGGCGCTAGCCAGTGTTCAGTCGCTACTACCAGGCGGAGCTCGCGTACCTGCGCGATGTCGGGCGGTCGTTCGCGGCCGCGCACCCGGCCCTCGCCCCGTTGCTCGCGGAGCGCAGCGGCGACCCCGACGTGGAGCGCCTGCTCGAGGGCTTCGCGTTCCTCACCGCCCGGGTGCGCGAGCGCGCTGATGACGCCATCCCCGAGGTCGTCGAGGGGCTCTGCGACCTGCTGTTGCCGCACTACCTGCGGACGGTGCCGGCGGCGACGATCCTCGAGCTCCAGCCGCACACGCAGGCGCTGCGCGCGCGGCAGCGCGTGCCCCGCGGAACCGAGGTCGCGTCCGTCCCGGTCTCCGGCACGCGCTGTCTGTTCCGCACGACGCAGGACATCGACCTCCTGCCGCTCGTGCTCGAGGAGGTCTCGCAGGACGGCCAGAGCGCGCTCGCGCCGATCCTGCGACTGCGCTTCCGCACCACCGAGTCGGGCATCACGCAGGTGTTCCAGCCCGCGGGTATGCGCCTTTACGTCCACGGAGAGCTGCCGACGGCGATGACGCTCTTCCTGTGGCTGTGCCGGTTCGCGCGCGAGGTGCGGGTGGTGGCGGGCGACCGGCGGGTGACGCTGCCGGCGTCCTCGATCGTGCCCGTGGGCCTTGCGCCCGAGAGCGCGCTCTTACCGTGGCCCGCCTACGCGCCCGAGGGTCTGCGCCTCCTCCAAGAGTACTTCACGCTCCCCCAGAAGCTGCTGTTCGTGGACCTCCGGGGGCTCGACGCCGCGATCGACGTCGCCGCCGAGCGGTTCGAGATCGCGATCCAGCTCGAGCGCCCGCCCGAGCTGCCTTCGCGGCTAGCGCGCGATGGGCTGCGCCTGCACTGCGCGCCGGTCGTCAACCTCTTCTCGTGCGCGGCGGCGCCCGTGCGCGAGGGCGCGTTCTCGGGCGAGTCGCTCCTGCGCGCGGCCGATCTCGACCCTGCACACATGGAGATCCACTCGGTCGACTCGGTGGTCGGGCTCGCCCAGGGGCGCCGCGGCCGTCGCACCTACCGGCCGTTCGTCGACTACGCCCACGCGGCCGCGGGCGCCCAGGAGTGCGCCTACTACAAGGTGCGACGCGCCCGCTCGCCGGTGGACGACGGCGTCGACGCGTTCCTGTCGGTGCAGCTGCCGCAGGACGTGAGCCAGGACCCGCGGCTCGAGCCCGATCAGCAGGAGGTGCTGTCGATCGATCTCACGTGCTCGAATCGCTCACTGACGAGCCAGCTGCGCGTCGGCGACGTGTCGGCGCCGGCCCCGTCGTCGCCCACCACGGCGCGCTTCGCGAACCTCGTGCCGCTGTCGACGCCGCTGCGGCCGCCGTTCGGCAGCGAGCTCCACTGGCGCGTGCTCGCGCACCTGGCGCTCGGACAGCGCACGCTCGCCGACGCGCAGAGCCTGCGCGCGCTGATCGAGCTCTACAACTTCCAGACCCACGCCGACGAGCGCGCGGCACGCGCCAATCGCCTGCGCGCGGAGGCGATCTCTCGCGTGACCTGCGCGCCCGCGCGCCGGCTGTTCGAGGGCGCGCCGCTGTGGGGCGTGCGCGCGCTGGTGGAGCTCGACGACGCGGGCTTCGCGGGCAAGGGCGACGCGTTCCTGTTCGGCATCGTGCTCGACGAGCTGTTCGGAGCCAGCGTCTCCATCAACGCATTCTCCGAGCTGCTGGTGCGCCTCGTGCCCTCGCAGACGGAGTGGGTGTGGCCGGCGCGCAACGGCCGCCAGGCGATCGTGTGAACGAGCTCGAGGCGCCCGAGGCCATCGCGAACGCGCTGCAAAGAGCCGCGACCGAGCGGGGCTTCTTCGCCGTCGTGGCCTGGCTCGAGCGGCTCACCGTGGGCGCGCCGCGCGTGGGCGAAAACGGCCCCTACGCGCGCGAGCAGCTGCGGTTCCGCCACGACCCCGCGCTCACGTTCTCGACCGCGGACATCTCGGGAGTGCACACCGAGCGCGGGCGCGAGAACCCCGTCGATCCGCTCTCCGCCCCGGTCGATCGGTTCGTCGTGATGACGACCTTCCTGGGTCTGACCGGCGCCGTCACCCCGCTGCCACCGTATCTCGCGGAGGAGGTCGCGCTCGAGGATCCCGACGCGCCGCGCCGGCGCGACTTCCTCGACGTGTTCCACCACCGCGTGATCTCGCTGCTCTACCGCCTCGTGGCGCGCTGCGATCTGGCCGGAGAGTTTCGAAATGACGCGTCGGACGCCTGGTCGAAGCGTCTGCTCGCGATCGGTGGCGCGGCCGGCCCCGAGGTTCCGCCGACCACGCTCGAGACGCACCACCTGCTGCGGCTCTCGCCGCTCCTGTCGCGCCGCGCCCGCACCGCGCGCGGCCTCGAGCTGGCGCTGGCGGACGTGCTCGGACAGGCGCTCGGCGAAGCGGGCGTGGCCGTGGAGCAGTTCGTCGGGACCTGGGCGATGATCGACCTGCCCGAACGTATGCGCCTTGGCGTATGCAATCACTCGCTCGGCAAGTCGACCGTGCTCGGCGAGCGCATGTTCGATCGCGCCGGGAAGTTCCGCGTCGTGCTGGGGCCGTTCTCGGACCAGCGCTACCGGCGCTTCCTGGCGGATGGCGACCAGCTGCCGCGGCTGCGCGAGGTGGTCGAGCTGTTCTGTCGCGATCCGCTCGAGCTCGACCTCGAGCTGACGCTCATGGCTGGCGCCGCGCCCGTGTTTCGGCTGGGCGGCGAAGGCACCGGCGCGCGGCTCGGCCACGACACGTGGCTGCGTGACCGCCCCGGCGAGACCCGAATCGTCGTAGAGATCCCCTGGAGGCGAGGAGAGACCCATGCGAGCTGAGCCGAAGACCCTGGTCCGACGGCTGACCCCGACCGCGACCACCCTGCTCGAGAAGGCCGTCGAGCGCGCCGCGAGCGGACGCTATTACGAGATCGTGGTCGAGCACATCCTGCTCGGGATGCTGGAGGACGACGCCGGCGACAGCGCGCGCATCCTGGCCGGGCTCGAGCAGGATCGCGGGCGGCTGGCGGTGCGCGTGCAGCGCACGCTCGAGCGCCTGCGCACCGGCAACGCGGGCCGGCCGGTGTTCTCGGAGGGCCTGTTCGAGTGGATCGAGGGCGCGTGGGTCATCGCGTCGCTGCATCGCGGCGCGACGCGGCTGCGCACCGGCGAGCTCCTGCTCGAGCTGGTCGCTCGTGGCGCGCGCTACACGGCGGAGATCTACCCGGAGCTCGAGGCCATCTCCGCCGAGGCGCTCGGCAAGCAGCTCGACGACCTGGTCGCGCCCAGCAAGGAGTCGGCCGAGGTGGCGCCCGAGGGCAGCTCGCCGGCGGCCCGCGGGGATGGCGCTGGTCGCGGCGAGCAGAGCGCGCTGGCCCGCTTCACGACGTCCTACACGGAGAACGCGCGCAAGGGGTCGATCGACCCGGTGTTCGGTCGCCACCGCGAGATCCGGCAGCTGGTGGACATCCTCGTGCGACGCCGCAAGAACAACCCGATCATCGTGGGCGAGCCGGGCGTCGGCAAGACCGCGCTGGTCGAGGGCCTGGCGCACGAGATCGTGCAGGGACGCGTGCCCGATGCGCTGCGCGACGTGGAGCTGCTCGGGCTCGACCTCGGCGCGCTGCAGGCGGGCGCGAGCGTCAAGGGCGAGTTCGAGAACCGCTTGAAGCAGGTGATCGCCGAGGTCAAGGCGTCGCCGAGGCCCATCGTGGTCTTCATCGACGAGGCGCACACCATCATCGGCGCGGGCAACCAGGCCGGCGGCGGCGACGCGGCCAACCTGCTCAAGCCGGCGCTCGCGCGCGGCGAGCTGCGCACCATCGCGGCGACCACCTGGAGCGAGTACAAGAAGTACTTCGAGAAGGACGCGGCGCTCGAGCGGCGCTTCCAGCCGGTCAAGGTGGACGAGCCCGGCGAGGCCGACGCGATCGTGATGATCCGCGGCCTTCGCCCCGCCTACGAGAAGGCGCACGGCGTGCCCATCCTCGACGAGGCGGTGGTCGCGGCGGTGCGCCTGTCCATGCGCTACCTGTCGGGCCGCCAGCTGCCCGACAAGGCGGTGGACCTGCTCGACACGGCCGCGGCGCGCGTGCGCATCGAGCAGCGCGCCAAGCCCGAGGCCCTGGTGTCGCTCGAGGCGCAGCGGCGCGCGCTGGAGGCCGAGCGCGACGCGCTCGCGCGGGACAAGGCGCAAGGGGCGACGGTCGATCCGGACGCCATCACGCGCGTCGACGGAGAGCTCGCCGCCCTCGCCGATCGCCTGGCGCCCGTCGAGGCCATGTGGGCCGCCGAGAAGGCGTCGGTCGAGGCGGTCGCGCAGGCA
>JAHFDS010000200.1 GCA_023248855.1 Myxococcales bacterium
CACTCGGCGGAAGAGGCCGGTTCAGGGCGTCGAATGGGCCGCCATTGTGGCGAGTCACCTTGGACACGAGCGTGTGCCCGCCGCTCATGCACGCCCTGCCGAAGCTGCACGCGTTGGCGACGCCGCGATCCACGCCCTTGTACACGGCGGAGTCGGCAGAGTGGCTGTAGTCGATGTGCACCGTGGCGGGCGCCGTCGCGCCGAGCGGGGAGACAAGGCCGGCTCGGATCTCGCTGAGCAAGCTGGGCCGAGCGCCGCTGCGGAGGTAGAGCGTGGCAGGGGCACCCGCCTCGGCCATCAGCAGGTCGACCTGGCCGTCGCCATCGATGTCCGACAGCAGAGGCGCCGTGCTCGGCGCCTGAAAAGGGCCCTCGGTGGCGACAAGGGTCGTGCCGTTCCAGCGGTAGAAGCGGTCTCCAGGCACCAGCAACTCGGCGATGCCGTCCCGGTCGACGTCGATGGCTACGGTCTTGGCGAGCTGATTCTCCCAGCCGAAGCCGCTGCCTCCGATCGAGAGCGACGAGTCCACGAGGCGGAATCCCGCGGCGCCGCCGAGGTTGATCCAGAGCGCGACGCCGGGGCCGCGCTCGACGGGCGCGTTGGGCTGCCAGTTGAGGATGTCGTCGAGCCCATCGCCGTTGACGTCGACGACCATGGTCCACGAGGGCACACGCTGAAGGCGCCCGGTCTCATCACGCTCGAAGCTACCATCGAGCTGGTCACGCTGCAGTCCGGTGTCGAGAGCCGGGGCGCCGGTTCGCTGGATGAAGTAATGGCCAGTCGCGCCGGCGACCATGAGCTCCTGGCGGCCGTCGCCATCGTGATCGATGAGGAGGATCGACTGATCGGTGCACTTCTCCGCCGTCGATACGCCCGGGAGGCGCGGAGTCCAGCCCCCGGAGACCGGGTCACAGCTGTAGAGCGTGGGTTGCCCGTCGCCACCCAAGTCGAGGAGGCGCACGTAGCCCTCGCTGGCCATGACCCCGCGCGGGCGCGTGGTGTCCCAGAAGACGGCTGGACGCGGGATTCCGGTGTCCACCTTGCGGAAGCCAGCGCCTGTCGAGACGAGCACCTGCCATCTCTTCGAGATGTCGTGGAGCAGGAGATCCGTGCGGCCATCGCCGTCGTAGTCGATCGGCATGACCATGTGCGCGCTGGAGCCAGTGTCGATGAGGGTCGTGCTGAACTCCCCGTCCCCGAGGCCGCGAGCGACCTTCCACGTGCCCGCGTACGGAAAGACCACGTCTGCGCGACCGTCGGCGTCGAGGTCGATGGGCATCACCGTGCGAATGGGTGTGTTGATGAACGGCTTCCACGCTCCCACGCGAGGGTTCGGCCCAGGGACGCTGGCAGGCCAGCCGTCGATGCTGGGCTGTGGAAGGGTCGGCTTCCGATCGACGAAGCCCCCACCGTCGAGCCACTTGAGGAGGGTGGAAGGTTTGCATACCTCCGCCTTGTCGGCACCGGTGCACTCCTGGAGCTCCCGAACCCTCAGCTGGTGCGTGGCCGGGTCGGCCTCGTACTTGAGGTGGATCGCGCGCAGGCGGCGCATGTTGCTGGTGTCGGGATCGCCCGACGGCAGCGTGGACGGCCCGTCGACCGCGATGTCGGTCAGGATCTGGGTGCGGGTGATCTTGCCCCCGAAGTGCAAGCCTTCGAAGGCGTCGCCGGTCCTGGGCGCGTAGCTGAACGTGACAGACCGCGTGGCGGGAATGCCGCTGGTGTGGGCCGTGTACGTGATGCGCCTGGGCAGGAGCTCGTTGGTCTCCGAGGGAGCCCCATCGCGCATTGCGCGCCGGTTGTCGTACTCGATGGTGTAGTAGTTGCCGAAGCGATCCTGGACCTCTTTCAGGTACCAGGCTCGGAAGCGAAACTCACCCTCGGGAGTGCGCACGAACCAGCGTGCGTCGTCGGCCGGCTGATCGCCGTGCGTCGCGCCGTACGTGAGGATGCGGCCATCGCGCGTCCACACGCGGAACCACCCAGATCCATCCATGGACATGATGCGCTGGAACGTCTGCCGCTCGGTCTTGTAGGCATTGGTGCCATTTCCGAGGAGCCGCTGGCCGTCGAGGCAGTAGGCGTCGGTGTGGTCGTACATGGGCGCGAGCCAGCCGCGATCGTGCGTGAAGTCCTTCGGGCAGCGCGCGATGCTGGAGAGGCCGACGATGGAGAACCCGACACCGACCGGGCCATTTCCACCGCTCGAATCGTAGGACAGCGCAATGATGGGCTGCAGGCCCGCGCGCCCTGGCGGTAGCTCGATGGGAACGGTGTAGCTGGAGCTGCCCGAGGCCGTGACGCTGAAAGCCCCGGCGAGCGTGCCGACGGGCGCGGTGGGTGCGGCCGGCAGAGGGACGGGAACTGGCTGCGGCAGCGCGGAGCCGTCGCAGTTGGTCGGCTGGATCGCCGCCGGTTGCGCCGTGCGCAGGAGCGCCCTCAGGGAGCCTCGCGCGTTGGTCGCGCGCGGGCCCACCACGACGAGGTAGTTGCCGTCTGCCGGCAAGTCGCGGTTCAGGTCGTCTGCGGCGGTGCGATCCACCGTGCGCCACGGCTGGTCGCAAGCCGGCCGCCACAGCAGTAGCGTGGCGAGGCCCGCCCTCGAGCGCGCGACGGCATTGATGTTGACGTTCGGCCGCGCCAGTGCGGAGAACGTCCAGGCGAGGAATCGCTGGCCAGGGGCGTACATGCCCTCCTGCGGAACCTCTGGAAGGATGTCGCCGAGGATCGTCGGCCTGGCCAGAGAGTCCGCCTTGTCGCTGCCCAGCGCTCCCTCGACATCGTGCTCGATCTTGTCGAGGCCTTCTTCTGGCCCGTCGCCGGAGCCGTCGGGGCCGGTAGGGCCGCAGGAGAGAAGGGCAGAAGCGAGGACGAAGCGGGAGACGTGGAAAGATCGCATGGATTCCGCGCAGCGGCTTGCAAGCGGGGGGGCTACCCGCGGACCTCACAGGGTTTCCAGCGGTTGGAGGTCTCCAACGAGAACGACGGGTGGCGCTTCACAGTGCCTGCAGTGCGAAACGTCCCGGGGTGGCGAATGGGGTCGCCACTCGTCAGGCAAGCCTGACGCCCGCTCACGACGCCGCCCCTGGGATCCCGGGCGCGGGCGATGTCCGAAACCCGCCCCGTTCGCTCGCTCCGCCTCCGCGTCGCCAGCCCCCTGCACCGAGGACCCCAAGCTGATGGGGAAGATCTCGGCGCCGCGCGTGCTCGGTGGCGTGGCGCCGCCCAGGCGCCTGACGGGCGACATCGCCCCTGAATAGCGTCCTACCCGGCGGTCCTGACCGTGCCGATCACGGCGGGGTCCTCGAGGTGGCGGCGCAAGATCTCGAGCGCGGCGGCGCAGTAGAGGCCATCCTCGGTGCGCTCGTCGAAGCTCCACTTGAGCACCACGCGCTTTGTCACCACCGGCCCGTCCGGGCCCGCGACCACGGCGTCCTCGAAGCGGCCGATCGTGACAAAGAGCGGGATGGTCCCGTATTCGTAGAGGTGGTGGTAGGCGGCGTCGATCTTGAGGCTGCCGAGGTTCGCCACGAAGACGCTCGCGTAGAACGGATCGTGGCGCAGCATCGCGAGCGGCATGAGGCCATGCGAATCGAGCCAGCGCGCCAGGCCAATCGCCAAGGACAGCAGGAAATGCGGCAGTCGCAGCAAGAGCGACACCTCCTTGTCGGTCGGGCTCTGCCGGTCGGACCGCGCCTCGTCGAGCTCGCCCGAAAGCTCCGCGACCATCTGGTCGAGCGCCTGTGCGGGATCGAGCCGCCGCTTGACCACCACGATGGGCGCGTCGTCGCGAAACGCCTTCTTGGCGGAGAAGCTCACCCAGATGCCGCGACGCTGCCAGAGACGACCGCCGGAGACGAAGCGATTGAGGCGCGGCCGCTCCGCGAGCATCTGGCCGAGCGCGTGCAGCACGAGGTGCAGGAACGTGAGCTTCTTGCCGCGCGCTCGCTCCGCCTCGAGGCGAGCCAGCGCCGCGGTCGCATCGATGCGCTGCTCGAAGTACACCGCGGACTCGTTCCGCGTCCGCATCAGGAGCGGCATCATGCGCCGGTAGGGCGGCGCGTCCCGCACGAGGTCCGCATCGGGTCGTCGTCCGAGCACCGCGGGAGCGTAGCCGATTGAGCCGGCCGGCGGAGCCCGGGTGTCAGCGCCGGGGCGCCGCAAAGGCGGCGGACTGCGCGGCGGCGGCCTCGATGGCGGCCGGGACGTCGAACGCCCCGGGCTCGAACATGGCCTGGCCGACGATGCCCAGCACCGACCCCACGAGCAAGGCCGCGGCCACGGCGGGGTCGAGGTCCGCCCTGGCCTCGCCGCTTCCGACCGCGTGCGCGAACAGGCGGCGCGACTCGGCGCGATAACGCCGGAACAGCGCCGCGTTGGCGCCCGTGGCGCGCGCATCGCCGAGCTGCCCCCAGAACGACACGAGCACGCGCGTCGCCTCGGGCTGCGCGAGGAACCCCTGCACCTTGCTGCGCAGGACGGCCCGCACCCGGGCCTCGAGGTCGGCCGACGCCTTCACCGAGCTCCGCAGCTCCTGCGCCGTGCCGGCGTCGATGTCGTCCACCGCGCTCGCGAGCACGGCCTCGACGATCTCGTCCTTGTCGCGGAAGTGATGCGTGATCACGCCGCGCGAGAACGGCAGGCGCGCCTCCAGCGTGGAGATCGTGAGCGCCGAGATGCCTTCCTCGGCCACGATGCGGCGGGCCTGGGCGACGATCTGCGCCCGGCGCAGGTCCCGGACCGTGCCGGTGTCCTCGGCGGGCCGCCCGAGTGGTCTACGCGCCAGAAAGCGCCTCGTCCTCGGGCTCTTCCGTCGCGCCCTCCTGCCGGGTCACGGCGTCCGCACGCATCGTGCGCAGCACCTGGCCGCGCGCCGACAGGAGCTCCGCGCGCCGGCAGCGCAGCACCGCCTTGGCGACCGCGAGGCCCGAGAGGGTCGCGCCTGCCACGCCGTGGCCGAGCGTGCTCGCGCCGCACATCCACAGGCCCGGCAGCTCCGTCTTGATCGAGAAGCCGAGCGGCGGCAGGTTGCGCAGCGTCTTCTCGGTGCCGTACAGGTTGCCGCGCGTGGCCTCGCAGTAGTGCACGTTGGTGAGCGGCGTGCCGAGCGCCTTGAACACCACGCGCTCTCGCAGCCCCGGCACGAGCGCGTCGATCGCGTCCAGCATGCGCTCGGTGAGCGCGTCCTTCATCCGCGCGTAGCCCTCGGGGCGGGCGCCGTACTCCGTCTGCGCCCAGTGCGCGAACGCCTCGTACGACACGAAGGCGAACGACTCCATCGTGTGCACGCGGCCCTTTTGCTTGGTCGGATCCTTGAGCGTGGTGGTGGTCAGAAAGACGCCGGGCAGCTGCAGGTCACCCGAGAGCGTGCGCTGCTCGGCGAGGCGATAGATGGCCTCGAGGTCGGGCGTGCGTGCGTACCAAAGGTTGCCCGAGTCGAGGCCGGCGGCGCGCGGGTCGAGCTCGGCTGCCAGGAACAGCGACAGCGCGGACACCGAGTACTTCACGCGGTCGAGCTTGCGCTGCGTGCCCGGCGAGAGCAGCTCGCGGCCCACCAGCCGCCCGAGCGTGACGTGGGGATCGGCGTTCGAGATGACGACCGGCGCGCGCACCTCGGTGCCATCGCCCAGGCGCACGCCGACGGTGCGCAGGGAGCCGCCCGAGCCCTCGGTGAGAATGCGCGCGACCGGCGTGGACAGGTGGAGCTCGCCGCCGTGGGCGCGCAGCTGGCGGATGAACGCGCGCGGCAGGCTCTTGGCGCCGCCGCGCGGGTACCAGCCGCCGTCGAAGTAGTGCGCGAGGATCGTGGCGTGCATCGCGGTCGGCACGCGCGAGGGCGGCAAGCCATGATCGCCAGCCTGCGTGCCGAGGATGGCCTTGAGCAAAGGGTCCGACACGAAGCCGCTCATGAAGCGCTCGAGCGACATCCAGCCGTAGCGGAGCGTGGTGCGCAGGCGCCACGGCAGCGAGGCCTTCTCCTTCCAGCCGCGCGCGGACACGCCCGTCATGAGCTCGTCGGCGATGCGCTCGGAGGTGTCGAGGAAGGCGTGGATGCCGGCGCGCTCGCGCGGGAAGCGCTCCGACAGGCGCTCGGCGAAGCGCTGCTTGCCCTTCGGGATGTCGAAGCGCTCCTGGCCGATCCGGATGTGGTCGTAGCCGTCGGGGTTGAGCTCGTGGAACAGGAGGTCGCTGGCGACGCCGAGGCCCTCGTAGATGGCGCGCATGTAGCCGCCCGGGCCGAGCTCGCCGATGTAGTGGACGCCGGGGCTGAACTGGTGGCCCTCGAGCGAGAACGAGTGACACCAGCCCCCCGGCAGGTAGTGCTGCTCGAAGACCACGACGCGCTTGCCCGCGCGCGCGAGCGCGAGCGCGGCGGTGAGCCCGCCCGCGCCCGATCCGATCACCACGACGTCCGCGTCCTGCCTCATGCTGCCTCCTGGATCGCAGGATATAACGATCGTTATGTAAATGCAACGACCGTTGTGTCTGGCCCTTTCCCGTTGCCGAGCCCCTCGCGCTCTGCTGCCCCACCGACCTAGACTGCCGCCCATGCCCGAAGCGCTCGACTCGAAGGCCGTCGTCAAGGAGCTCAAGGAGCGGCTCTCCGCCGCGGTGGACGAGTTCGTCCCCTGGTACCTGTCGCAGATGCCCACGACTTACTTCGATCACATCGATGCCAGCACCCGGATCAGCCACATGGCGCTCATGCTGGCCCTGCGGGCCGCGGGGCAAGAGCCCTGGTTGCGCATGCGCAGTCGCGACGGCAAGCGCATGACCTACGTGCTCCCCGAGGACCACCCCGGGATGCTGACCACGCTCATGCGTGACTTCGGCGACGCCACGGTGCGGTCTGCGCGCATCTACCAGTCGCGCGACGGCTCGGTCGCGGTCGACGAGTTCGACCTCGGGGAGAGCCCGCTCGCCGATCCCTCCTCGCCCGAGGTGCGCGAGAAGATCGCCGCGACGCTGGCATTCGCAGCCGATAAAGGCCGGGCGCTCGATCAGGCCGCGCTCGAGCGCCACTTCCGGCGGCTCGACGTCGCCTACGTGCGCACGTGCACGCCGCATCGGGTGCTCGTGCACCTCGACATCTACGAGGAGATAGCGGGCTCCGCGGGGGCCGCCGCCTGGCTCGAGGCGGACCCCGTGCCGAGCCGCAAGCGGGTGATCCTGGCGGTGGCGAACATCGAGCCACGGCGCCTGCTCGCGCGCGCCGCCGACCTGTTCGGCGCCCGGGGGCTGAACATCGCCCGCGCCTACGTGGACGCCATCCACGACGACGGTGAGCGCTCCGCCGCCATCGTGTCTGCGGTGGTCGAGCCCGCGAGCGGCACGCTCGAGGACGGCGGCGCCGCCTGGCAATCGCTGCGCACGGAGCTCCTCCGGCTGCCCTACCTCGATGCCGACACGATCACGCTCGGCTACAAGGAGGCCGCGCTCGGGCTCGGCGGCGCCGACGTCCTGCACACCTTCGCCGAGCTCGCGCATCAGCTGCTCGTCAAGGTGGACCGCTTCGCCTATGGCCGCTCGCGCGTCCGCGAGATCCTCGAGCAGCACCTCGAGCTGGCCATCGCGCTCGTGCGCCTGTTCGAGCAGGCGTTCGACCCCGCCCTGCGACTGCCGGCCGACGTGGTCGCGCGCCGCGGGGAGGAGGCGCGCATGCGCGTGGAGGGCGCGGGGCTCGAGGACGTCGAGCGCACGGTGTTCCAGACCGTGCACGCCGCGATCGCCGCGACTCGCCGCACGAACCACTACGTGGTCGGCCGCTCGGCGCTCTCGCTCCGGCTCGACCCGGCGCTGTTCGAGAAGCGCACCCCGCGCGCGGACCTGCCCTACGGCGTCTACTTCGTGCGCGGCCGCAGCTTCGCGGCGTTCCACGTGCGCTTCCGCGACATCGCGCGTGGCGGCGTGCGCGTCGTCATCCCCGCCTCGCCCGAGCAGCACACGCGGGAGCGCGAGCGGCACTTCGACGAGGTCTACGAGCTCGCCTTCGCCCAGCAGCTCAAGAACAAGGACATCCCCGAGGGTGGCGCCAAGGCCGTGATCCTGGTGGAGCCCGGACGCGTGGTCACGCGCTGCGTGCGCGCGTTCGTGGACGCCATGCTCGACCTCCTCGTCGAGGGGACCGCGCAAAAGGTGGTGGATCGCCTGGGCGCGCGCGAGCTGCTCTACTTCGGGCCCGACGAGAACATCACGCCCGAGCACATCGTGTGGATCGCGAGCCGGGCGCGGGCGCGCGGCTACGTCTACCCCGACGCCATCATGAGCTCGAAGCCGGGAGCCGGCATCAACCACAAGGAGTACGGCGTCACCTCCGAGGGGGTCGCGGTGTTCCTCGGGGTGGGGCTGCGCGTGCTCGGCATCGACCCGGCCACCACGCCGTTTTCGGTCAAGATCACCGGCGGGCCCGACGGCGACGTGGGCGGAAACGCGCTCAAGATCCTGTTCCGCGAGTATGGCGAGCGGGTCCGCGTCGTCGGCATCGCCGACGGCTCGGGCTCCGCGGAGGACCCGAGCGGGCTCGATTCTGCCGAGCTCCTGCGCCTGGTCGGCGCGTCTCTGCCCATCGCGCAGTTCGACCGCGCGCGACTCTCGGCGGCGGGGCGCGTGGTGCCGATCGACGCGCCGGACGGGGCGCTGCTCCGAAACGAGCTGCACAACCGCGTGGTGGCTGACGCCTTTGTGCCCTGCGGGGGGCGCCCGGGCACCATGAACGGCGCCAACTGGCAGCGCTTCCTCAAGGCGGACGGGACGCCGACGAGCCGGCTCATCGTCGAGGGCGCGAACCTGTTCCTGACGCCCGAGGCGCGCGCGGGCCTGGCCGAAAAGGGCGTGAACATCGTCAAGGACTCGAGCGCCAACAAGTGCGGCGTCATCTGCTCGAGCTTCGAGGTGCTGGCCAACCTGCTGGTCGACACCGAGACGCTGCTCGAGATCAAGCCGGCGTTCGTGCGCGAGGTCGTCGATCGGCTGCGCGAGCTGGCGCGGCTCGAGGCGGAGCTGTTGTTCGACGCGCACCGCCGGAACCCGCACGTGGCCCTGCCGGAGCATTCCGTGCGCCTGTCGCGCGAGGTGAACCGGGTCAAGGAGGCGCTCACGCGCGGTCATGCGGCGCTGCGCGCGGGAGCGCCGAGCATGGTCGGCAAGCTGGCCGAGCGGTACCTGCCGCCCACGCTCGCGGCGCGCGCGGGCGACCGCGTCAAGGCCCTGCCGGCGGTGTACCTCGCCCACCTCGTGGGCGCGGTGGTGACCGCGCAGATGCTCTACCGCGAGGGGCTCGAGCTCGTGGCGGGCGTGCCCGACGAGGGGCTGGTGGACCTGGCGATCGCGTGGCTTTCGCGCGAGGAGCGCACCGAGGCGCTGGTCGCCGAGGTCGAGCGCTCGGGGCTGGCCAGCAAGGTCGAGATCGCGCAGCTGCTCCACCTCGGCGGCACGCGCGCCGCCTTGCGGCTCGCGGCGACGTAGGTGGGAAGCGGGATACTCTGGACGGGATGTCGGACCGCTCGCTGCTCCTCGCGCGTCACGCCGAGACGGACTGGAACCGCTTCGGCCGCTGGCAGGGGACGACCGATGTGCCGCTCAACGAGGCGGGCCTCGAGCAGGCGCGCGCGCTCGGAGCCCGGTTGGCCGGCCGGGGCCTGCGCCTCGTGGCGTCGAGCGATCTCGGTCGGGCGCGGCAGACCGCCGAGATCGTCGCCCTCGCCCTGGGCCTTGCGCAGCCCCTGCTCGAGCCGGGGCTGCGCGAGCGCGGCTACGGTGCGTTCGAAGGGCTGACGCGCGCGGAGTGCGAGGTGCGCCATCCGGTGGCCTGGCAGGCGTTCTGCGAGGGACGTGAGCCGCCCGGCGCCGAGCTGCGCGCGGAGGTCGGCCGGCGCATGGTCGAGACCGTGACGCGTCTGGCCGGCGCGCACGAGGGCCTCCTCGTGGTCTCGCACGGCGGGGCGATGCGCGCGTTCTTCGACCTCGCCACCGCGGTGAAGGTGCCGCCGATCACGAACGTGGCGGTGTACGAGGTTCGCCTGGCCGGGGCGCGGTTCCTGGCGCCGCGCCTGGTGTGACCGCGGAGGATACGCGACCGTGCGCTCGGGCGCCTGGATTCCGGACGGCGTCCGTCGTATGCGTGACTCGGAATGACGGAGCGTGAGCGGCCCGCCGGGCCGGAGGCGCGCACGACCCTGCGCGAGCTGGCGCTCCTGTTCTTCCGGCTCGGCGCCACGGCCTTCGGAGGACCGGCCGTGCACCTGGCGATGATGCGGGACGAGGTGGTCACGCGCCGGCGCTGGCTCTCCGAGCAGCACTTCCTCGACCTCCTCGGCGCGACCAACCTCATCCCCGGGCCGAGCTCCACGGAGATGGCGATCCACATCGGCTTCGAGCGCCGCCGCTTCGCAGGGCTCGCCGTCGCGGGGCTCGCGTTCATCGTGCCGGCGATGGCCATCACGGGCGCGTGCGGCTTCGCCTACGTGCGCTTCGGGACGCTGCCCGCGGCGAGCTGGCTGCTCTACGGCGTCAAGCCCGCCATCCTCGCCGTCGTGGTGCAGGCCATCTGGAGTCTTTCGCCGCGGGCCGCGCGCTCGACCTGGCTGCGCGTGTGCGGGGTCCTTTCGGCGGCGCTGGTCGCGCTCGGCGCGAGCGAGCTCGGCGTGCTCCTCGGCGCAGGCGTCGCCTCGGTCGTGGTGGCGAAGGCCTTCGCAAAGCCTGCCGCCAGGGGCCCGGCCGGTGCGCTCGGCCTTGTGCCGCTTGCAACCGCGGGGGCCGCCGCCGGCGTCGCTGCCGCCGCGAGCGCGATCACGCTGCCCCACCTGTTCTGGGTGTTCTTCAAGACCGGCTCCGTGCTCTTCGGCAGCGGCTACGTCCTGCTGGCGTTCTTGCGCGCCGACCTGGTCGAGCGCCTGGGCTGGCTCACCGAGGCGCAGCTCATCGACGCCATCGCGGTCGGCCAGGTCACGCCCGGGCCCGTCTTCACTACCGCCACGTTCATCGGCTACGTGCTCGCCGGTCCGGGCGGGGCCGCGATCGCGACCGCGGGCATCTTCCTGCCGGCGTTCTTTTTCGTCGCGCTCTCCGGGCCGCTCGTGCCCAGGCTCCGGGCCTCGCCCAGCGCCGCTGCGTTCCTGGACGGCGTCAACGTCGCCTCGCTCGCGCTCATGGCCGTCGTGACGGCGCAACTCGGCCGCGCCGCCCTCGTGGACGCGCCGACGATCGTCCTCGGGGTCCTGGCGGCGGGGCTGCTGGTTCGCTTCCGCGTGAGCTCGACGTGGCTCCTCGGCGGCGGCGCCGCGGCCGGATGGGTCCTGCACGCGCTGGGGCTCGCGGGCTGACGGGGTCGGATCGAGAGCTCCATCTCCCCGCACGAAAACAGGACCGGCATTGGCGGGGCGTCTGGAATGGCCTACCTTCGATGTGCGTGCGCCCTCGTCTCGTGCTCGCGGCTGTCGCAGCGCTGGCGCTGGCGCTGCTCGTCGCGCTCCTTGTGCGTCGCTCCGCCCACCAGTCAGTGGCCCCGCGACCGTCCACGGAGCTTGCCGGCGCCGGCGGTCGGGGCCCGCGTTCGGGAGCGCCACGGCGTTCGCCGGGGTCGAGCCGGCTCGTGGCCGGTCGGGTGACGCACGCAGGCCTGCCGGCCGCACGGGCAAGGGTGCGGCTCCAGAGCGTGACCGGCGCCTTGCCAGATGCCAGCGCGGAGAGTCGCGAGGACGGGCGCTTCGACCTCGGTCGCCACGCCCCTGGCGAATACGTCGTCACCGCCGAGTCGGCTGGACTGGCGCCGGCATTCGAGCTTCTGCGGCTCGACGATCCCAGGGCGGTGCCCGATCCCTCGCAGCTCGAGCTCGCGCTCTCCGACTGCACGCACCACGTCGTCGGCACGGTGCGCGACGCGGGCGGCGGCGTGATCAGCGCGGCGCATGTGAGCCTGCTCATCGCGCACACCCCGCGCGGCTTCGCGGCCATCGCCGACGCCGAGGGACGGTTCCGCCTGTGCCTGCCGCCCGGTGCCGGTGCGGGGCGCCTGCGCGCAGAGGCGGAAGGCTACGGCGCCCAGAGCCTCGACCTCGTCGCCCCCCTGCCGGCCTCGAGCCAGCGCGACTTCCGCCTATCGCCCGAGGCCGTCGTATCCGGGCACGTGGTGGCGCCCGACGGTGCGCCCCTCGGTGGGGCGATCGTGGTCGTGGGCCTCGGGAGCCAAGCGCCGCGCGCCGAGGCGGACGCCGAGGGCGGCTTCCGCCTCGCGGGCCTCGCGGGCGGCCGTCACGCGCTCGGCGTCGAGGGCCTGGTCGTCCAGCCACCGCAGGAGATCGTGCTGCGCCCCGGGCAGGTGCAGGACGGCATCGTGCTCGTGGCGCACCACGCCGCGCGGCTCTCGGGCGAGGTGCGCAGGCAGGACACCCCCGTCGCCGGCGCGCGCATCATCGCCCAGGTCGCAAGGGGCGACTGGCAGCGCGTGTTCTCCCAGGAGGACGGTCGCTTCCAGGTCGACGGCCTCGAGCTCGGCAGCACGGTGGTGCTGGAGGTGGAGGGCGAGCACCTCGCGAGCCCCCCGCGACTCGAGATCTCGAGCCCGGAGGTGACGGGCGTCGTGCTCACGCTCTCGGCCGTGCGCGCCGTCCGAGGACGGGTCACGCTCGCCGGCGCCCCCGCGCAGGCGGACGTGCAGGCCATCGGCCCCGCCGCCACGCGCAGCGTGCGCACAGGGCCTGGAGGGGTCTTCGAGCTGCCGCTTCCGCCGGGCACCTATCACCTCGGCGCGGAGGGGACCGGGGGCGAGGTGAGCCACGTGCCAGTCGAGGTCCCCGCGGCGGGCGAGATCGCGCCGGTGGAGCTCGCGCTCGTGCCCACCGGCAGCCTGGCCGGTGTGCTCTTCGACCAGCGCGGCTCGCCCATCGCCGGCATGTGGGTGAGCGCGTCCGACGGGGAGACCTCCCGACGAGCCACCACCGGGCTCGACGGGGCGTTCTCCGTGACCGGCCTGCCGGCGGGGGCATACACGCTCTCGGCCCACGTTCCGGCCCTCGATGTCGAGCTCCCGCTGGTGCGAAGCGAGCCGGAGTCGCCGGTGCGCCTCTCGCCCGGGGCGCTCCATCGCACAGGGCTGCGTGTCTTCGCGCGTCACGAGGGCCACGCCATCGCGGGCCGCGTGGAGGGTGCCAGCGGCGAACCGGTCGCCGACGCCAGCGTGATGATGGGACGTGGCCCGCATGGGGAACCGTATCCGTCCGCCGACGCGCCATCGGCCATTACGGGTCTCGACGGTCGTTTCGAGCTCGCCTCCGTCCCCGCCGGCAGCTTCGACCTGTCGGTGCGCAGCCCGGACGGCGAGCGGGTCACGGTCCGCGGCGTCGAGGCCGGCCGGCGCGACGTGGTCGTGCGGCTGTCCGGCCGCGGGACGATCGCCGGGCGGCTGGTCGGCTTCGCGAGCTCGCCCGCCCGACTCGGGGCGGTCCGGATCTGCGCCGAGCACGCCCGTGACGAGCGCGGCGCCACCGACTGCGGCCACGAGCTGCGCGGGGCGCTGACCGGGGACCGGTTCCGCATCGAGAGCGTCCCGGTCGGACGCTACAGCGTGGTCGCCCTCGGCGAGGTCGAGCGAGCCGGGGCGGAGGTCGACGTGGCGGCGGGCGCGACGGCGGAGGTGGTCCTCGCGAGCAGCGGCGTCGGCGCGGTGCGGGTGCGCACGGTGGACTTCCTGTCCGGCAACGCCTTGCCATCCGTCGCGTGCTGGATCAGCCGGGAACGCGGCAGCACCGAGCTCGTGACCGACGAGCACGGCACGGTGGACGTGACGCCGGTGGCCGCCGGCGCCGTCACCATCCAGTGCGGCGGCAGCGGCCGACTGTCGAGCGGCCGCGCCGAGGTCGAGCTCTCGCCGGGCGGACACGCGGACGCGGAGATCCTCTTGCTCGTGCGCCCCGGGGGTCCGCGCGCGCGCATCGGCGCCCTGTTCGGCGGCTCGCCGGGGCTGCGCGCGAGTGAGGTGGAGGCCGGCGGGCCGGCGGCGCGCGGTGGCCTCGTGGTCG
>JAHFDS010000625.1 GCA_023248855.1 Myxococcales bacterium
TCGGCGCGTTCACGCAGTATGCGACGCCCGTGCTGCGCGCCAACTGCACGAGCTGTCACGGCGACCCCAACAACGCCGCGGCGCAGACCGCGCTCAACCTCGCCAGCGTGCAGGTCGACACCGTCACGCAGCAGACCGCGGGCTGCAACCTCGTCAAGCGCAAGATGTCCGCGAACGCGGCGGCCTCGCCGCTCTTTGCCGTGTGCAACCCGCCGCAGGCGGCCGCCGCCGGCCACCCGTTCAACTTCGGGGGCGACATCAACGCCTACAACGCGTTCCGCGGGCAGGTCCTGCTTTGGTACGTGGCCGAGTGATCGGGGTTCGGACTACTTCTTGAGGGCCACCAGCGCCTCGCGCAGGCGACCGAGGCCCTCCTCGATCTTGGCCATCGAGGTCGCGTAGGAGAGGCGCACGAAGCCCGGCGCGCCGAAGCCCGTGCCCGGCACCAGCGCGACGCGCCCCGCCTCGAGCAGGTACTCCGAGAGCTGCACGTCGTCGGCGAGGGTCTTGCCGTCAGGCGTCTTTCTTCCCGTGAACGCCCCGAGGTAGGGGAACACGTAGAACGCGCCGTCCGGCGAGAGGCACTCGACCCCGGGGATCGCGCGCAGGCGGTCCACCATCACCTTGCGGCGCTGGTCGAACGCCTGGCGCATCTCCTCGACACAGGCCTGCGGGCCCTCGAGCGCCGCCAGGGCCGCCGCCTGCGCGACCGACGATGCGTTGGACGTCGACTGCCCCTGGATGGTCGCGACGGCCTTGGCGACGTCGGTCGGCGCGGCGAGCACGCCGATGCGCCAGCCGGTCATCGCGTAGGTCTTCGAGACGCCATCGACGAGCAGCGTGCGCGCCCGGATCTGCTCGCGCAGCTTGCCATCCACGCTGTTGACGAGGTGGCCATACGGCACCCCGTAGACCAGCGAGCGGTAGATGTCGTCGGAGATCACCAGGATGTCCCGGGCCACGCAGAGCTCGGCCAGCTCGGCCAGCTCGCGCTTGTCGTACACGGCGCCGGTCGGATTCGACGGCGAGCACAGGATGATCGCGCGCGTCTTCGGCGTGATCCTGGCCTCGAGATCGACCGCACGCGCCTTGAGGCCGCGCGCCATCGTGGTCTCGACGACGACCGGCGTGCCGCCCGCGAACGTCACCATCTCCGGGTAGCTGACCCAGTACGGCGCCGGTACCAGCACCTCGTCACCGGCGTCGAGCAGCGCGAAGAACAGGTTGAACAGCGAGTGCTTCGCGCCCACCGACACGACGATGTGCTCGGGTGCGAAGTCGAGCCCGTGGGCGCCGTTGAGCCATTTCGCCACGGCCTTGCGCAGCTCGGGCGTGCCGGCGACGTCGGTGTAGCGCGTCTGGCCGGCGTCGATGGCCGCCTTGGCCGCCGCGCGGATGTGCGCCGGCGTGTCGAAGTCGGGCTCGCCGGCGCCGAAACCAATGACGTCGATGCCCTGGCGGCGCAGCGCGGCGGCCTTCGACGTCACGGCGAGGGTGATGGACGGCTTGATCGAGTCGAGACGGGACGAGAGCTTCACAAGGACCTCAGCGGAGGGTTTCAGGGTCTTGGCGCCGGCGCCACGGCGAGGCGCGGCGCGCCGAGCCTCTCCTCGAGCTTTCTCCGCACCAGCTCGGGGACGAACGCGGAGACGTCGCCGCCGAACTGGGCGACCTCCTTGATGAGCGACGAGCTGACGTAGGAGCTCTCCTCGCTCGTCATCAGAAACAGCGTGTGGATCTCCGGCGCCAGGCGCCGGTTCATGTGCGAGAACTGAAATTCGTATTCGAAGTCTGCCAGCGCGCGCAGGCCGCGCAGGATGATCTTGGCGCCGCGCTGCTGCGCGTACTCGACGATGAGGCCGGAGAAGGCGTCGACCTCGACGCGCGCGTCGCCGCCCATCGCGTCCAGGATCATCGCCTTGCGCTCCTCGAGCGTGAACAGCGGCTGCTTGCGCACGTTCTCCGCGAGCGCCACCACGATGCGATCGAAGGCCACGAGGCCGCGGCGCAGGATGTCGAGGTGCCCGTTCGTCACCGGATCGAACGTGCCGGGGTAGATGGCGAGCCTGGTCAAGCGAACCTCATGCTGTCTCGGGAGCGGCGCGCACGTAGAGCGAGACCTCGGTCTCGCCGTAGCGGCGTCGATCCCCGAGCGCGAGGATGCCACAAGACGGCGCGGGAGGGCTCCTGCGATCGTGCTCCGCGATCACGACCACGCCGTCCGCGAGCTGCGCGGGCGCCAGCTGGCCGAGCACCTCGTCGAGCACGCCCGCCGCGTACGGGGGGTCGAGGAACACCCAGTGGAACGGCCCGACCAATCGCGGCAAGACGACCCGTACCTCTCCCGTGAGCACGCGCACCTGCGCTGCGAGCGTGAGCGCGGCGATGTTCTTGTGCATCGCAACAAGCGCCGGGCGCGCGCGCTCGACCAGCGTCGCAAAGGCGGCGCCACGCGAGAGCGCCTCGAGCCCGAGCGCGCCCGAGCCGGCGAAGAGATCCAGCACCTGCGCGTCGTCCGGCGGCGGCCCGAGCAGGTTGAAGATGGCCTGGCGCACCTTGTCGGTGGTCGGCCGCGTGCCCTGCCCCGCCGGCGCGCAGAGGTGTCGCCCGCCCAGCGTGCCGCCGGTGATCCGCATGCGATGATGCTCTCACGCCTTGCCCCATGCGCGGCCACCCCCTCGCCCTCGCGCTCGTGCTCGTGCTCCCAGCCAGCGCCGTAAACGCCGACCCGCTCGCCGAGCGCACCCTCGACGTGGTGCGGCGCGTGTCCCGCCTGCACGGCATCCCTGTACGCCGGCCGATCCCCGCCCAGCGCGTCTCCGTCGACGCCTGGCCGGGCCGCCTCGCCGCGGCGCTCGGGGCACGCCCGGGCAAGGAGCGCCTTTCGCTGTGGACGCGCCTCGGCCTCGTACCCGAAGGGCTCGATCTGGCGGCGCTGGTGCGCCGGCTCGCGCAGGCGACGATGGTGCGCTACGACCCGACCACGCGGCGCCTGCTCGTGCGCGCCGACGCCCCCGAAGACCTGGTCGCCCGCCTCCTGCCGGCCGAGGTGACGCGCGCGCTGCTCGATCAACAGCTCGAGCTCGGCAAGTGGCTCGACGCCCCGGCGCTGTCGTCCGACGAGCGGCTGGTGCGACGCGCGATGGTGGACGGAGACGCGCTCGCGACCGCGCTCGAGCTCGGGCGGCTCGACGACACGGTGGTCTCGCCGGCCGAGGCGCTGGGACGCGAGGGCGCGCGTGCGGCGCCGGCGCTCGAGGGGGCGCCACGCTGGCTACGCGCGGGCGCGGCGTTCTCGCAAGGCGCTGGCGCCGCCTACGTGCGGGGCCTGGTGCGCACCCGACCCTGGGCGAGCCTCTTGCCCCGCCTGCGTCCGCCGCCTGCGTCCACGGCCGAGGTGCTCCACCCCGACCGCGCCTTCTCGCCGAGGCGCCCGCAGCCTGGGCCGATCGAGGCGCTCTCGGCCGCGGGTCTGGCGCCGCGCGGCGAGGACACGCTCGGCGAGCTG
>JAHFDS010000626.1 GCA_023248855.1 Myxococcales bacterium
TGCGCAGCATGTCCCGGTGCGAGTTCTGCGCGGTCACGCCGGGGCAGAACGAGGCGTCGGGCGTGGTCATGCTCTGGTCGAGGAAGGCCGTGGTCGCGTTGTTGAGGTAGGGGTACATGATGTCCGCCTGGACGTTCGTGTGCCCGAGGCCATAGGCATGGGCGACCTCCTGCGCGACCGTGGTCGCGACCGCGCTGGGGTCGTTGCGCGTGACCTCCGAGAAGGCGAACACGATGTCGCCACCGGTGTTGTCGCCGCAGTCGAGCGGCGCCACGCCCGCAGCGCCCGCGGCCATGCCGATGTTCTGCGGCGTACCGCCGATGAGGCACATGGTGTAGACGCCGGTTGGGCGCGTGGTCGTGATGGTCGCGTTGTAGCGGGCGAAGTACTGACGCACGAGGGTCGTGATCTGGTCCCGCTGCGCCTGCGTCCCGGAGAACGCCGGGAAGTTGGTCGAGACGGTGGTGATGAACGTGCAGCCGGTCGCGGAGTCGGAGCACTGGCCGGGCCGCAAGGCCTGGCCGTCGAAGTTGAGGAAGATGACGTTGGAGCCGGGCGTCACCGCCAGGATGCCGGGGCGCGACGCGGGGCGGTTGAGCCGCATGCCGAGCGGCACGGGCAGGGCGATGCTCTTGACCGCGCCCGGGGGCGGGAGCTGGGCCTCCTCCTCGGGGGCCGCCACGACGGCGGTGCACGAGGCGAGCAGCAGGAGGCTGGTTGCGAGCCAGGCGGTGGGGGGCTTTGGGGCTCTGGTCACGCGAACGGATAGAGCAACCGCTGGGCCCGAGCCGCACCCTCCTAAGTGGAGGAGATCACTGCCTGGGGAGCGCGCCCCCGCCCGGGGGTGCGGGAGGGAGACCGCAGGGCGCCTGGGGGTCGTCACGCCGGATCCGAGGTGCGTGGGTGTAGACTCGAAGGACTTGGAGGCCAGATGAGCTTTCTCGGCTTCGGGCGCACGCAGCTGCCGTTCGACATGTTCGACCTCGAACGGTCCGCGAGCGAGGCGCGGCGCGGCGAGAAGCTCGCCAGCCTGTACCATCGTGGGCAGTCACTGGCCTGGGACGGACGCGAGGTGCTGGCCGATCTCCTGACCCGGCACGGCGGGATCCGCCTCGGTGGGCGCGAGCGGCAGGCGCTCCAGCGTGTCTTCGCGATGATCCTGTGGGGTGAGCTGGCGGCCTGGAAGATCTCGGCGCAGCTCGCGGATCGGCTGGAGCCGCTCGAGGCGAAGCTCGCGGCGACCAGCCAGGCGCACGACGAGGCGCGCCACTTCTACGTGATGGTCGACTACCTGCGCGTGCTGGGTTACGAGCCCTCCCCGATCGACCGCCCGGCGCGGGCGGTGCTCGACCTCGTGCTCGAGACCGACGACGTGGCCAAGAAGCTGGTCGGCATGCAGCTTCAGATCGAGACGCTCGCGCTCACGATCTTCCAGGCCGTGCGCGAATCGAACGTCGAGCCGGTGCTGTGCGACCTTCTGCGCTACTACGAAAAGGACGAGGCGCGGCACGTGGGGCTCGGAATCCAGTACCTGCCGTCGCTGGTCAAGCGGATGACGCCGGCGCGGGCGCTGTCGATGCTGTCATTCCAGCTGCGGATCATCGGCCTCGTGATGTGGGAGCTCAAGGCGCTCGAGCCGGAGCTCGAGGTGCTGGGGCTCGACGCGCGGAAGATCCTGTTTCTCGGAAAAGCCAAGCAGCTCGGCGCCTACGAGGCGTTGTGGGCGCAGGCGGGCGGGCCTCCGCCGCAGCGCGACTACGTCTCCCACGCCATCGACGGGATTGGCGAGTGGATGTTCGCCACGCCGGAGAACCGGGGCTCGCTGCGCCGGCGGCTGGTCGCCGCGCTGCGGATCGCGAGGACCGGCAGGGCCGTCGCGCCCGAGGAGATCGCGGCGTAGGTAGGAGGGGAGGCCCGTTCGAGGTGAGTCCAGACCTGGGGCCCTGACGGAGGGACCCGAACACCCTCGGCAGGGCGACCCCTTCGGCGCAGGAATCAGAGAGCGACGAACAAGAGCGAGAAGTTGGACAGCGTCGGGGTGCTGGCGGGGGCAATGTAGATCGTCGCGGCGTCGGGCAGTCCGACAAGACCCCCGTCGATCCGGCTCGACAGCGTCGCCTCGCCTTGAAGCACCTTGGGATCGAGCTCATTCTTGTAGTTCGCGCTGAGCTCTCCCGACTCGACCCATGTGCGGTAGGCGACCACGTGGACGTTCGGCCTGCCGGT
The DNA here is from genome assembly GCA_023248855.1 of Myxococcales bacterium. Classification (GTDB taxonomy): domain Bacteria; phylum Myxococcota_A; class Polyangia; order JAHFDS01; family JAHFDS01; genus JAHFDS01. The sequence goes on from JAHFDS010000626.1 coordinate 2,227, forward strand.
CGACGTCAGACCGAGGACGACATCGTACTCAAGCCAAGCCCGATACTCGAGAGTGAAGAGGCTGTCCAGGATGAGGTCCTGGTGGAGCGTGAAGAACCTGTTCGACTTCCAGGTCAGCTTCACGGGCCCGTCGGCGCGCGCATGCGAGCCCAGCACCGTCGACAGGTTCGCGTTCCACCCGTCCTCGACCTGCTGCGAGAACGTCCGGTGGTCGCCGTTGCTCAAGCCCTCGGTGCCGGTCGCGCCGGCCGCATCGACGAGGATCTTCGCCGAGCGGGTGCGGTCTCCGAAATTGAAGGAGGCGAGGTGGAGGTTGAAGTTGCACGTCGTCAGCCGCGAACACGACACCACGAGGGCCGAGCCGGTCCAGTCGTCGCCCGAATAGAGGATCAGGCTGGCCGAGCGCTGGCCCGTCGTCATCGTGACCGAGCTGGTGCGGCGCACCATGTTGGATGTCGAGAGGGCCGAAGTCCCGACGAACTGCACCACCTCGCGCGCGCCCGGGACGACGCTCTGCGTGAAGCGATCGCCCCACAGCCCCGCCTCCGAGAAGAGCGTGACCGTCACCGTGTCCGGGTCGGCCTTCAGGAGCGCCTGCTCCCTGCTGCCGGTCTCGACGTCGGACAGGGGATCATCGGCGGCGCCGCATCCGGCGGACGCGATCGCCAGGGCGAACGAAAGGATTGCGAACGGCGTACGCAGGGTCCTGTGGACAATACAGCGTTCGCGATGCTCTCGGTCGTCTGCAGTTGAGTTGCGCATCCTCATGTCTCCTTGGTGGGTGAACACCACGGAGACACTACGCACGATCGCTGGGATGCAGCCTTAATCCAGCCTTAATCCTGCCCCGCAGCGAATAGCACCTGCTCGACGGGAGGGTTTACCGGTTTACCCTCCCCCGCCAAGAAACAGCGCGACGCACTCGACGTGCTCGGCGTGCGGGAAGAGATCGAATGGCGTGGCCTCGGCCAGGGTGTAGCCGAGCGGGGCCAGGAGCGCGGCGTCGCGGGCCAGCGAGGCTGGGTTGCACGAGACATAGACGATGCGCGTGGGGGCGCAGGCGGCGGCGGCGGCGAGCGCGGCGGAGGAGCAGCCCTTGCGCGGGGGGTTGAGGACGATCGCGTGCGGGGCTTCGGCCAGCGCCAAAAGGGCGTGGGCGGCGTCGTCGCAGCGGACGTCCACGCGGTCGACGAGCGCGTTGCGTGCAGCCGAGCGGCGCGCATCGTCGGCGGCGTCCGCCACCGACTCGATCGCGATGACGCGGGCGCCGCGTGCGGCCAG
>JAHFDS010000201.1 GCA_023248855.1 Myxococcales bacterium
GCTCCTCGCCTTCCGTCGCCGAAGGAGCGCGTAGCTCGCCCGGTTGCCCTCCCGCGTGGCCTGCGAGCACCTGACTCTGGGCGCCGAGGACGATTGCCTGTTCGCGATGGCTGAGGGCCACGGCGCCGAGGGCACGGGGCGATTGGCGGCCCTGACGGCGCTCGACGAGCTTCGCACGCGCCACGATGCGCGGGCCCTGGTCTGCGCGCAGGACCTCCTTTCGTCGATCCAGTCCATGAACCAGCGCATCGTCGGCTTGCGCTCGAGCCCCGCCCATTCCGACGCCAGCGTGGCGGTCTCGCTGCTGCTCCTCACTGGCGATCGAGCCCAGGCCCTCGTGGACCCGAGCATGGGCGGATTTCACGTGGTGCAAGCGAAGCTCGCTTCGGCGCTTGCAGACGGCACCTCCTTGCACCTCCGTACCGGCGATGCCCTCGTCCTGTGCTCGAGCGGCCTCCGCGGGCTCGTCACCGCCGACGACGTCGTGCGGATCCTCGCAAGCTGTCGAGATCCCGATCAAGTTGCCGAGGAGATCCTGGATCAGGCCGCGGCGCGGGGTGCGCGTGACGAGCGCTCCGTCCTCGTGCTCCTCTTGGCAGGCAAGGCCGGCGAGCGCATTGCGCTGGCAGTCACAGGAGGCGCTTGCACGTAGGACAGGGTGTCACACCCGCCCGTCCCCTACGCGGCGTCTTCGCGCTGGGTGAGGCTCTCGAAGCGCGTGTAGGCGCCCAGGAACGCGAGCTCGATGGAGTCGGTGGGCCCGTTGCGGTTCTTGCCGATGATGATCTCGGCGATGCCCTGCTTGTCGCTCTTGTCCTTGCGATAGAACTCGTCGCGGTAGATGAACGAGATCAGGTCGGCGTCCTGCTCGATGGCGCCCGACTCACGCAGGTCCGACAGCAGCGGCCGCTTGTCCTCGCGCTTCTCGAGCGCGCGGTTGAGCTGCGAGAGCGCCACCACCGGCATGCCGAGCTCCTTGGCGATGGCCTTGAGGCCGCGCGACACCTCGGCCACCTCGCGCTCGCGCGATTCCTCGCGACCACCCCCGGTGCCACGCACGAGCTGGATGTAGTCCACCACGATCATCCCGGGGATCTCGCCCTTTCTGCGCGGCACCTCCGGGTCGGACGCGAACCGCCGCGCCTTGGCGCGGATCTCGAGGATGGTCGGCGCCGACGACTCGTCGAGAAAGATCGGCGCCTCGTGCAGCCGCGAGGCGGCCTTGGTGAGGTTGATCCACTCGTGCGAGGACAGAAAGCCCGAGCGCAGCTTGGTCATGTCGATGCGCGCCTCGGAGCACAGCATGCGCTCGATGAGCTGCTTCTGCGTCATCTCCAGCGAGAACACCAGCACCGGCACCTGGTTGAGCAGCGCCGCGTTCTGCGCGATCGAGAGCGCGAAGGACGTCTTGCCCATCGAGGGACGCGCCGCGATCACGTCGAGGTCGCCCGGCTGTAGCCCCGAGGTCATCTCGTCGAGATCCCGAAATCCGGTGGCCACGCCGGTGACCGATTTGCCCGCGTTCTTGCGCTCGAGCACGGTCTTGACCGTGTCCTTGAGCAGGCGATTGACGGCGATGTAGCTGCCGCGGTGCGAGGTCTGGCCGAGCTCGAAGACCTGCTTCTCGGCGTTGTCGAGGAAGTCCGCCACGTCGCCCGGATCCCCGTACGCTCCCGCGGCGATCTCGCCGCACGCCAGGATGAGCCGGCGCAGGCTCGAGGCCTCCTTGATCAGCTTGGCATAGTGTCCCGCGTGCTCCACCGACGGGATGTCGTCGAGCAGGCCCGACAGGTACGTCTCCTGGCCCTCGATCCGGCGCAGCTGCTCACGCACCCGCAGCTCGGAGGCGACGGTGATGGTGTCGACGGGCTTGTCGAGCGCCTCGAGCCGGAGCGCGGCCTCGAAGATCATCTGGTGCGCGGGGTGATACAGGTCGTCGGGCGAGAGCCCGATCTCGCTCGCCACCATGAGCGAGGCCTTGCCGCGCAATAGCACCGCGCCGAGCAGCGCGCGCTCCGCGCCCAGGTTGTGCGGCGGAACCCGACGATCACTCACGGGAGCCGCCCCTCGGGGAGGAGGCGGACGCCGGAAGGAACGGTGCGGGCGGATCCGGCTTGGCGAAGGACGGGTGGCATCGAGTCCTCCTTTTTGCGGCACGACCCCTGTGGGGAGCAATTCTGAATTGCTGTGGACAACGCGATGGTAGCCGCCGCCCATGACACGAGTCCGTGAGGACCGAGCGCGGGCGAAAAAAAAAAGGCGCCCACCTGGGCGCCCTTCTCGATGCTGGTGCTGCCCCTCCCGCTGGCAGCCGTGTGGGCTCAGCCCGCGCTCTTGACCACCCACACCTTGATGGTGGTGGACACGCCCTTGCCGAGCTTGACCGCCACCTCGTGCAGGCCCAGGGTCTTGATGGGCTCGGGTAGGTCGATCTTCCGGTGGTCCACGGGATACCCGGCGGCCTCGAGGGCCTCGCCGATGTCGCGGGTCGTCACCGAGCCGAAGAGCTTGTCGCCCTCGCCGGCCTGGCGCGCGACGTTGACCGTCGTGCCCTCGAGCTTGCCCGCGAAGTCCTGCGCGGTCTTGAGCTCCTTCTGCTGCTTGACCGCGATCGCGCGCTTCTCGTGCTCGATGCGCGAGACGTTGTTGGCGGTCGCGAGCACCGCGAGCCGGCGCGGCAGGAGGAAGTTCCGGCCGTAGCCCGGACGGACCGTCACGAGCTCGCCGGCGGTGCCGAGGTTGACCACGTCCTGCGTGAGAATGAGCTGCATGGTCGTGCTCCTAGTTCCCCGTCACGGCGAATGGCAGAAGAGCCACCATGCGCGCGCGCTTGATGCTCGTCGCCACCACGCGCTGGTGGTTGGCGCAGTTGCCGCTCGTCCGGCGCGGGAGGATCTTGCCGCGATCGGTGATGAAGTACTTGAGCGTCGACGGATCCTTGTAGTCGATCGTCGCGTTCTTGTCGGCGCAGAAGCGGCACACCTTGCGGCGTGAGCCGCCACCGCCACCGCCACCACCACCGCGGCGCTCCTCGCGTCCGCCGCGCTCGCCGTCGAGGTCCATGTCGTCCTTGGCCATGTTCTACTCCACCGCCTTGGGGGCTTCGTCGACCCGCGCCTCGGGCGCTGCCACGAAGTCGTCGGCGTATTCGTCGCCGTACTCGTCGTCCTCGAACCCGCGCGGCGCCGCGCCGGTCGCGATCTCTTCCTCGTCCGGCCCCGGCGTGGCCGCGGCGGCGAACGACTCGTCGGTGACCTCGCTCGGACGCGCGTTCGGATCGACGTCCACCCCCACCTTGACGGTGTAGTAGCGGATGACCGAGTCGATCATGCGCAGGTTGCGCTCGAGCTCCTCGACCAGCGTGCTGCCCCCCAGGTAGCGCCAGTAGAGGTACACGCCCTTGAGCTGCTTCTGCACCTCGTAGGCGAGCTTGCGCTTGCCCCAGTTGTCGAGCTTGAGCAGGTTGCCGTTCATGGTGTCGATGACGCCACGGACGCGCGCGTTGATCTGCGCGATGGTGTCGTTCGGCGTGTCGGGACGAAGGATGAAGATCGTCTCGTACTCGCGCTTGGTTCCGGGGGCATCCCGGAGGCTCTGCAGCTGTGCCATTCGCTCTCCTCTCGGACGTGGGCCCCTTCCAAGGGAAGGAGCGAGGATCCACGGGCACCAGCGCCCGCGGGGAGGGGTAATCAAGCAGGATCCCCCCGTGAGATCAAGGGCAAATCGCCCGATGCGGCGGCCAGAGCGCTACGGGCTCTCGGCCGGCCGGGCCCGGTTGACCTGGTTCATCGCCAGGCGGACGCCTTTTTCCAGCGCGAGCTCGATGGCGTCCGCGGCGCTGTCGAGAAGATCCGGCAGCGCTTCGCGCTCGGGCCTGGCGAAGTCGGAGAGCACGTAGTCCGCGCCCTTGCCACGGGGCCGGCCGATCCCGAAGCGCACCCGGGCAAAGTCCGGGGTGGCGAGGCTCTCGGTGACGCTGCGAAGGCCGTTGTGTCCCGCCGCTCCGCCGCCGAGCTTGAGCCGGACCACGCCGAAATCGAGGTCGAGCTCGTCGTGCACCACGAGCACGTCCGCCGGCCCGATCTGGAAGAACCTGGCGGCGTCACGCACCGCGTGGCCCGAGAGGTTCATGAACTGCATGGGCTTTAGGAGCGCGATCTTCTGGCCGCGCGCCTCGACCTGCGCGAATTCACCGTGGAACTTGCTGCGAAAGCCGGCCCCGAGGCGCCGGGCGAGCACGTCCAGCACGCGGAAACCGACGTTGTGGCGATGGCCGGCGTACTCGGGTCCGGGATTGCCCAGGCCGGCGACGAGGAACATGGGTGGGATCCGTCGATCTTCCGACGGCGCTTGTGCACCGCTCGAGCGTTACTTCTTGGCTGCGGCGGCGGCCGGCTTGGCCCCTGCCGCCGCCTTCGCGTCCGGCTTGGCCCCTGCCGCCGCCTTCGCGTCCGGCTTGGCCCCCGCCGCCGCCTTCGCGTCCGGCTTGGCCCCCGCTGCGGCCGGGGCCGCCTCGGTCGCGACCACCTCCGTGGTCGCCTCGACCTTCTCTTCCTTGGGCGCCACGACGACCGTGATGGTGTCGCTGCCCTCGAGCAGCGCGCGCACGCCTTCGGTGAGCTTGAGGTCACGCACGTGGAACGCGTCGCCGACCGCGAGGGCCGTGACATCGACCTCGATGTGGGCCGGGATCGCGCCCGGCTTGGCCGCGATGGCGAGCATGCGATGCACCTGGTGCATGATGCCGCCCTCCTTGACGCCGATCGACTTGCCGACGAGGACCACGGGCACCGTCACGTGGACCTCGCGGCCGAGGTCCACGGTGATGAAGTCCGCGTGCTCCGGGACGTTCTTGACCGGATCGACCTGATAGTCCTTGAGCATCACGGTCAGCGTCTCGCCACCCTCGATCTTCATGTGGATGAGGGTGTTGCGGCGCTTCTGGGGATCCAGCGCATCGACCAGCGCCTTGGGCGCCAGCGAGATGGGCAGCGGATCTCGCCCCGCGCCGTAGCAGATCGCCGGGATCTTGCCCGACGCGCGCAGGCGTCGTGCCGCGCCCTTGCCGTGACCCGTGCGAACCTCGACCGAAAGCTCTCCGACCGGCATTTCCGTGCTCCTCGTCCTTCTCTACCCGAACAGCGACGAGATGCTGTCGCCGTGATGGATCCGCTTGATCGCTTCCCCCAGGAGCCTCGCGGTCGCGAGCGAGCGGATCTTCCCGCACGCCTTGGCTTCTGGGCGGAGCGGGATAGTGTCCGTGACGACCAGCTCCGTCAAGGGGGAATTCGTGATCCGCTCGATGGCCGGACCGGACAGGACGCCGTGCGTGGCGAACGCGTAGACGCTGGTCGCGCCCGCGTCGGCGATGGCCTTGGCGGCCTGGGTCAGCGTCCCGGCCGTGTCGACGATATCGTCCACCAGCACGGCGACCTTGCCCTTGACGTCGCCGATGAGGTTCATCACCTCGGAGACATTGGCCTTTTCGCGCCGCTTGTCGACGATCGCGAGCGAGGCGCCGAGCCGCTTGGCGTAGGCCCGTGCACGCTCGACACCGCCCGCATCGGGCGAGACCACCACGCACTGCTGGCCCACGCGCTCGCGCAGGTAGTCGATCGCCACCGGCATCGCGAACAGGTGATCCACCGGGATGTCGAAGAACCCCTGGATCTGCCCGGCGTGCAGGTCGATCGACACCAAGCGTTGGATGCCCGCCGTCTCCATGAGGTCGGCGACCAGCTTGGCGCTGATGGGCGTGCGTGGCTTGGTCTTGCGATCCTGGCGTGCGTAGCCGAAGTACGGCACCACCGCGATGATGGAGCCCGCCGAGGCGCGCTTGAGCGCATCGACGATGACGAGGAGCTCCATCAGGTTCTGGTTGGCCGGTGAGCAGGTCGGCTGGACCACAAAGCAGGTCACGCCCCGCACGTTCTCGCCGATCTCCGTGTAGATCTCGCCGTCTGAGAAGACGCTCACCTCGAGCTTGCCGAGCGGGACCTCGACATACCGGCAGATCTGCTCGGTGAGCTCTCGGTTGGCGTTGCCGGAGAAGATGGTCAGGGCCTTGATCACGGGAACCTCTCGGCGCGAAGGCGCCCGGTGGTTGGGGCGGAAGGATTCGAACCTTCGAATGCGGGAACCAAAAACCCGTGACTTGCCACTTGTCGACGCCCCAGCAGTGGCGCCGATCGATACGGGAAGTGACGCGGGTTGTCAACGGCGCGCCGCGGCGTGGCGTCGCACGAGCGGCACAGGGGCGACCTCTGAGATAGGATGCGCGGTCATGCGCCGCCCGCTAACCGCCCTCTGCGCGCTCACCTTCGCCTGCTCGGCGCCGCCGCCGCCGGCAGCCAAGCCGCCGCCGCAACCCGCGCAAAAGCCGGTCGCGGCCGCGCCCGCACCTCCTGCCACGCAGCCGCTCGTGCTGCAGCCTGCGGACGGCCCCGACCTGGTCGGGATCCTGGTGATGCCGGCGGTCGATCGCACGGTGCAGGCCACGGTCGCGCTCGCGCGTGCCGTGCGCCCGCTGCCGCTCGATGCGGGCGGGATCAAGGCGATGCTCACCGCCCGCGCAGGGATCCCCGACGAGCTGGCGAGCGCGGTCGATCTCGGAAAGCCCCTCTCCGTCGCGTTCTCCTACGACGCCGAGACCGGCAACGTCCTCGTCGCCTCCGCGGTCGCGCACCGGGGCAAGGACGCCTTTTCGGCCGCGCTCGGCAAGCTCGGCCCGGCCGTCGGCCGTCGCGGCGAGGCCCGCGCGTACCCGGCGCCGGGAGGGCAGGGCACGCTGTGGACCCTGGTGGAAGGAGACCTTGCGTTCTTCGCGAACGACGCGGTCGCGCTCGAGCGCGCGGCGCGGAGCGCCGAGAAGGCTCACAAGGCGCCGGCGCCGCCCGAGGACCTGATCGCGACGACGTGGCCGGCGCGCTGGAAGTCGGCCGCGGGGTTCGACCTCGAGGCCAACGCGCGCCTCGTCTCGGGGCAGGTCGCCACCGCGGGGGCCCTCATCCCGAACGGCGATGTCCTGGTCGCGCTCGCGGCGCCGCTTTTTGGCGGCTATGCGGCGCGGATCGGCGAGTCCCGCGCGATCACCGCCTACGCCCGCGTGGGCGAGCAGACCGGGATCGAGCTCGGTGTGCGCCTCGATGCGCGTCCCGGTACCTCGCTCGAGAGGATCGCCAGCGCCGCACCGGGCCCGCTGCGCGCCCCCGCGATGGTCCAGGAGGGTCGGCCCGCGGTCTTCCTGGCCACCTCGCCGCGCACCCCCGGCGAGCCGACGCCGATCTGGGATGCCGTCCTCGGCGCGTTTGCCAGCGCGCCCTCCGACCGGGTCAAGGCCGTCGGGGGCTTCTACAAGGCCTTCTTCGTCGAATGCGACGGCTCGATGGCGATGGCGATGACCAGCGACGCCAAGGGCGGCATGCGCATGAACGGCGTGTTCGGCACCAAGGACGAGGCCGCCGGCGCGCGCTACCTCGCGCTCTTCGCCAAGGACGGCGGCAAGGCCATGAACGCGCTCATGGCGACCAGCATGCCGGGCCAGGCGGCCCCCATCACGCTCAAGCTCAAGACCGAGAAGGTCGGAGGCAGGCCCACGGTCGTGACCACGATCGACGCGCCCAAGGACCACCCCATGCGCGAGGCGCTGCTCAAGGTCTACGGCAAGCTCCCGGTGCAGAGCTACATGGTCGCCAAGGACAGCCACGTTGGTGTCACGTTCGGTGGCGACGCCAAGCAGCGCCTGGGCAAGCTGCTCCAGAGCCCACCCGCGGCGCCCACCGACGCGCTGGTCGTGCACGCGTTCTCGCCCGCCGCAATGCGCGCAGGGGTCGTGCTGATCGATGTGGGGGCCTACGCCCGCTGGATCTCGAGCTCGCTCGAGGCCGCTGGCGGCGCGCCGGGCGGCCTGCGCACGCTGGCCGCCTCCAAGGAGGCCTTGCCGATCGTGTTCGACTGGGGCACCGGCGCCAACGCGCGCCTCGATGGCGTGTTGCGCCTGCCGATCAGCCTGTTCCGAGGACTGGCGCGTCTATTCGGTAGTACCTGAGCGGCACTCCGCTCACGGTGGCGGCGCGCCCGTCACCGGGGCACTTCACGGCGGCCTGCGTCTCCGCACACACGAAGAGCTCTCCGGGGGCGGCCTGGCCTTCCAGGAAAGAGGCGATGGCGACCGCCTGCCCCCACACCTCCTCCTCGCCGATCGCGAGCACGCGCCCGGTGGCGACCCCGATCTTGAGCGCCAGCCGATCGTCCGGATCGTAGGTGAGGCTGTCCTCGAACGCGCGGCGCATGATCTCGCGCGCCGCCAGGACCGCGGCTTCCGCGCTGAAGAACGAGGCCAGGATCTGGTCCGCGTAGGCCTTGAACAAGTAGCCGCCGTGACCGCGCACGATCGGCGTCGCCAGGCGCCGCAGCCGGTAGATCTGCGAGACGAACGGCACCGGCCCCTCGTCGGCCAGGCGCCGCGAGAACCCCGAGAGATCGCCGATGAGGACGGAGCGATTGGCGCCGAAGCGCTCGTCGATGCGCTGCCGGATGGCGAGGCGCTTTCTGACCGGGGCAGCGTCGTGCTCCTGCAGCATGCGCAGGAAGTCGTCGAGGGCGGCGGCCATGACGTCCCGAGGATACCGGATCGCGGGCGTCCGTTGACAGCCCCGGCTGCGCGCGCTTCGATGCAGGGATGGCCGACCTCGACGCGTTGGTGGTCGGTGCGGGACTGTCGGGCCTCGCGTGTGCGCGGGCGCTCAAGCGAGCCGGCGCGCGGGTGATGGTCCTCGAGGCGCAATCGCGCGTGGGCGGGCGGACGCTGTCCGAGCCGGTGGGCGCGGCGACCTTCGATCTCGGCGGCCAGTGGGTGGGCCCGAAGCAGCCGCGCGCGCTGGCGCTCTTGCGCGAGGTGGGCGCCACGACCTTCCGCACCTTCGACGAGGGCCGCAAGGTGCTCGAGGTGCGCGGGCGGACCTCCACCTACACGGGCACGATCCCCTCGGTCGCGCCGTGGAAGCTGCTCGAGCTGCACCGCGCGCTGCGCACGCTCGAGCGGCACACCGCGCGCGTTCCTCTGGGGCGCGGCCACGCGACGCCCGACGCCGCACGGCTCGACGATCACACGGTGCAGGCGTTCGCCGAGGCGCACGTGCACAGCCGCACTGTGCGCGCGCTCCTCGGCGCCGCCGCGCGGGTCGTGTTCGGCGCCGAGCTGCGCGAGATCGGTCTGCTCTGGTTCCTGCACTACCTGCGCGCGGGCGGGGGGCTTCTGTCCTTGACCTCGATCGAGGGCGGCGCCCAGGAGCTGCGCGTGGTCGAGGGGACGCAGTCGATGTCGCTCGGGCTCACGCGCGGGCTCGACGTGCAGCTCGGCGAGCCCGTGCGGCAGATCGCGCAGGATGCAAGCGGCGTCCGCGTGGTCTCCGACCTCGGCGCCTACCGCGCGCGCTTCGTGGTGCTCGCGGTGCCGCCGCCGCTCGTGGCCCGCATCGCCTTCGACCCGGCCCTGCCGGCCGAGCGCGATCAGCTCTACCAGCGCTTCCCGATGGGCGCGACCGTCAAGTGCCTGGCCACCTACGCCGAGCCGTTCTGGCGCCGAAAAGGCCTCTCCGGCGAGGTCGTGTGCCCCGACGGGCCGGCCACGGTGGTCTTCGACAACACCAGCGCCGACGGCCGCGAGCCGGCCCTTCTGGCCTTCGTGGTGGGCGATGCCGCCCGCACCTGGCACCTGCGCCCGCCCGCGCTGCGCCGGCGCGAGATCCTTTCGGCCTTTGCGCGCTGGCTCGGCAAGGAGGCGCTCGAGCCGCGCCTCTACGTCGAGAAGAACTGGTCCGAAGAGCCCTTCGTGCGCGGCTGCCCGACGGGAAACCTGGGCCCCGGCGTGCTGAGCCAGCTCGGCGACGGCCTGCGCGCGCCGATCGGGCGCCTGCACTTCGCCGGCACCGAGACCGCACGCGAATGGACCGGCTACCTGGAGGGCGCGATCGAGGCCGGAGAGCGCGCCGCCCAGGAGATCGAGGAGCGTCTCTGATGAACCCGCTCTTGCTGCTGTCCGCGCGCGAGCTGGCCCGGCGCATCCGCGCGCGCGAGCTGTCCTCGGTGGGCGCCGTCGAGGCCCACATCGCGCAGGTCGAGCGCGTTAACGGTGCGCTCAACGCGATGGTGCGCCAGCGCTTCGCCGCTGCGCGGGCGGAGGCAGCCAGCGCCGATGCGGTCCTCGCCGAGCGCGGCGCCGGCCACGTCGGGCCGCTGCACGGCGTGCCGTGCACGATCAAGGAGTCGGTGGGCCTTCTCGGCCTGCCTCAGTCTGCGGGTCTGGTCGCGCGCCGTCACACGCTGTGCGCCGAGGACGGCACCACGGTGCGCAGGCTGCGGCGGGCGGGCGCGATCCCGCTCGGCGTCACCAACATCTCCGAGCTCTGCATGTGGATGGAGAGCGACAACCGCGTCTACGGCCGCTCGAACAACCCGTACGACCACGGCCGCACTGTCGGCGGCAGCTCCGGCGGCGAGGGGGCGATGGTCGGCGCGGCAGCGACCCCGTTCGGCCTCGGCTCCGACGTCGGCGGATCCATTCGCATGCCCGCATTCTTCAACGGGGTGTTCGGTCACAAGGCCACCGGCGGCCTCATCCCGAACACCGGGCAGTTCCCGAACGCGGCGGGCGCGCAGGTGCGCTACCTCTGCACGGGGCCGCTCACGCGCAAGGCCGAGGACCTGTGGCTCTTGGTGCGCCTTCTGGCCGGGCCCGATGGCCTCGACGAGGGCTGCGCCGAGATGCCGCTCGGCGATCCGGCGCTCGTGCGCCTCGAGAAGCTGCGCGTGCTCTCGGTCGAGTCGATGGGCTTTCTGTCCGTCGCCCCCGAGCTCGTGGCGGCGCAGCGCCGCGCGGCCGACGCCCTCTCTGCGGCCGGCGCGAGGGTCGAGCACCTCACGCTGCCCCGGCTCAAGCATGGCCTCGGCATCTGGTCGGCCATGATGTCCGCAGCCGGCGGCCCGAGCTTCGGCGAGATGCTCAAGCAAGGGGCGCCCTTCCACCACGGCCGAGAGCTCCTGCGCTTTGCGCTCGGGCGCTCGCCACACACGTTGCCTTCGATGGGCCTGGCCGTGCTCGACGACGTCGTCAAGAAGCTGCCCGGCAAGACCGACGAGTACCTCGCGCACGGGCGCGCCCTCCGAGCGGAGCTCGACGACACGATCGGGCCCGACACCGTGCTCCTCTTCCCGTCCCACACGCGCCCCGCGCCGCGGCATGGCCGGCCGCTCGTGCCGCCGGTGCAGTGGGCCTTCACCGCCATCTGGAACGTCATGGAGGTGCCCGTCACGCAGGTTCCGCTCGGCCTCTCGGCGGAGGGGCTTCCGCTCGGGGTTCAGGTGATCGGTCGCTGGGGGTGTGACCACGTCACGGTCGCCGTCGCGCAGGCGCTCGAGCGCGCGATGGGCGGCTGGGTGCCACCCCCGGTGGCGCGTGGCTAGCGCGGCGCCCGCGCCCGCACCCACCGACCCCAAGGCCCCCGACCCGGCGCGCGAGCGCGGCATCATCCTGTGCATCGGCGCCGTCCAGTTCATCAACATCCTCGACTTCATGGTGGTGACGCCGCTCGGCCCCGACTTCGCGCGGGCGCTCGGCATCGGGCAGGACCGCCTCGGCCTCGTCACCGGGAGCTACACCGCCGCGGCGTTCGTGTCGGGCCTGGTCGGCTCCGCCTTCCTCGATCGATTCGACCGGCGGAGCGCGCTCGCGGTCGCCATGCTGGGCTTGGTGGTCGGCACGGCCGCCGCCGGCTTTGCCACCGGTCTCGGCTCGCTGGTCGCGGCACGCATGCTCGCGGGCCTGTTCGGCGGGCCCGCCACCTCGCTGTCGCTGTCGGTGGTGGCCGACGCGATCCCGGCCGAGCGGCGCGGCCGCGCGATGGGCGCGGTGATGGGCGCCTTCTCGGCGGCGAGTGTCCTCGGCGTGCCCGCGGGCCTGCGCCTGGCGCGCCTAGGCACCTGGCACACGCCGTTCTTCGCGGTGGCCGCCCTCGGCCTCGTCGTGACCCTGCTCGCGGTGCGGCTGCTGCCGCCCATGCGCGGCCACCTCGTGCGCTCGGGTGAGCAGTCGGCGCGGCAGCTCTTCGAGCCCCCGCTTCGGGCCGCGGTCCTCGGCAGCTACGCCATGACCCTCTGCATCATGACCGGCTCCTTCTCGATCATCCCCAACCTGTCCCCCTACCTGCAGCAGAACCTGCACTTCCCGCGGCCGGCCATCGAGGAGCTCTACCTGGTCGGCGGCGTGGCGTCGTTCCTCGCCATGCGCTGGATCATCGGCCCCCTCACCGATCGCGCGGGGGCGACCAGCTCTGCGGCGATCGGCACCGTGCTCATGTCGATCTTGCTGTGGATCACCTTCGTGCCGGTGCCACCGCCCCTGCCTGTGCGGGTGCTCTTTCCGTGCTTCATGGTCTTCATGAGCTTCCGCAACGTGGCCTACAAGGCGCTCACTTCGCGCGTGCCACCGGCGGCGCTGCGCGCCCGCTACCTGTCGTTCCAGTCGGCGATGGAGCACCTCGCGGCCTCCATCGGCGCTGCCGGTTCGTCGCTCCTGCTCTCGGAAGGCCCTGGCCAGTCGCTGGTCGGCATGCCGCGCATCGCGATCGGCGCGATCGGCATCGCCTGGCTGGCGCTGTTCTTGATGGCGCGGCTCGAGCGAACGCTCGGAGCGACAACGACCGCGGTCTAGGATGACGCCGGAGCCGTGGAGGCCCCGACGGCGGCCGGCGCCCCACGCGTCCGGCGCGCGCGGCGCGCCCACAGGAGGTAGAGCAGCGGTGCGCCGACCAGGGAATACGAGATGACGTGGCCCACCCAGCCCTCGGGCCCGAAGAGCTCGGTGGCGTCGTGGAACGCCTGCATGCCCGGGATCACCTGGCTCTCGGCCAGCTCGTGGATGCCGTAGACGAGCAGCTGCAGCAGGAACAGACCCAGGAAGACGGCCGTCACCCGGAGCAGCGTGGGCAGATGGAGCCTGACGCCCCAGCGCAGAAAACCCACGGCGACTCCCAGCCCCGCGATAAGGCCCAGCGCGGCCGCGATCGCGATCGGCACCTTGCCCGAGACGAACACCTGGAGGCCCAGGAACAGCACCGCCTCCATCCCCTCGCGCGTCACGAACAGGGCAGTCGCGAGCGCGACGCCGAGGGTCGCGTGCGGCGACGCCACCCGCCTGGCCACCGCGGCCTCGATGTCTCCCTGGAGGGTTCGCGCCGCACGCTGGATCTGCCACAGCATCGCCCCGACCAGGAGCGCCGACGCGATCGCCGCGATGCCCTCGTAGAGGGACTGCTGCGGCACCCGGGTCCACAGCCACGCCCCGAGCACGCAGGTCACGACCGAGAGGCCAAGGCCGATGCGGATCCCGGGCAGGAGGTCCTGCCGGCCGGTGCGGCGTAGATAGGCCGCGATCACCGCGACGATCAGCGAGGCTTCGACGGTTTCGCGAAAGGTCACGAGCCCGGCCCGAATGGCGTCGTCCAGCATGATCCCACCCTAGCAAGTCAAAACGAAATTGAAAACCATTTTCATGACCGCAGAGACCTCGCGAGGAAGGTGGCACACACGTGCGAGGTCTCCCGGCTGGCTTGGCGTTCTGCGAAGCAAGGGCCGGGTCCCGGGGAGATTCCTGTGGTTGTCGAGCGCGGCGCGTGCAGCTTTGTCGTTCTGGTTCCAGGCGCGCGCAAGCGATGCACGCGCGGCGAAGGGCGTGTGGGCGAGATCGTCGTCAGAGGGGATGAGGCCGAGCGAGGAGGCTCGGGGCGCGCCGGACTGACGCTTTGCAGGATCTAGCGGCGCCGACGGCGCAGCGAGAGCACGGCCCCGAGCGTGATCAGGGCGAGGCTGGCCGGGGCGCGACCCGATGCGGTCGCACACCCGGAGTCCTTGCCACCGGAGGCCGGGGTGCCTGCAGAGCCCGCCGCGCCGGCGCTGCCCGCGGCGCCCCCGCTCGAGCCGGCACCGCCCCCG
>JAHFDS010000202.1 GCA_023248855.1 Myxococcales bacterium
GGCGTACAGGGCGGGTGGTGGGAGGTGGGCGGGAAACTGGCCTACCCGCGCGCCGCGCGGGGGACTAGCGCGGCGGACCCGCGCTTAGGGGAATCCTCTCGCGTGGAAATCCAGGCTAGCCCTTCTCCTCCGGCCGAGCCGGAAATCCTGCGAGCACGGTGTCCTCGGGGGTCGGCCGCATGACGACCGAGCCGGGGCGGACAAGCGAGCCACGACCGACGCTGGCGCCCTTGAGCAGCATCGCGCCCGAGCCCACCGTGGCGTTCTCGCCGATGACCACGTCGCGCGCGTCGGCCACCGAGTCCTGGTGGCGTGAGCCGGCATCGGACGAAACGACGTGCATGTCGGAGTCCATGATGCGGGCGTCCTCGACCCAGGCGCCGCGCTCGACCTTGACCAGCTTGCCGGCCGAGATGTGGGTGCCGGCGAGGCGGACCTCGTCCTCGATGACGATCTCGGCACCGCTCGAGTACATCGTGTGCAGGCTGACCGAGCGGTGGTCGAACGGGTCCCTGCGCACCGTGACATTTTCGCCGATGCGAATGCGTCCCGGGCCGCCGAGGTCCACCGCCGAGTAGGCGCGGAACCCCTTGCCGATCTGCACGCGGCCTCCGCTCGTCAGCTTGTAGCGCAGCCGGTACCACCGCCCGCGCATGCGGGCCACGACATCGTCGATCACGCTGTTCCTCCAGGCGCTCCGGCCGGTCGCGGGAGCTTCACGGCGCGCGCCGGGTTGCCCATCGCCATCGTGTCCTGGGGCATGTCGCGGGTCACGACCGTGCCGCCGGACACCACGACGTTCTTGCCGAGCCGCACGCCCGGGCACACCGACGTCTCCACGCCGAGCCAGCAGTTCTCCCCCACCTCGACCGGCCGCGCGCCCGGAACCGGCTCGCCGGAAAGGCCATAATCGGTGTCGGTCACCGTGGTCTTGGCCGCGAGCAGCTGTGCGCCGAACGTCACGCGCTCGGCGCAGCGGACGCGCAGCCCGCCCATCGTCGAGTGGGCGCCGATCTCGACGCGGGCGTCCGGGGTCAGCGTGATGATGACGGGCTCCTGCATGTTGGATCGGCGAATTCGGCAGGCCTCGCCGATCGTCACGCGTCCGGGGCCGCGCACGTGCAGCGCACACTCGGCGACGAAGCCTGGGCCGATGTTCACGCGGCCGCGTGTCAGCAGCCGATAGCCGTGGCGGTAGAGGAGCCCGCGCACGCGGGCGACTCCGTCCTCGAGCACCCAGGCGTGCTCGCGCGGGTGGGCCAGCGCGTGCGGGATCTTTCTCAGCTTGTCGAGGAGCCCCACGCGCGCGTCACGTCTTGGTCGGGGCGCCGTTCCCGCTCGGCACGGCCGCGGGCTTGTCGGGGCGGAACATCACGCGGGCGGGGACGCCCATCACGGTCGAGCCCTCGGGCACGTCGGCGATGACGAGCGAGTTGGCGGCGACGCTCGAGCCCGCACCGACCTTGACGTTGCCGATGACCTTGGCGCCTGCGCCGAGGTAGACGTCGTCGCCGATGACGGGCGCGCCCTCGCGGCCGCCCGCGGCCGTGCCGAGCGTGACCTCCTGCGACACCGAAACGTTGCGGCCGACCTTGGCGGCCGGGTTGAGGTGGATGCTGCCGGTGTGGCCGATGTACAGACCCGGACCGATGTCGTTCGACGGGTAGAGGTGGATGCCACTCGTGATCTCGATCGCCTTGCTGGCGGCGAGGTAGGCGAGCTGCAGCGGGGGCCCGACAAATGGCGGGCGCCTAGTGTAGACCCAGCGACCGAACCGGTAGACGGCGATCGCCCAGACCGCGGGGTGCAAGGCCACCTCGACGACCTTGTCCCGGGCGGACATGCCAGGGCTCATATAGCGGCGCAGATCGGCGCGGAAGTTGTCCAGCACGTGGCGGAAACTACCACGGTAACGCCCATCACGCGAGGCGCCAGGGCGGGATTGACGGCTCTCGGGCCCCCGCTTACCGTGATTCCGATGCGGATCTCCAACGTGCTCTGCGCCTTCGTCCTGCTCGCGCTGCCGTCGCAGGCGGCCGCGCAGGTCACCATCGATCCCGCGGATGTGGAGCTCGGCTCGGTGCGGGTCGGCATGACCGGCATGCCGGTGACGGTGAACGTGCGCAACGCGGGCGGGATGCCGCTCGGCGTCATGATCGAGGTGGACGATCCGGACCACTTCAAGCTCGACCCGCCGATGTCGACGATGCCCACGACGGTGGATGCGATGGGCGCCGTGCCGATCAAGATCTCGTGCGCGCCGACCGGAATGTCGGGGCCGGTCGAGGGCGTCCTGCGCGCCATCCATACCATGGGCATGGCCGAGGCGGCGCTGCACTGCCGGGGCCTCGCGCCGGCGCTGACGGCGTCGCCGCCGAACCTCGACTTCGGACCCTGTCGCGTCACGCAGACCTGCTCGAAGACGGTCAAGGCGAGGAACACCGGCGGCGCGCCGCTCGTGATCTCGAAGTTCGATGTCCAGGGTCGCCGGGCCGATCGCTTCTCGGTGGAGCCGGCGGCGCCGGTGACGATTCCCCCGATGATGGACCAGGACCTCACGTTCAAGTTCACCCCGAAGCGTACCGGCGACGACGGCATGTCCTTCATGGAGACCAACTCCGCGACGGTCGTGATCACGTCGGATAGCGAGCTCGAGACGCCCCGCATCGGAGTGGCCGGCATCGCCGTCGTGCCCGGGATCCAGCTCAGCGGGCAGGGGCAGATCGACTTCGGCAACGTGAACAAGGGCGCGATGAGCATGGCGCTCGAGGTGGCCATCGCGAACGAGACGATGTTCCCGCTCACGATCACGGACGTGAAGGTGAGCGGCAAGCACCCGCAGGACTTCAAGGTGCTCGACGACCTCAAGGGCAAGATGCTCGAGGGCACGGGGGAGCTGCGCTTCAAGATGCAGTTCGTGCCCACGGCCATCGACGAGCGCGACGCGGTCCTCGATGTCACCACCAGCGCGCCCGAGGCGGTCGGTCACTCCGAGCTGGTGGGCGTCGGCATCAACACGGCCACCACCCCGATGAAGAGCTGCACAGCCGCGCCCGGGGACGGAGGCGCGGCGGGCCTCGGGCCGTGGCTGCTGCTCGCGCTGGTGCTCCTTCGCCGCGCGTGGCCGGTGACGGGCGCCACGGGCCGCCACCAGGCGCGTTGACGCTTCTCGAGACGCCTCCTACGATCCACGCATGAAGGTCTTGTCCTGGCTCCTGTTGCTGGGCTTCGTGAGCTGCGTCACGCGACATTCCGGGATCGACTGTCCGCCCGAGCGCATGGGCGACCCGGAGTGCGGCAACTACGTCTGCCCGGCTGGCCAGATGGTGATGGGGACCATGTGCGTCACCGTCGGCGCGTGCCCGACCGGCCAGCGCAACGGCGGCGGCGGCGTGTGCGTGCCCGAGGGCCAGTGCGCCGAGGGCTATCACCCGAGCGGAGATGCGCGAGGGACGTGCGTAAAGGTGGGCATGTGCACCGCCGACTACATCGACGATGGCGCCGGCGCGTGCGTGCAGGACACGAGCTCGTGCGCGAGCGGGTTTCACGACGACGGCACCCACGACGTCTGCGTGCGCAACGGCAAATGCGCGACCGGCTTCCACAACGGCGGCGACGGCACGTGCGTGGCGATGGCGACGTGCGCGACCGGCTACCACGACGGCGGCACGGGCAACTGCCTCGTGGACGGCATGTGCTCGGCCGGGTATCACGACGGTGGGGACGGCAAATGCGTCTCGCTCGATGTGTGCTCACCGATGTACTTCGATAACGGCGTGGGCAACTGCGTGCGTGACACCGCGTCGTGCGCCATGGGCTTCCACGACGGCGGCCACGGGGCCTCCTGTCGGCCCGGCATGCAGTGCGATCCTGGCGCGGACTGGAACGCGACGATGCGCACCTGCATCGGCAATGGGTCGGGGGGCTCGAGCGGGGGAGGCGGCTCGGGCGGCGACAGCGTGCCGCCGTGCTGCGACCTGCCGCCGCCGACCGATCCCTGTGGCATGCCCGGCAGCACGTGCAGCCTCACCGGCCGCAATAGCGTCCGCTTCGCGGGATCAGGGCCGACGGTCGACTCGGTGCAGGTGCGCGTGGACCTGCCGGCGAGCTGGAAGGGCGCGTCGCTGCGCGCGGACTGCAGCGACCTGGTGTTCCGCGAGATGGACGGTACGTGGGCCCCGCACTGGGTCGAGGACTGCAACGCCGCGGCGGGACCGCGCGTGTGGCTGCGCGTCAAGCACCTCGACGCCAGCGCGGGCACCACGGTGACGGCGTTCCACGGGGGCGCCGCCCAGCCGATGGCGCAGAGCTTCGATCGCGTGTTCGACAAGCTCCCCTCGCGCGATCCCGCCATGATGGGGGGCTGGACCTTCGACGAGGGCCGCGGCGCGCACACCCGGCACTCCGGTCCGTCCGCCACGTTCTGGTACGCCATCCCGGCGTCGAGCGATCCCGCGGCGCCACAGTCGGATAGCTCCTCGCTCGCGGCGGCGATCTGGACCCCCACCGACGGCGGCTTCTGGAACGGCCGCCGGGACGTGAAGTTCACGAGCGGCCATGCCTTCAAGGTCAAGGACAAGACGACGTTCCGCGTGACGCCCGCGCAGTCGCCCAAGCCCACGCGCGGCATCACGCTGGCCGCGTGGTTCAAGGTCGACCACGCGGAGATGGCGTGGGACTGGATCACGCCCGTGTCGTACGGATCGACCGTCGAGTGGGGGCAGATGTTCGCCGCCACCGATCCCGCCGGTGTGGTCGGCAACTTCAACCCGTACGCGCTGTTTCTCAAGTCGGGCGCCGACATCAACGGGCAGATCCAGGCCTTCGGCGAGGCCAACGACTGCGACAACCGCTGCAGCCACGAAGGCGACTACAACCACGTGCAGACGGTGAGGCCGCTCGTCAGCGACGCCCAGCTCACGGCCGAGTGGCACTTCATGGTGATGACGCTCGACTTCATGACCCACGAGCGGCACCTGTACTGGGACGGCATGGACTACGGCTTCGAGATGTGCCCCGGCTCGACGACGCAGATCTGCGACCACTTCCTGGGCACGCCGATCTCGCAGACGCTGCTCTTCGCGGTGCCGGACGTCCCGCTGACGATCGGCGCCGACTACAACTACAGCGTCGACGGCTACGGCCTCGACGGGCAGCTCGACGACGTCTTCATCCTCAATCGTGCGGCCAGCGCCGCCGACGTGCAGGCGTTCTACGAGCGTCGTTATCCGATCGTGCTGCCTGTGGCGACGGTCATGTAGGTGCGCGCGCGCCTAGAGGGGCGCCGGAGGGGGACCTGTGCGAGCTCACGCTCTGGTGGTGGCATGCGCGCTTTCGGCGTGCGGGGATGGCGCAGCGCGTCCCGCGATGGATGCGGGTACACGCATGGATGCGGCGCGCGCCGACGGCGGTGGCAGCGATGGGCCCCGCGCGGATGGACCCCGACGGGCGGACGCAGGGGCGGACGCCGCGCCGGCTCCGCGCTGCATGGCAGGTGGCGCAACGCGCCCGGTCGATCTGGAGGCGATCGAGCGGATCGTGATCGTCGGCGACGCGCGTGCGGCGACGCCAGGCTGGGAGAGCTCGTGGCCGGCGCTGCTCTCCGCGCAGCTGCCGCAGGTGGCGCCGCGGGCGCGGGTGCTGCGCCTCGACCGGGCCGGCGCGTCGTTCGCCAGCCTCGCGGAGGCGCCGGGGCTCCTCTGCGCCTGCGCGAGCGAGGCTTGCGTGGCGGCGCCGTCGCCGTGCCTCGAGGCGACGGACACCTCGCCGGCGCTGGTCATCGTGCAGCTCGGCACGGTGGACATGCTCCAGGTGTTCCTGCACCTGGCCCAGCAGCCGTCGCTGGCCATGGATCCGGACACCTTGCTGGCTGATTTCCGTGCGCAGGTGCGCGCGGTGCTGGCGATGGTCGACGATCCCGCTCACTTCGGACGCCGGCCCGCGCTGCGCGTGCTGGGCGTGGTCGATCCCTCGGACGGCAGCGGCGACCTCGATGCGCTCGTGCAGCGCGTGTTCAACCTGCCGCTCGCGACGCACGTGGCGCCGGCGGATGCCCTCGGTGTGCTCTCGGCGATGAACCGGGTGCTCGCAGAGGAGGCGGGAGCGTGCGGCGGCGCGTTCGTCGAGCTCGGACCGGCGTTCCTCGGCCATGGCCTGTTCTTCGACGATCCAACGAACCCGCACCACAGCGCGACGGATGCGACGGCGTGGCTGAGCGGGCTCTACGGGGTGTCGGCGCGCGGCGCGTTCGAGCTCCTGCGCGCGGTGCGGATGGGGATCGGGGCGGGGGACGCCGGGATGCGGCCGATGCTCCCGGAGCCGGCGGCGATGCTGCCGATGGTGCCGGCGAACGGCTGGGCCAAGGCGGTCGTGGAAGCGCACATCACGTCCATGATCATGACCGACTTCGGGCAGGCCCCGAACACCGCGACGGATCCGGCCCAGGCGCTAGGCCCGCCGATGGCCGGCCGCGTCGAGGCCGTCGCGCTCGGGGTGCTCGGCGCCGACCTGGTGCTCGACCTCGGGGCCGGGACGGCGGCGGCAAATGACGTGGGGGACGATCTCGTCGTGCGCGAGCAGGGGCCCATGTCGCAGGGTATCGGCGAGCCGTACCGTGTGCTCGGCGCCAATGCGCCGGCGGGGCCCTGGCGCGTCATCGGCGACGGCTACGGCGAGCAGTCGTTCGATCTGGGCAGTGCGGCGTCGATCCGCTACGTGCGGATCATGAGCCTGGCGACCCTGGGCGACATCCTGCGCGGCCCCGGATCGCCGTTCTACCCTGGCGGCGAGATCGACGCCGTCGGCGCGGTGTATCCGCGGTAGGCGCGAAGCGGACGGGGGAGATCAGGTGTTTTCTTCGAGGGCGGAAGCCTGCGCGTGGGTCCGCAGGGCCTCGATGACGTCGTCGATGTCGCCGTCGAGCGCGGCGGGTAGGTTATGGCGCGTGTGGCCGATGCGGTGATCGGTCATGCGGTCCTGCGGGAAGTTGTAGGTGCGGATCTTCTCCGATCGGTCGCCCGAGCCGACCATCGACCGGCGGGCGTCGCGTTCTTCCTGCTCGCGCCGCTGCAGCTCTGCCTCGTACAGGCGCGCGCGCAGGATCTTCATCGCCTTCGACTTGTTCTTGGTCTGTGACTTCTCGTCCTGGCAGATCACCACGGTGTTCGTCGGCAGGTGCGTGATGCGGACCGCCGAGTCGGTCGTGTTCACGGACTGCCCCCCCGGTCCGCCCGAGCGCATGACGTCGATGCGGAGGTCCTTGTCCTCGATCCTGATGTCGACGTCCTCGGCCTCGGGCAGGATGGCCACGGTGGCCGCCGACGTGTGGATGCGCCCCTGCGCCTCAGTGGCCGGGACGCGCTGTACGCGGTGCACGCCCGACTCGAACTTGAGCCGCGAGTACACGTCGGTGCCGCTGACCAGGACCACGACTTCCTTGAGCCCGCCGCCCGAGGACTCCGACATCGACATCATCTCGAGCTTCCAGCGATGGCGCTCGGCGTAGCGGGAGTACATGCGGAACAGGTCCGCGGCAAACAGCGCCGCCTCCTCGCCGCCCGTGCCGGCCCGGATCTCGAGCAGGATGTTCTTCTCGTCGTTGGGGTCGCGCGGCAGGAGCAACACCTTGACCTGTTGCTCGAGCTCCGCCTCCTCGCGCCGCAGCCGGGAGATCTCCTCCTCCGCCAGCTCGCGCATCTCGGCATCGCGCAGGAGCTCCTGGTTTTCTTCGAGCTCCTTGGCGATCTGCTGATAGCGCCGGTAGCCCTCGACCAGGTCGGCGCGCTCGGCGCGTTCCTTGGACAGCTTCTGGAACTCGCCGCGCCGCGCGATGATCTCGGGATCGGTGAGCAAGCGCTCGATCTCCTCGAGGCGCGAGGCGATCGAGGCCAGCTTTTCGAGGAGCGCTGCAGAGAGCGGCATGGGGGAGAGCCTGCGGCCCGCTCGGCCAGGTCTTGTGGTCGCTGTTTACTTGCCGGCGGGTGCGTCGCCGCCGGCGGGTGCGATCGGTCCGCGGCCGTACTTGCGCTGGAAGCGCTCGACACGGCCTGCCGTATCCATCAGCTTCTGCTTGCCCGTGAAGAATGGGTGGCAGTTTGAGCAGATTTCCACCTGGAAGTCGCCGCGGGTCGAGAACGTCTCGTGGGCCGCGCCGCAGGCACACATGATGCGTGCGGGCTTGTAGTCGGGGTGAATGCCCTTCTTCATAAATCCTCCGAAGAGGCGAATCTATAGTCGCCCGCGGGACGAAATGCAAGGTCGGAGCGCGGATTCGGCCCGCCTGCGAAGCGGCACGAGGAAGAGATATCAGGGTGTTGCCGGCGTGGTGGCCAGGGCGATCGCCAGAGCCTCGCCGAGTGCGCGCGCGGTGGGGAATCGGTCGTCGGGTCGCTTGGCCAGGGCGCGCACGATCGCGCCGTCGGCCGCCTCCGGCAGGTCCAGGCGCAGGAGGCGGGGGTGGGGCGCCGGCGCCTCGGCGTGCTGGAGCACTACCTGGAGGGGGTCGTCGCCGCGGAACGGCGGCTGGCCGGTCAGGGCGAAGTACGCCACGGCGCCGAGGGCGTACACGTCGGAGCGAGCGTCGACGGGGCGGCCGCGCGCCTGCTCGGGCGACATGTAGCCGGGCGTACCGAGCATCGCCCCGGTGCCGGTGAGGCTGCCGAGGAAGCTTGCCTTGGCGAGGCCGAAGTCGATGAGCTTGACCTCGGCGGGCGCCTCCGAGCCGACGAGCACGTTGGCCGGCTTGAGGTCGCGATGGATCACGCCGGCGTCATGGGCCGCCTCCAGCCCGCGAGCCACGGCGCAGAGCACCGAGCGGGCCTCCTCGAGCGGCATCGGACCGCCGCGGGTCACGAGCTCCGCCAGGGTGCAGCCCTCGAAGTACTCCATCGACAGAAGGAGCCGCCCCTCGTGCTCGAACAGGTCGTGCATGCGCACCACGTTCGGGTGATTGACCCGTCGCGCCGCCACGACCTCGTTTCTGAAGCGATCGTGCGCGCCCTCCACGTCGGCTGGCAAGGCGAAGATCTTGAGCGCCACACGCTCGCCGCCGAGCGCCCGATCGCGAGCGACGTAGACGTCGGCCATCCCCCCACGTCCGAGCGCGCGCTCGATCTCGAAGCGGCCGAGCAGCAAGCTGCCCTGGACGGGCACGAGCGTGGTCGGGGGCGGCGCCTCGTCCGCCAGCTGCAAGGAAATGCGCGCCTCGAGCTCGTCCATGCGGCGAGCCGCCCCCAGGGCCTCGACCAGGGCCGCGACCGCCCACACCCCGAGCAGGGCGGTCCCGGGGAACCCGATGACGATGGCCGCGATCCACAGGGCCTTGGCGAGCTTGGCCAGAAGGACGAGCCCGGTCGCGGTGGCGAGCAGGACGGAAGCGGCAGTGGCCCAGCGGGCCTGACGAAAGGCGGAGCTGCGGTCGGCCTCGAGCAGGAGCTCGGCGTCGGTGCCAGGGGCTTGCTCCACCGAGTAGCGAAAGGCGACGCCGCCCACGCCGCTCCGCCGCGACCGCCAGCGCGGCTGTGCTTCGCCATCGGCCTCGGGCACGAGCTGGTCCAGGAAGACGCGCCGGGTCGCCTGCTCGACCTGGCGAGCCCCGGCGGCGAATCGTCGCCTGCGGCGCGCGCGCGACCCTGTCGCCCGGTCCAGCTCCTCCAAGGCGCGGCGGACGTAGAGCGCGTCGATGCCCGCCTCCGCGGCGACACGCTCGAGCTCACCGAGGGACAGCCCACCCGCGTGCACCTGCAGGGCGGCGGCGCGGCGAAGCACGCGCGAGGCCTGCCGTTCGTCGAGCTGCCGGCCCGACGAACGCACGGCGCGACTGCCGTGACCGGTGCTACTCGAGCTCGTTGTCGACGTAGACACCGGATGCCCCACGCACGTTGGCAGCCGCGTCGACGCTGGCCGAGCGCTCGAAGGTCGAGTAGGTGCCGTCTGCGTCCAGATCCCCGTGGGCGCTCGCGGTGAAGATCGAGGCGTTGCTGGTGCCTGAGCTCGCGAAGCGGTAGACGTAGTAGTGCGGGTCGCCGAGCGAGAAGCTCAGGGCATGCCATTCCTCGGCGTCCCAGTAGGAGGGGTTTGGTGCCATCTTCTGGCCGCCGGAGAGGGTGCTGAGCGCGGGGCTCGGTCCGACGTCCGACGGGAACATGCGGGGCTTGGTGGTGCCGCTTCGGTCGAGATGCTCGGCCTCGAAGTAGGAGACCGCGCCCCGGAAGATGAGCCCGATGTTCTGCACGGCCTCGGCCGTCTTGCTGCGCTTGACGTACCGGAGGAAGGCGGGAATGGCCACGGCCGCGAGGACGCCGATGATCGCTACGACGATCATCAGCTCGATCAAAGTGAATCCCTGTCGCGATCCGGATCGCATCCGCTATCCATGAGAATACCCGCGCGGCTCGCGGGGCTCAATCTCGATGCCCGAAGGGCGCGGCGCGCGGGCGGCAGCCGTCAGCCGCTCATCGACGAGATGAAGTCGTCATTGGTGTCGGTCTTCGAGACCTTGTCGCGCATGAACTCCATGGCGTCGATGACGTTCAGGGGATGCAGGAGCTGGCGGAGGATCCAGACGCGATTGAGGACGCGCTCGGCCTGCAGCATCTCCTCCTTCCGGGTGCCCGACTTGTTGATGTCGAGGCAGGGGAAGATGCGCTTTTCCATGAGCTTTCGGTCGAGGTGGATCTCGGAGTTGCCGGTGCCCTTGAACTCCTCGAAGATGACCTCGTCCATGCGGCTGCCGGTGTCGACCAGCGCGGTGGCGATGATGGTCAGCGAGCCGCCTTCCTCGATGTTGCGCGCGGCGCCGAAGAAGCGCTTGGGCTTGTGGAGGGCATTCGAGTCCACGCCGCCGGAGAGGATCTTCCCGGACGGCGGCACGACCGTGTTGTAGGCACGCGCCAGGCGCGTGATCGAGTCGAGCAGGATGACCACGTCCTTGCGATGCTCGACCAGGCGCTTGGCCTTTTCGATCACCATCTCGGCCACCTGCACGTGACGAGCGGCGGGCTCGTCGAAGGTGGAGGACACGACCTCGCCCTTGACCGAGCGCGCCATGTCCGTGACCTCCTCGGGCCGCTCGTCGATGAGCAGCACGATGAGCACCACCTCGGGGTGGTTGGCGGTGATGGCGTGCGCGATGTCCTGCAGAAGGACCGTCTTGCCCGCGCGGGGAGGCGAGACGATGAGGCAGCGCTGCCCCTTGCCGATCGGGCAGAGCAGGTCGACGATCCGCGTCGAGTAGTTCTTCGGGTGGTACTCGAGGTTGAGCTTCTTGGTGGGGTAGAGCGGGGTCAGGGTGTCGAAGAGGACCTTGTCCTTGACGGCGTCGGGCGAGGTGCTGTTGATCGAGTCGACCTTGAGCAGGGCAAAGTAGCGCTCGCCCTCCTTGGGTGACCTGACCTGGCCGGTGACGGTGTCGCCGGTGCGCAGCTGGAAGCGGCGGATCTGCGACGGCGAGACGTAGATGTCGTCGGGACCGGGCAGGTAGTTGTAGTCCGGCGCGCGGAGAAAGCCGAAGCCGTCGGGCAGCGTCTCGAGGACGCCCTCGGCGTGAATCTCGCCCTTCTTGTCGATGTGCGACTGCAGAAGCGAGAAGATGAGCTCCTGGCGACGCATGTTGGATGCGCCCTCGATGCCCATGTCGGCGGCCATGTGGGCCAGCTCTTTGATGTTCTTGCGCTTGAGCTCGGTCAGGTTCATTGGTCTTCCGTGCGTTGTGTTGGCGGCTGGGGGACCCGCGCCCGGTTCGGTCGGCGCGCGGTCGGACTGGTGGGTTGTTTTTTTTGGAGGGTGTTCCCCGGACGTTTTCTTCCGCCGAGGCCCGCGAAGATCCTATGATTCGGGGCCTCAAACTAGGAGGGCGCACGGAGCGTGTCAAGGGGTTTCGGCCCGCACGCAGCCGCTTCGCCCGCATTGATCATCCGGAAGCGAACATGACCTCGAGCAGCGATCCGCGGCGGCTCCACGCCTACGTCTCGGGACGGGTCCAGGGCGTGTTTTTTCGTGCCCGGACGCGCGAGGTGGCCGTGCGCCTGGGCCTTTGCGGCTGGGTGCGCAACCTGCCGGATGGACGGGTCGAGGTCCTGGCGGAGGGGTCGGGCGAGGCGCTCGAGACGTTGCTCGAGTTCTGTCGCGTGGGCCCCACCGGTGCGCGGGTGGACGACGTCAACGAGGCCTGGGGCGTCGCTTCGGGCGGGCTCGAGGCATTCGAGGTGAGAGGTTGAGTTGAGGTCCCCAAAGGCATCACCCGAGGCTTGGCTGCGGCGGCTGCCGCGTTATCTCTATCTGGAGGATCTGTTCGCGGGCCGGCGGGTCGTGGAGATCGGCGCTGGCGAGGGTGTCGCCGCCGACTTCGTCGCGGACCGCGGCGCGGTGGAGGTCGTGGGCTTCGAGGCGGACCCGGAGCTCCTGCTCCGAGCGCGCTCGACGTTCCGGCGCTCGAACCTGGAGTTCCGCCGGCTCGACCGTGGCGGGCTCGACCTTGCGGACGCCAGCGCGGACATGATCCTCTGCAACGACGGCATGATGCTGCTCGAGGACGCGTTCCTGCTCGGCGAGGTGCGGCGCGTGCTGCGGCCCGACGGGCGGCTCGTCGTGGCGGCCGAGAGCGCCGACCGGGAGGGCGCCAGCGGAGGCGTCCGGTACTACGACCTCGTGGATGCGCTGGAGCCGCGCTTTGGCGCGGTCCGGATGATCGGCCAGAGCGCCTTCTTCGGCTACACGCTGGTCGAATACGCCGATGGGGAGCCGGAGCTGTCCCTCGACTCGTCGCTGGTCGGCGATCACGATGAGGTCGCCGAGTACGTGGCCCTGACCGGGCCGCTCGAGCTGTCGCCGCGCGGCTACACGATCGTGCAGGTACCGGAGGCGCCGTCAGCGGCGCCGAGCGAGGCGCCCCCTGCGCGGGCCGAGCGGCGCCCGGCCAGGGACGACGGCCGGGTCGAGCTCGAGGCGCGCCTCGGCAGGGCGGAGGCCGCGCGGACCGAGGTCGAGAAGAGCGCGCGGGCGGCGGAGGAGCGGGTCCGCGGGCTGGAGGAGAGGGCGTCGCGCGCGGAGGCGGAGGCGGCGGAGGCGGCGCGGCGAGCGCTCGACTCGGCGACGAGCGGCGCGTCGGCGGTGTCGCGTGCGGCGGACGCGGAGGCCCGCATCGCGGCCGCAGACCGGTACGCGGTAGACCTGCGGGCGCAGCTCGACGAGATGGTCGCGGCGCGGGCGGAGGCGGAGGTGCGCCTCGCGCGCGAAGGGGCGCGAGTCGCGTCGCTCCAGGGGCGGCTCGACGAGGCCGACAAGCACCTGCACGAGGTCCAGGAAGAGCGCGCGCTGGCCGAGCAGCGGGCGATGGAAGCGCTGTCGGCGGCGCGGGAGCTGGAGGCGCACGCGCGCGTGGAGCGCCAGGCGGCCGAGGAGGCGACGGCCCAGGTCGCGCGGGCGGAGGCGGAACGGCGCGAGGCGCTCGCAGATGAGGCGGCGACGCTGCGCGAGCGCCTGGCCGAGGCGGCCGACCAGCGGGCGGATCTGCAGCGCCAGCTCGACGAGGCACGGCTCGAGGTGGAGCCGCTCACCGAGACGCTGCGGGTGGCTCAGACCGAGATCCTCGCGCTGCGGGCGCGCGCGGAGCACGTCGAGCGTCCCGAGCCGAACGAGGCGACCCGGGCGGAGCTCGCGCGGCTCCGCGACGAGCTCGGCGCTTCGCGTCTGGATGCGGAGCGCGCGAGAGGGGCGCTGTCGCGGGTGGAGGCGGAGGCCGAGTGGGCCCGTGGCGAGGCAGAGCGTGGGCGGCGTGAGGTCTCCCGCGTGCGGCTCGAGGCCGACGCGGCGATCGCAGCCGCTGCCAGCGCGGCCGTGACGCAGGCGGCGGCGAGCACGGACCCCGGGGAGGGCGCCCGGGAGGAGCTCGCCCGGTTGCGGCTGGCGCTCGAGGAGGCCGAGCGCGGCCGTGCGGCGGCGCGCGTCAATCTCGACGT
>JAHFDS010000203.1 GCA_023248855.1 Myxococcales bacterium
CCGGTATTCGAGCTGGCTCAGCCGCTGCGGTCGAGGAGCCGGACGCTCGGGACCGGGAAGGGGACCGGGACCGGGACCGCACCCAGAGCGCTGGCGCGGGGTCTACGCGTTTCTGTCTAGAGTCCCGTCTCCGCGGCGTGGGCCTATGCAACGAACTTCGATGACAGGGCACTAGCGGCAATGGGCAAGGTCACTGCGCTGGGCATGAACGTGGTGTGCGAGGAGTCGGGACACCAGGTGGTGCCGGTGGCGCCGAACATGTGCCTCACGCCGGCGGCGCCGAGCCCATTGCCGCTGCCGTACCCGATCACGGGCACCTCGGCGAGCCTCGACCCCGGCTGCGAGCACACGAGGGTTCGGGGCAAGAAGGTCCTCAACGCCGATGGCAAGATCGAGAAGGTGACCGGAAACGAGCCGGGCACGCAGAAGGACATCATCACCTTCACCACGGGCGACCACGCGTTCCCGTTGCCATTGCCGGCCCAGATGATCCATTTCGAGGGGAAGCCCGTGGCGATCACCGGCACACCCGGATTTGGCAACGTGCGCCCGGGGGCTGGTCCTGCGCAGACGCCGATCAACCTTGCCGATGCCGGCGGCTCCGCGAAGTTCTCGGAGCAGTGCGAAGCGCTCCTCGTCGATGCGGGCTACGACCCCGATGACTTTGGCAGCTACGCCCACGTCAAGAAGCGGATCGAGGCAGCGAGGGCTCGCGTCAAGGCCTGGGAGGAGAAGGGCAAGCCCGATCCCCCGCCCAATGCTCGCGACGTCTGGCTCGCCGAGTGCGAGGCGGGCCACATGCACCAGAACGCTCTTTACCAGGAGAAGCGGGGCGACGACTGCACGAACGTGGGTGATGGCCTCTACGACAAGGACGAGGCCCCGTGCATGCCGCAATGGGGTAGCTCGAGGGTGCGTTGCACCGAGCACCATCACGTCACGCGCAAGGAGCAAAGGGCGGCCAGAGAGCGCCGGGCGGCGGCTGGGGCGTCTTCCGTCTACGCTGGCGCGCTCGCGGACCAGGACGCCGACCAGCGCATCCGGGAGCTCGGGGACGAGAAGGCGGACCGGCAGAAGGACAATCGGAAGGTCAAGAGGGCGCAGACGATCAAGGGCAAGGAGCGCGCTGCCAGAGCAGCCCAGGCGGCCAGGGACGCCAGGGCCAAGGGCGACGAGGGGCGGGCGAAGAAGAGAGCCGCCGCCAAGGCGCTCCGGGCGGCCAGGGGCAAGGCTCCGCTGCCCGAAGGCGAGGGCAGTCTTGCCGCCGGTGCCGCCGAGTGCATCAACAACTGGCGCAGGCAGGCCTTCGAGGACATGCGCCGGAAGATCCTCGCCGAGGCCAAGAAGAACCGCGAGATTGCGAAGAAGAATGCGGCGGAAGGTGAACCGGCGGCGTCGAAGCAAGCGCTCGCCGACGCCGAGAGGAAGCTGGCGGAGCACAAGCTCAAGCATCCGGGCAAGAGGGACGAGCTCGCCCCGGACCACTTGAAGGAACGAAAACGGCTCGAATGGGAGGTCAGGGGCGCGAAGGACACGTACCACGAAAAGAAGAATCCGGGTTGCCTGGCCGCCAAGGCGGAGGCCTGGCTCGACTGGAAGAAGAAGGACCGAACCCCGCTCGGCCAGACCCCGAACGGAAGGTTCCCGGGCCGGAAGCCGAAGGCCGGCAAGAACGCCACGGGAAAGCGCAAGAAAGGGAGCGTGTAGGATGCCCGCCACCGCGAGCTACGGTAGTATCAGCGGAAATTCAGCAGGGGATTTTTGCTGCATTGCCCAGCGCTTCGACGACTCCGACGGTGACTTCGACCCAGATTGCGGCGAGTCCTGGGTCTACCATTTCGGCGACGACGACGACGGGGGGTGTTTCTTTGGCGGGCAGGGGTGGCTGACTGGGGTGTGGTATTCGCCAGGGCGCGCAGCGTATGTAGTCGATGCTGATGGTGAGGCCATGGTCTTCCGCGACCCGGTGATTCTCTATCCTGGCCAAAAGGCGGCGAAGGGGCAGATCACCAAAGTCGAGCTCGATGCTTCGCTGTTCGGGGTCTGGGGCCTCGACGACCGCTTCGTGCTGGCGTGGGGTGACCATGGCGACGGCGGACGGATCTGGCGCTGGGACGGCAAGGTGTGGGCTGAGCTGCCGAAGCCGCCGGGCACGATCATGGACGTCCAGGGCCTGGCGCCCGACCTCGTGATTGCGGTTGGCTACCACGGCATGATCGCGCACTGGAATGGCAGGAAATGGACTCAGCTCGCGTCGCCCACGCGCGCGGGCCTGAACGCGGTGACCGTGGTGAGCCCGGACGAGATGTACGCCTGCAGCTCGAGCGGTGTGTTGCTCGAGGGCTCGGTCCACGGTTGGGCGGAAGCGCTCGACGAGGGCATTCCGCTGTTCGGCGTCGCCAAGTTCAAGGACAACCTCTATGTGGGCGCCGGCGACAAGGGCCTGTTCCTCCGCAAGGGCCAGAAGCTGGTGCCGTTCAAGCCGACGGTCAAGGCGACCACGATGGAAGCCCGGAAGGATCTGCTGGTCGTCGCGGACAAGCTGATTTGTACGAGCACTGACGGTCAGCGCTTCGACACAACCGACGAGGAGTTCGTCCTCGAGACCCTCATCAACGAGCCGGAATGCTGGAAGTAATGGGATTGGCCCCATGACGTCGCCAGCCGAGTTGCCCATTGACTCCATCTTCCTGCGCGACGACCCCGAGCTCGCCGTCGCTCAGGTCGGGCTCGGGCTGACGGTGTATCTCGACGACCCGGTGCTGTGGGCGCAGGAGGGTGCGGCGGCCATGCTGCGCGCCTTCCTCGACATTGCACCGCGAGACCGCCTGGGCTGGTACACGACGTCGATGCTCGCGGACTGGCACCCCGTCGAGCCTGACGGCCTCGAGAAGCTGGTCGAGGTGCTGTCCACGCCTTCGCTCGAGCGTCGCGTCCGCCACCACTTCTCGTTCCAGCTGGCGGACAACGTCGGCGCCGCAGAAACCAGCTTCTGGTACCACGAGGTGGACTCGAGCCGCGACGGGCGCGCGGGCTTTCTCCAATTGCTCCTGCCGCAGGACCACGATCCCGGCGACGTCGTGCAGCTCGCCCTCGAGATCGGGCACCGCTGGCCGTTCTGGTCGGGCATCGGCGGGCACGTCGCGACGTACTGGCAAGGCGAGAAGCCCTCGGCGCTGTGGTTCATCCACGACTGGTGCCGGCGCTACCTCGGCCTCGACGTGCAGGACCCTGAAGCCATGAGCTGGGTCGCGCCGACGGGCCTGCCGGGCGCGAGCTGGCTCACGATGATCGGGGCGCCGCTCGCCAAGGCGAAGAGGCTCAACCTGGCAAAGCTCGCCAAGACGCGATTCGACAGCCCGATCACCGTGCTCGAGGTCGCGGGCGGCGCCCTCGTGCGTGCGGGCGACCGCCCGACCACGGGAGACAAGAACGCCCTCGTCTACCCGGCGGCCTACGCGGAGGTGACGCGCCGCCTCGAGGACCAGCTCGTCAAGGAGGTCCCGGAGCTCTGGGGCGAGCTCTGGAAGAAGAAGGACACCCGGAAGTGGTTCCGGCGCCTGCTCACACCGGCGGAGTGGCGATGAGCCTTGCCGAGGCGCGCGACTGGCTCGACGAGGCGCTGCTCGCGCTGCCCAGGATCGCAGATCCGCGGATGCCGGTGCACGAGGCGGAGCGCGAGATCGCCAGCGCCCAGCAGCAGGTCCATGTGGCGCTCGCGGCGGCGGCCGATTACGGCGCCTTCCGGGACGGGCTCGTTGCCGCCCTCTCACAGACCCGGAGCGCCCGGGCGTTCCTGTTCGCCTTCGAGAGCGAGGACGCTGCCGTGGTCGCGTGTCTGGTCGCCGTGACCCGCGCGATCACCGCGCTCGAGGAGGTCACGCACGCGCCCCGGGACGAAGAACCCCCGGCGCTGCCGCGCCCCGGCGACGGGACGCCTTTCCTCGGGGCCTCGGTCGACGTGCCGCGCCTGTTCGAGCTCCCTCGTGGCGTCCTCCTGCCAGCCGTACCGCTGCCGGACCGTCAGGCGCCCGATGCGCGCCCGGCGCCGCTGCCGGCGCCGCCACCACCTGTCCTCACGCTCGCAGATCTGCGCGCCCGCATGGCGGCCGCCGGGCGCGCCACCGCCCGGCTCGATGCCCCCACCGAGCCGACGCCGGAGGTGCCGCCGGAGGCGGAGGCGGTGGCTCCAGCTACCGACGAGGAGGCCGAGCGCGAGCACCAGGGCGTCGTGCTCACCGAGGAGGAGGTGCTGTTCGACCGGGCGCGCTCGTGCCTCGAGGACCTCGCCATGCTGGGCTTGCAGCGAAGGCCTGTGCGCATCGAGCCCTGGCACGCACCGCGCACCGAGGCTCGCTTGCTCGCCAAGATCGATGCCCTCGCCGCGTGCGGGGCGGCTCAGTTGCCGCGGCTGGTGCGCCTGCTCGACGCGCGCCCGCTGCCCGATCCGGAGCTCACCTGGGCGCTCGTCTTCCTGTTCGGCAGCATCGCGGGGGATGACGCGCTCGACACGGTGCACCGGCTGACGCGTCTTGCGCCGCTCGACGCCTGCGGCATGCGGACCGCGGTCGCCGACGCGCTCGCGCTGGCGCCGCACCCGGGCATCGTACCCCTCGTGCGCGGCTGGCTTCGCGCACCGGAGCCGGCGGAGCGAGCGATCGCCGTCCGCGTGCTCGAGCGGCGTCGCGCCCTCACGGCCGAGGAGGCGCTCGCGGCCACACGCGATCCAGCTCCGCAAGTGGTGCTGGCAGGAACGCGCGCGCTGGCCGGGATCGATGTGCCGCCAGGCGCTTTCCTGCCGCTCCTGGCACGCGAGGAGCCCAGGATCGTGCGTGCGGCGATGATCGCGAGCCTGCTCGGCCGATCGGTGCTCGGCCTGCGTCGCGCCGTGGCGCTGGTGAAGGAGGGGCAGTCGGCCTTCGCGGACGCCGCGCTCCTCGTCGCGATCGCGGGAGACGCCGAGGTGCAACCCTTGCTCGCCGAGGACGCCGCGTCGAGCGGCTCCCGGACGCTCGTGCGTGCGCTCGGGTGGTACGGCCACGTCGGGTTCGTGCCCTACCTCATTGGCCGCCTCGGCTGCGATGACCCCGCTTTGCGCCGGTCCGCCGCCTGGGCGCTCTTCCGCATCACGGGTGCCGCGCTCGAGCCCGACGAGCCGCTGCCCGACCATCCACGCGACGCGCCACCCTTCCACCCTGCGTTCGGGCGCGTGGCGCCGCCCATCGAGCTGGCCGACACCGTGGCCCCCTGGCAGGCCTTCTGGGACTGCCACGGCCGCAGCGCCGATCCCGCATTGCGCTACCGCCACGGCCGACCGTTCTCGCCAAAGGACGACCTCGACGCGCTGTGCGATCCCGGGGCGCGGCCGCCGGTTCGTCGCCTTTGCCACCTCGAGCTCGTGGCGCGGACGGGGGGCACGCTGCCCTTCGATTCGCGCGACTTCATTGCGCGCCAGCGGCTCGCGCTCGGCGCGTGGGGCAACTTTCTCGCCGACCGGCGGGACCTGCGCGCGGGCTCCTTCGCGAACCGCCTGAGGATGTAGATGCAACCGCCAGAGCTCAAGAAGGGCACGGCCGCCGAGGTGGCGCTCGTGCCGCACCTCGACCAGGACGGCGCGTGGGTCACGATCGTGCTCATCAAGCAGCGCTTCGAGGTGGACCGCAGGAATGAGGTGGAGCCCAGCGATGGCGCCGAGGTGCGTCTCGCCGACGCTTCCTGGGAAGATCCGGAACAGAGCAGCATCCGCTAC
Source organism: Myxococcales bacterium (assembly GCA_023248855.1). Lineage (GTDB taxonomy): Bacteria > Myxococcota_A > Polyangia > JAHFDS01 > JAHFDS01 > JAHFDS01. The sequence continues at coordinate 5,750 of JAHFDS010000203.1, forward strand.
CCGTCGGACCTGTGCGTGCGCAAGCCCGCGACGGACATCGTCGTGGTGGGGTCGGCCATGCACGCCTACCGCGAGCCGGCCAGGACCCTCGACGTCCTCGTGCGCGTGGGCGCCGTCGAGAAGGTCCTGCGCGTGCACGGCACGCGCGTCTGGTACAAGGGGCTCGGGGGCCTGGCCTTGACGCCGCCCGAGCCGTTCGAGGAGGTTCCGTTGCGATGGGAGCTCGCCTGGGGTGGCGCCGACTTCAAGAAGGGCGCGCAGCCGCTCGAGGAGCCGCGAAACCCGCTCGGTCGCGGCGTGGCGCGCGATCCGGAGAAGCTGGTCCACCAGCCGGGGCCGCAGCTGGAAGATCCACGCGCGCCCATCACGTCGGCGCGAGGGCGGCAGACCCCGGTTGGCGTGGGCGCCATTGGCCGCCACTGGGAGCCCCGGCGCGGCTTCGTCGGCACGACCGACGAGCTCTGGAAGCGCGAGCGGATGCCGCTTCTGCCGGCGGACTTCGACGATCGCTTCAACCAGGTGGCGCCGCCGGACCTCGTCGCCGGCGGGCACCTCCGGGGTGGCGAGCTCGTCCAGCTACACAACGTCTGCGCCGAGGGCCCGCTCTCGTTCGAGCTGCCGCGCCTCCACTTCTACGTCGGCGCGCTCTACGCCACCCATCGGGACGAGCACCGCCCGGTCCTCGACACGGTGCTCCTCGAGCCGAACCAGCGTACGTTCGACCTCACCTGGCGTGCGATCGTGCGCATGCCAAGACGCCACGCGGACCTCTTCGCCATCCAGGTCCACGAGAAGCGGCTGCTTTCGTGACGCTCGAGGTACGCCACTTCGGCGGAAAGCACCCGGCGGCGCCGCTCGTCTGCGGCACCGCGGCCTGGAACGGCCTTGGCTTCGATCCGCACCAGATCTGGGCTTTCCGCCGCGCCGACTTGACTGCCTTTGCCGAGTCGCCATTCCATTGTGAAAATGGCACGCGCGCCACGATGGCGCAGATCCGCACGTTGCCGCCGAAGCTCTTCGGGGCCGAGCGCCTGGCCGCGATCGCCGGGCGCCTCCTCGGGTCCCTGCTGCCGCAGCTCTCGGCGCTCGGGTCAGGGGCGCGGCTCGGTGTCCTGCTCTGCTTGCCCGAGCGCATGGGCGAGGGCGGGGCGCGGCCGTTCGCGCTCCAGAGGAAGCGCCTGGAGGCTGCCGTGGCGGAAGCCCTGCGGGCGGCAAGCGTCGATCCGGTGCTGAGGAGCCTTCCGCGCGGCCACGCGGCCCTGGCGTTCGCGCTCATCGAGGCGGCGGATGCGCTGGCGGCGCGCACCCTGGATGCGTGCCTGGTCGTCGGCCTCGATACGCGCTGGGATCTGCTGGCGGTCGAGGAGCTCCTCGCGGCCAGCCGCCTGTTCGACGGGGAGAACCTCGATTCGTTCATTCCCGGCGAGGGCGGGGCCTTGCTCTTGCTCGGCCGCAAGGACGTGGCGCGGGCTCTGCGCTGGCCGATCCTCGGACGCATCGAGGCGGCGGTCACGAACCGCGAGCCCGCGACGATCGAAAACGACATCGGCAACCTCGCCCTCGGGCTGTCCCGGGCCGCGCGCGCCGTCTCCGACCGGCTCGCCGAGGAGAAGCGCTCGCTCGACTGGTGGATCACGGACCTGACGCCCGAGACCTTCCGCGTCCAGGAATTCGGCCTGGCCTGGCCGCGCGGCGCCGCCGGCGTGTCCATCGAGCGTGCCGTCGTCGATCACCCGAGCATCCACCTCGGCGACCTCGGCGCCGCCAGCATGCCGACGGCCGTGACGATCGCCCTCGAGGGGATCCGGCGCGGCGCGCCGCCGGCGAGGAACTGCCTCGTGACCGGCTCGAGCGACAACGGCGACCGCGGCGTCGTCCTGGTTGCGGGCGCCCCGGCGGACTGAGGGAAAGTGACCGAGCCACAGGAACGAAGCAGCGGCGCCCGGCGCCCGGGAGCGTGGGGGGCAGTGGTTGGAGGCAAGCCATGCCTGCACTTGGTGCCAGATCTCGATGACGTGCACGCTCCTCCTACCAGCTGTCGGCAGCCGTAGTAGGCTCTTCGCTTGCTGCCCTCGGCGCGACTCCCTTTCTACCTCGGGCTCTTCCTGGTGAGCTGCTCTGTGCTCACGCTCGAGGTGCTCGACACACGCCTCCTATCGGTCCTGACCTGGTACTCGCTCGCGTTCTTCGTGATCGCGATGGGTCTGTTCGGCCTCACGGCGGGCGCGATCCAGGTGTACCTGCGGCACGAGGAGTACGCGGGCGAGCGCCTGTGCGGCGCCCTCGCGCGGGATGCCCTGCAACTGGCGCTCGCGGTGCCCGTGAGCTTCGTGCTGCTGCTCATCGTGCCGCTCCGCGCCGAGGCGGTCGCGACGACGGTGCCGCTCTTCGTCCTCTTCGCGGCAGCGGTCGCGCTGCCCTTCTATCCCGCGGGTAAGGTGGTGGCTGCCGCATTGACATGCTCGCCGCTTCCGGTCGGGCGCGTTTACGCCGTGGACCTTCTCGGTGCGGCGCTGGGAGCACCCCTCGTTCCGATGCTGCTCGAGCGGCTCGGCGGGAGCGCCATCCTCTCCGTGAGCGTTCTCGCGGCGATCGCCTCGTTTGCTTTCGCGCAGGCGGCTGCTGATCGGACGCAGACGCGCCGGGCCGTCGTTGCCATGCTGGGTGCCTTTCTGCTCGTGGGAGCCAACGCGGCCAGCAGTCGCGGACTGGTTCCGCTCTGGGCCAAGGGGCGGCCGGAGGCGCGCGATCAGGTCGAGCGCGAGCTCTGGAACAGTCACTCCCGGGTGCAAGTGAGCCCACCGGCGCCGGTCCTCGCGGCCCTCTGGGGCAAGGGCGACAAATGCAATGCCGGTTGGGTGCTCCAGCGTGCCGCCGAGATCGACGCCCACGCAGCCACCCCGCTCTACCTCGTCGGAAAGAACCTCGAGTCGCTGCGCTTCCTCGACTGCGACGTCTCGAACGCTGTGCACTGCATCCGACCCCGAGGACCGATCGCGATCGTGGGCGTGGGCGGCTCGCGCGACATCCAATCGGCGCTGCTCGCTGGACATGGGCCTGTGGTAGGCATCGAGCTCAACGCGCGGCTCCTCGAGCTCGTTCGCGGCCCGCTCGGCAAGGACACGGGCGTCGCCGACCGGAGTGACGTGGTGCTGGTTCACGACGAGGCGCGGAGCTTCCTGTCGCGCAGTCAGGATCGCTTCGCCGTGATCCAGGCCTCGTTGATCGACACGTGGGCGGCCACCGGCGCCGGGGCTCACGCGCTTGGCGAAAACGGCCTCTACACTGTCGAGGCCTTTGGCGTGTTCCTCGACCGCCTCGAGCCTGGGGGCATCCTTTCGGTCTCGCGCTGGCTCGGCACCGAGACCGACCGACTGGTGGCGGTCGCGATGGCTGCTCTGCTGGCGCGCGGTGTGGTACGCCCGCGCGAGCACATCGCGCTCTTGCGCGCTGGCGTGGTGAGCACGCTGCTCGTGGCGCGGGATCCGCTTTCGGAGGCCGATCGGATCGCGCTCGAGGCGGTCTCCGCCGAGAAGGGCTTCTCCATCACGGCCCTGCCGGGTCGCGCCGCGCTCGCACAGCGTCTCGAGGGCATCCTCGCAGCGACCGACCGGGCCGCGCTCGACCGCCGCGCGCTGTCTGTCTCCCTGGACCTCCGGCCGACGACGGACGAGCGCCCTTTCTTCTTCAACGTCGTGCGCCTCGGGGCCGCCCTCGGCTCGCTGCCGGCCGGCGCTGACGACGTCATCGCCATCGAGGGCAACCTCATCGCGACCCGGACACTGCTCTTGTCGTTCGTCGCCGCACTCGTCCTCGTCCTTGGAGCCATTGCCGTGCCGCTGCTCCGCCGCGCCCGGCTGGAGCGCGCGCTCGACGCGCCCCTCGTGGCCGGGCTCGCCTACTTTGCGCTCATCGGCGTCGGCTTCATGCTCGCGGAGATTGCGCTCCTGCAGCGCCTCTCACTGGTGCTCGGCCATCCGAGCTACAGCCTGATGGTGGTCCTCTCGAGCCTGGTCGGCGCGATGGGCATCGGTTCGCTCGTGAGCGACCGGCTGCCCCTCGATCGGGCGCCGTGGTGCTACGTGTTTCCGCTCTTCATCGCGGCCGTGCTGGCCGGTGTGGCGCTCGGCTGGCCCAGGCTGTCTGCGGGCATCGCCGCCGCGCCCACGGGCACGCGGATCTGCTTCGCCATCGCCCTGTGCGGCGTCGTTGGCGTCTTCGCCGGGTGCGCGTTCCCGGCCGGCATGCGGCTCGCCCAGCGCAGCCTCGGCGCCGAGACCCCCTGGCTCTGGGGCATCAACGGCGTCGGCAGCGTGCTCGCGTCCAGTCTTGCCATCCTGATCGCGCTCACCCATGGCCTCACGACGCTCATGCTCGCGGGTGCCGCGCTGTACGTGCTCCTCGTCCCGGCGGTCTACGTGCTGCTTCGCCCGGCCGGTCAGCGCTCGTAGGAATTCTCGATCACGAACGCGGCCGGTAGCGTCGGCTGGCCGATCACGCGGATGAAGCCTGCCGGGTCGTGCGGAATCGCCGCTCGCTCGAGCCGGCATCCGGGTTGGCACCGCAGCTCGTCGAGCCAGTGAAACTTGAGCACGAGCGACTGCGTCCCCGGTTCGGGGCTCGCCCCGTTGACCGTGAGCCGGTTGAGCTCCGCCGTCACCTGGCCGGCGCCGGAGGCGAAGTACGTCCCGGGCTTGCGGACCCGGTAGACGCGGTGTCGCAAGAGTACCTGAACCGGCTCGAAGAGCTCAGTGCGGCCCTCGACCATTGCGTACGTCGCGTCGGTCATGACGAGGTAGTGAACATTGTAGCGATCAAGGTATTGACGGAGCTCGTCGCCAACTAGTCGCCCGTCGGATGGGTCGCGAAACGGGTTTGCCGCCTGATGGATCAATCGTCGCTCCGGAAATCCGCCCAGGATCGGCCAGGTCGTCGCCCAATGCAGGAGCTCGGCGAGGGGCCACGACTGCACGAGCACGCGCCCGGATGCGGGCCCGCGCTCCTGCAGCAACCCGGCGACGAGCAAATCGTCGGGCGGCGGCTCCATCACGCGCGAGGTGTGTGACCGGATCACTCCGTCCGGCTGATGCCAGGCCGGCTCGAGCTCGGGAATCGCCAACATCACTGGGCGGATGAACCGAGGCAGTACCAGAACGCAGAGCACCACGACTAGACCCCTCGAGAAGGGTTGCATTTCCCGCAGCCGCGCAAGCGTCAAGGCCTCGACGAACCATCCAGCGGATACGACGCCTGCCATCAGCATGGCTGGAAACACGAAACGATAGGGCTCCGTCTGACTGAGAAGGGGAAGCAGTGAGGCAAGATAGGTCATTCCGAGCAGCCACACGAGCGAAGCGAACGCCACGAAGAACCTGCTGTCGCCCTCCTTGCGCCACGTCCGCAGCGTCATGAGGGCGCCCGCAAACACAGCAAGGCGGAACGGCGTTTGTCCGGAGACGGACATGGGATCAATCGGATGGATGCCGATGTAGTCGAGTAGAAGCGAACCTGGACCGGATTGTCCAAGTACACGCGAAGGCGCAATGAGGGCCATCCGCGACAGGCTGGGATAGAGCCAGGTCAGGCTGAGTGCCAGCGTCGAAACCGCGACAGCCCACGTCAGCGCATGCGCCCTTCTGTCGAGGTGTCGGAATCGATTGACGTAGAGAGCTAGCATCGGCACGAGAAGAACGACGACGCTCAGCACATGGATGAGAACGAGGAGTGGAAGGAGGACCGCGAGCAATAACCAGATCCATGCTCCGCGAGTGTGGAGCGCCCGATGAAACGCTGCCAGCGCCACCAGGCTTCCGTGAGACACGGTTGCGAAGGAGATCATTCCTCCATGCCAGGCAAAATGCGGAGCCCAGTCGAAGTGCCAGAGCAGGATGGCGGCCCCAGTCGCTACGAGCTCGCTGCCGCGCCCGAGCTCGAGCAGGCGCGCCGTCAACCAGATCGAGAGGGGCATCAGGAGACTCGACAGCAGCGCGAAGAGGTTGAACGCCGTGCTTCGCTCGACTCCAGCGCGCTCCAGCAGCCGGGAAAAGGCTGCGTGCCCCCTATTGTCGAGGGAGAAGGCGAGCCCCTCGGGATGACCCGCGAGAAGCCCTGGATCGTATGCCCAGGTCCGCCCGAACCGCGTGGAGGTCTCGGTCAGGACCTGCATCTGTGCGAAATGGGTCTGATAGTCGGGGCTTCCGAGCGGAACGCCTCCGAAGATGACCGCGGGGGGAAGCGCGTTCAGGACGATGGTGAGGTGGATACCGAGAAGAAGCGCGTAGGCGACAATCAATCTGGAGCGGAGCGCCGCCATCGAATGGGTTCCAGAGGCTCGGGAAGCGCTACTGGCAGCTCAGCTTCGAGAAGTAGGCTGACCAGGTCCAGGCGGCCGGGGGCGGAGGCTCCGTGAACTCGTAGCGAGTGAACCCGAAGTCGCGTCCGTCGAATGCCACGGTCGGAAAGTTGCTCGCCGTCGGTGTGCTGGTCAGTCGGCTGGCACCGCCGAGGGGCGTCCCGTCGCTGCTCACGAACTGCGCGTAGATCTCTTCGGGCATGCCCTGCGCCCAGACAACGAGCCATCGGTCTGCCGCCCAGGTGACCCACGATTCGCTCGCGGCTTGCGAGGCAAGGGCGACGTCGCTACCCCTGCGTGTCCCGTCCGACCCGAAGCGAGCGAAGCGCAATCCCCCGCCCGAGGTCGTGTACGGAATGCCGAATTCGCTCCCGGACCAGGCGATGCGTCTGCTGTAGCCGCTTCCTACTGTGGCCTCCGTGCCCACCTTCGCTCCGGTCGCATCCAGGAGCGCCAGGTACACCGTGCCACCGCTCGCCCAGATGGCACCGTATGATCCTTGCTGGGTCGCCACAATGGCCGGCGCGCCAGCGTAGCTGGTCGCCATCGTGAGCGGGTTGCTCCCAGGCACGGCACCGCCGAGCTGGTCGGCGCGAAGGGCATTCAAGCCAGCCGAGCTGCTCGAGAGGAGTCCGTACTGAGACCGAGCGCCATTCCAGGTCAGATCGTAGAGGGCCAGGCCCGAGGCCGCGGACTGCTGGAGGAGCGGGCTTCCCGTCTGCAGGCCCCCGCTCGTGATGCGCTGGGCCTGTACGGCGGTTGGGGTCGACCACGAGAGCAGGAATTCCGTCCCGTTCCAGGCTGCCGCGGGGGCCGCGGGAGGCTGGGTGAGCAGGACGCTCGTAACGGCCGTGATGACACCCGGGCTCGATAGCAGGCCAAGGTAGACCCTGAATTGCTGTGTGGAGCCGGCACCTGTCCCCTGAGTCCAGGAGAGGGCATACTGCGTGTCCGCCCACAGGACTCTCAGGCCGAGGCTCTGATCGGTGTTGGGAACTGCAACGTCGGCTCCCTTCACCAGCGGCGATGGCGTGCACGTCCCGTCCGCGCCGAGCCCCTTGCAGGCCTCACAGCTCCCGCCGCAGGTCCGATCGCAGCACACCGTGTCCACACAGAAACCGGAGGTGCACTGGCCCCCGAGGGTGCAGGTGGTGCCATTTCCCAGCTTCGCCTTGCAGGTTCCAGCGTCACAGTAGTAGCCGCTTCGACAGCTCGCGTCGCCGGAGCACGAGGTGGCGCAGGCAGCGCCGGACGCGCACAGGTAGTCGCCGCACGAGCTCATCACGGGGCTGCAGGTGCCAGCGCTGCAGGTCGGCGTGGACAGCGTCGCGCTCGCGCAGGTCACTGGGTTACACGTGCCGCCGGTCGTGCCCGTGCAGGTGCCCGTGGCGCAGCTCTGGCAGGAGCCGGTGCAATCCGAGTCACAGCAGACGCTGGCGCCAGGCCGGCCGGGGACGGCCACGCACTTGCCGCTCGCGCAGGCGGAGCCGCTGCCGCAGGGCTGCCCGTTGGCGAGCGCGGATGCGCACATGTTCCCCTGGCAGGTTGCACCGGCTGCGCAGTCGGTGTTGGTCGTGCAGGTGGTGCGACAGGCGGTCGCCCCCGTGGGGCAGGCATAGGGCGCGCAGGCGCGCATGTTCATCGAGCAGGTGCCGCTGCCGTCGCAGCTCGGCGCCACCAGCGTCGAGGTCGCGGCCACGCAGGCGGCGGCGCCGCACGATGTCGACATCGCGGGGAAGGTGCACATGCCGAGGCCACCGCAGACGCCTCCACAGGTCCCCGTGCCGCTGCATTCGTCGT
>JAHFDS010000627.1 GCA_023248855.1 Myxococcales bacterium
CTGCGTCGCGCCGGCGAAGGGATCGGGGCCGATCGCGAGTCGGACGTCGAGGGAAATGGGGCCTTCGTGGGTGCAGGCGGAGACAAAGGCGAGGAGTGCCAGGAGCTCGGGAAGCGGAGCCAGCCGCGAGGAGACCGGGGGCGACATCTATTTGCCTTCGCGAATAAGATCTTCGATGGCCGCGGGGGTCACGCCTTCGATGCGAACGGTCTTGCGGCGCGAGGACTCCCCGCGCTCGATGCGGACCGCGCTCTTCGGGACGCCGAGGGCGCGGCTGAGGTAGCGGACGATGGCGGCGTTCGCCTCGCCATCGACGGGCGGTGCGTGCACCGCGAGCTTGATGCGATCCTGGTGCACCGGGCCGAGGCGTTCCTTGGCGGCGCGTGGCTGGACCAGGATCTCGACCAGCACGCCAGAACCCTCGGCGCGGACGGGCAGCGTCACTTCTTGTGCAGCTGCGCGAGCGCGAGCTCGCCCAGCTCGCGACTGCGCTTGGTGGCGGTCTCGACCGCGTTGATGAGCGTCGTGCGCAGGCCGCCCTCCTCGAGCGTGTGCAGGCCCGCGATCGCGGTGCCGCCCGGCGAGGTGACCATGTCCTTGAGCTGGCCCGGGTGGCCCTTGGTGTCGATCAGCAGCTTGGCCGAGCCGAGCAGCGTCTGCGCCGCGAGCGCCTGCGCGACGTAGCGCGAGAGGCCCACCTTGACCCCCGCGTCGGACAGCGCCTCGAGGATGAGGAACGTGTACGCGGGGCCGCTGCCCGAGAGGCCCGTCACCGCGTCGAGCTGCGACTCCTCGAGCACGAAGGTCGTTCCGACCGCGTCGAAGATGCGCCGCGCGATCGCCAGATCCGTCTCGGAGACGCCGTCGCCGGGCGAGAGCACGGTCGCGCCGGCGCCCACCAGCGCCGGGGTATTGGGCATGGTACGCACGATGCGCCGGCCCGGCAGGTAGCGCGACAGCACGGCGAGCGGCACGCCCGCGGCGATCGAGATGACGAGCGTCTCGGCGCGCACCACCGGTGCGATCTCGGTGCAGACCCGCACGAGGAGCTGGGGCTTGACCGAGAGCACGAGCACGTCGGCGCGGCGCGCCACGTCGGAGTTGTCGGTCGTGCAGTGGATGCCGTACTGCTCGCGGATCTCCGCGCAGCGCTCCGGCCGGGGCTCCGAGCCCGAGACCTGCGACGCATCCACGGTGCCGCCCGCGAGCAAGCCGCGCACCAGCGCCTCGGCCATGTTGCCGGTCCCGATGAATCCGATGTGTCCGTCGAGCTTCATGGCTCTGTGCCCTGCCCTTCTGTGGTTCGTCCGGCCGTCATCCGATCGAGAAATCCTCGCGGTCGAGCTGGCCGCGCGCGAAGCGCTCGAGCGGCCACTTGTCGAACAGCTCGTCCCTGCCGCCGCCGGTCAGGAGCTCCGCGTAACGCTTGCCGATCACCGGCGCCATCATGAAGCCGTGCCCCGAGAAGCCGCAGCAGAGAAAGAAGTCCGGCATCGCCTCGGGGGCGCCCACGATGGGGTTTCCGTCCTCGGTCTCGTCGTACGGGCCAGCCCAGGCGCGCAGCACCTTGACGTCGGCGAAGCGCGGGCACAAGGACACCAGCGCCGGGCCGACGTGCTCGAGGAAGGCCAGGGAGCTCTTCATGCTGTCCTCGACGGTGCACGAGGCGTGGCCCGGCACCGTGATGCCGCTGACGATCTCACCGCGCATGGACTGCGAGAAATACAGGCCCGTGCCGATGACGCTCACCATCGGCTGCAAGAACGGCTTGAGCGGCTCGGACGAGAAGATCTCGTGCCGCACCGGGTGGTTCGGTAGCTCGAGCCCCACCATCCGCGCGATGCGGGGCGACCACGCGCCCGCCGCGTTGACGATCCGCTTGGCCCGCAGTGTCCCCTTGGTCGTGCGCAAGAGGTAGCCGTCGCCGCGCTCGATCGACAGCACCGGCTCGTGGGTGCGGAATTCCACGCCGAGCTCGCTCGCGCGGGCGGCGTAGCCCCACAGGAACGACCACGGAAAGACGATGCCATCGTCCGGGTTGTAGGCCGCGCCGGCGTAGGCGTCGAGCCGCAGCTCGGGCACCACCTGGTTGGCCTCGCTGGTCGAGAGCAGACGTGTCTTGAGGCCGAGCTGGTTCTGCAGCGCGGCGTTCTTCTCGAGGCGCACGAGGTCGGCCTGGTTCCGCGCCAGGAACAGGTAGCCGCCCTGGCGGAGCCAGATGTTGACCTTGAGCTCGCGCGCGAAGTTGCGGCAGAGCGCGATCGACTCCTGCATGAGGCGGACGTTGCGCGCGCTCGACCACTGCGCGCGCACGCCGCCGCCGTTTCTGCCCGAGGCGCCGGACGCCACGTACGACGACTCGAGCACCACCACGTCGGTGTGCTTCTTCTTCGCGAGGTGGTACGCGATCGACAGGCCCATGATGCCACCCCCGACGATCGCGAGCTCCGCGGTCGTCTTCACGCGCGGGTCTCCGCGGGGCGCGTCATCGCGGGACCTTCTTGGGGCCGCAGAACAGGCGCAGCGGCGCCGGGTCGAGCGGCGAGCGCACCTGGAACGGTCGCACCTCGGCGGCCCGGCCGCTCCGCGCGAGCACGCCCGCGACGACCGCGAGACACTCCTTGCCCTGGCAGGGCCCCGTACCGAAGCCGGTGTAGCGCTTGATCTCCTCGATGTCGGCGTAACCGAGCCCGATCGCGTGCTCGACGTCGCCCAGGGTCACGTCCTCGCAGCGGCACACGATGATCTTGGCCATGAGTCAGCTGGCCTCGGCCGCGGCGATCCCCGCGCGCGCGCCGTCCTCGGCGGCCGTGTCGGGGCCGCGATAGCCGCAGACGTCGCCGCAGGCGAAGCCGCGGGGGCTCATGCGCTGGTCGGCCGCCGTGACCACGCGAAAGCCCCCGCCGGCCGCGTCGAGGGTGACCTCGGCGCCCATCTGCCGGGCCAGCTCCGAGGCCGGCGCCGGGGTCTGGGCCACGGCGAGCGTGTCGCAAGGCACGCGGGTCCCGTCATCGAGCCCGAGGCCCGATAGCTCGCGCAGCCCCCGCACCCTGCCGATCGTGCGCGGCGGCGCCACCAGGCTCGCGGGCACGCCCGCAGAAGTGAGCGACTCGAACAGGCGTGTCGCGAACGGGGCGGCGCGACCACCGTCGTGGAGGATGGCGAGGCGCTCGCCCGGGCGCACGCCGTGGCGATGCAAGAGGCGCCCCGCCGCGCGCGCGGCGATGACCCCGGGCCGGTCGTTGTCGGCAAAGAGCGCGTTCTGATCGTGGCTGCCGGTGGCCACGATATATGTGCGTGCGCGGATGCGTTCGAGGCCGCCGCCACGCCGCACCGCCAGGCAACCCCCGTGATCGTCCGGATAGAAGCCGAGCGCGAGCGCCCCGTGCCAGCGCTCGGCGCCCGCCCGATCGGCGCGTTCCGCCAGCGCGCGCGCCTCGGCGCGGCCGCCCGGCTCGGCGTGGAGTGAGCCG
>JAHFDS010000204.1 GCA_023248855.1 Myxococcales bacterium
CCGCGGCGCGCGTCGGTGCCGCCCCGTGGGGCGTCGGCCGGGTGGGCGTCGCCTGGGCCCGGGCTCGAGCACGCCGCGAGCAGCAAGACCCATGCGGATCGGCGCATCAGTCGTTCGAGGGGGGCGTGGTGCAAGGTGGCTCGGGCATCCCCGCGGGCACGATGCGCGCGCTGCAGGGCGCCGGCGGGGGCGCGCCGAGGAGCCGGGCGTCGAGCCACTCGAGCGCGGGCCTCATCATGCGGCGGGTGGCGGCAAACGGGGTCTTTTCACCGGTGGCGACGCCGCTGTGGGTCGCCAGCGGATCGCCGCACACGGTCAGGGTGGCCGTGGCCCCGGGGGCCGCGAGGTCGGCCGTCACGCGGTCGATCGCGCATTGCGCGCGCGGGGGCGTGATCGTCGTGTCCGCACCGCCGAAGAGCAGCATGACTGGCGCGCCCTTGGCGTCGAGATGCGGACGATCGGCGAGAAAGCGCGACTGCCAGCGCATGGCGACGGCGGAGCCACAGCTGTCGGGCGAGATCGCGCACCCGGCGACGTCGTCGCCGAAGGCCGGATCGTAGAGGTCCGAGGCCATCGTGCCGAGCATGGGGATGCGCGTTTCCTCGTCGAGCAGGCAGCCGTCCTCGATGTACGAGCGCACGCCGGCCAGGGCGCGCGGCAGGAACATGGCCTCGGCGGCCATGCGGCCCTCGTAGCGCTCGGCGTGCGTCCAGAAGTACTGCAGCCCATAGCCGAAGAGGTACGGGGCGCCTGCCGTGGTCACGCCCGAGATGTCGGACGCGAGGGCCGCGAAGTTGGCCGCCGAGATCCAGAGCGGGGTGAAGGCGACGACCGCCGCCAGCTCGCCGTAGTGGCCGTGCGTTCGCGCCAGGGACTGCGCCGACAGCACCGCGTGGCCGCCCTGCGAGTGGCCGACGAGGGCGACCTTGCCGGACAGCGCGCTCGCCGGGAACAGCTGCGCCGCCGCGCGCGTCGCGTCGAGGACGCCGCGGCCCTCGTCGTCCGCGATCAGAAAGCCCGGCGGCCAGTCGGTCGAGTAGCCGCCGTAGTCGGGCGCGACGACCAGCCAGCCGTCCGCGGCGAGCGGCACGTCGAGCCCCCGCGCGTCGTCGCGGAAATCGCCGACGGCGGCCAGGTCCCCGCGCGAGGGTGCGCACCTTCTGGCCTGGCCGACCACGCCATGCGCCGCCACGACCAGCGGCTGCGGGCCGCTCGTGCGCGGGTGGTCCGGCACCATCACGAGCGCGGTGCCGACGCCGCGACCGCCCGGGCCGCGATCGGTGCGGTAGGCGATGCGGTAGACGTCGGTCCCGCTCGAGGAGGCGCGGCCGGAGTAGCGAAGGCGCAAGGCGGCATCGGCGAGCAGCGCCGCGGAGATCGCGCGATCGTGCGCGCACGCGAGGATGGCGCCGAGCGGCTCGGCGCCCTGGGCCGGCGCCGCGTACACCGCGTCCATCGGATCCGCGCACGGCAGTGCCGGGCGCAGCGAGACGCCCGCATCGGGGGCCGCGTCGGTCCGCCCGGCGTCCGCCACGACCATCGCATCGCTTCGCCTGGGAGCGTCGGGGGGGCTGCCGCCGCCCCCGGAGGATCCGCAGGCCGCAAGCGCGAAGAGACCCGGCAGGAGCGGTTTCCGCATACCGAGCAGCATGCCAGACTCCTGGATCGGGAGGCGAGCGGGCCGCGCGTCAGGCTGCGCGCGAGAAGGTCCAGACGCGGCTCGCGGGGAGGAATCCGAGCCGCTGGTAGAGCCGCGTTGCTTCCCCGGGCTCGGCCACGACGACCACCGCGTCCGCGGGCCGCCTTCGCAGGTGCGCTTCCAGGGCGCGGTGGCAGAGGGTCGCGGCGATGCCGCGGCGCCGGAACGCGCGCGCGGTCGCCACCTCGCAGAGGGCCGCGTGGCCGCCCTCGGCGCACAGGCCGGCCGCGCCCGCGAGCGTGTCCCGGTCGAACGCGCCCCAGAAGTGAGCCCGCCCGGCCGCCACCAGCGCGCGAGAGCCCGCGACGGCCCACTCGAGGAACACCCGGTGCGCGTCGGCAACGGCCTCCTCGCGATGCAGCGCCAGCACCGCCGGCCAGTCACCGGGCACGAGCTCACGCACGGCCACGTCAGCGGGTCGCGCAGGCTCGACCAGCGCACCGAGGACGAGCCCGGGGTGCTGGGCCAGGGAGCCGCCGAGCGCGGTGACCTCGGAGGCGAGGGCGTCGTCCGCTTGCGCGGCGTCACCGGTCTCCCAGCGCAGCTGGATGCGCCTGACCCCTGGGAACACACCGAGCTCGCGGCGCCAGACCTCGAGCCAGCCGGCGAGCGATCCAGCGGCGGGGGCGCGCTCCAGCCACAGCAGATTGCCGTCGTGATAGTCGTCGCGGTCGGCGCAACGCACACAGAGATAGCCTGCTCGGGCGAGGCGCTCGACCCCCAGCGGATGGCTGATGCGGTCCGAGATCGAGCCGGGTCCGTCGCGCGGCGTCACGCCTACTCGAACATCCTTCTGCCGTCGACTACCTTGACGTCGGCGGCGCCGAGGCCGAGGGGCAAGGCCTCGACGCGCCGGTCCTCTTCGAAGAGCCTCGCGGGGCGGGGAGAGGCGTAGCGGATGGGGGAAGGGGCGCCGCTCGTCAGCGCCTGTACGAGGGCGCGAGCGTCTCTGGCCACGAAGGCAAAGCGCAGCTTGCCCGGATCGAGGTGCCTGCGCAGCGCGGCGTTGACCTGTGCGAGCGTGAGCGTGGCGAGCTCCGCGCGCAGGCGCGCGAGCGCGTGCGGCGCACCGTAGAAGGTGTCGTCGAGCGCCCAGCCGAGCCGCAGCCGGTCGGTCTCGTCCCACAAGAGCGAATAGCCCGCGACGAAGCGCTTGGTCCGCTCGAGCTCCTCCTCGGACAGGCCCTCGCGCAGCAGCCGACCGAGCTCGAAGAGCGCCGCGCGCGTGGCGAAGACGGCGTTCTGCGGCTCGACCGGGCGCAACCAGATCGAAAACATCTGCCGGCGGCGCGCGTGCCCCGGCTGCTGGATCGGCCGGCCGAGGTCCTCGTGGTAGTGCTCGATGTACGCGTAGTCGCCGTAGTTCAGGCCGCGCGCCTCGCGCAGGCGCTGGTAGAGCCGTCCGCCCGATTGACGGTGCTCGCCGAACGCCGCCATCGCGACCCGGAGCGCCACCCAGTCCGGATCCGCGCGCGTGACCGTGATCGGAAGCCCCATCGAGATCGCGACCGACGCCGTCTCCTTCTGCACGACCAGCGCCCGCGGTCCGGGCGGCGGCGCCTCCGGCGTGTCCGTCGTGCGCGGCTCCCCCGCGGGCAGGTCCGCCACGATCGCGCGCAGCTCGGCCACGCGCGCGTCGGTGATCGCCCCCGCGAGGGCGAGCGTCAGGCGCCGCTGGCCGAGAAGGCGCCTCCGGAAGCCCTGCACGTCCGCGAGGCCGATGCCGCGCAGGCCTCGCGCGGTGCCTTCGCTCGGGTGGGCATACGGATGCCCCGCGTACACCAGCGCATCGAGCGCCGCCTTGCCGAGGTCCTCGTCGCGCTCGCCGCGCAGCTCGCGCTCGACGTAGGAGAGGGTCTCGGCGCGCAACCGCTCGAGCTCCCCGGCGTCGTCGCGCGGCTGCGAGAGCACCTCCCTGACGAGCGGTACGAGCTGCGGCAGATCCTTCCCGGAGGCGCGCACGAGCAGCGTCGTGGTCTCGGCGCCGACCGTGACCTCGAAGCGCGCCGCGAGCGGATACAGGGCGCGCTCGAGCAGCGCCGGCGCGAGGCGCCGGGTGCCTCCCTCGGCCCAGAGGTGTGCCGTGAGCCGCGCGAGCCCCTCCTTGCCTGGCGGATCGTCGACACTGCCGGTGTCCCAGCGCAGCGCGAGGGTGACAAAGGGTGTGTCGGGCCGTGGCGCGACCAGGACGCGGAGGCCGTCGGACGGCGGTGGCGGCGGCGCCGTCGTCGCGGGCGGCGGCGGTGGCCTCCCGATCCCGGGCGGCGCAAGCGTCACCGTCGTCGTCCGCGCCGGGCCCGTCGGCAAGCACCCGAGGGCGATCGCCAGCACCGAGAGGCCGCGCCTCACGGGCCCACCAGGTCCACGATGGTGCGGCCGTCCCGGACCAGGTACGTCCGTGCGGCTTGCACGACATCGTCCTGGGTGAGCCGCGTCGTCACGTCCAGGTTGGCCCACAGGGCCTCGGGATCGCCCGTCGCGCCGACCGCCTTGGCGATCGCCCCCGCGAGCGCCGCCGGGCTCTCGAGACGGGCCCGCTCCCGGTTGGCGAGGTGCGCCTTGACGTCGGCGAGGAGCGCCGCATCCACCCTGCCGTCGGCCAGCTTCGCGACCTCCGCGTCGATGGCCGAGAGCACGGCCGCCCGGTGCTTCTCGTCGCGCAGCGTCGCGCCGAACGCGAACAGGTGCGGATCACGGTGCGGCATCGACCAGCCGTCGAACCGCTCGACCAGCTGCCGGCCGAGGACGAGGTCCGCATGGAGCGCGCTGGCGGGCCCGAACAGCAGCTCGGAGAGCACCTCGTGCAGCGCCGCGTTCTTGTCCCCCGCCCGCCACGCGGGGAACCGCCAGCCGAGGACGATCCGTGGTGCCGTCGGCTGCTTCCAGACCACGCGGGTGCGGCGTTCGCCCTTCTGCGCGGCCTCGTCGGGCACGCTCGGCTCGCTCGGCTTGCGCCGGGCCCAGCCGCCGTAGCGCCGCCGGATCTCGTCCATCACCGCCGCACCGTCGAAGTCGCCGATCACGAGGATCGTGCAGTTGTCCGCCCGGTAGTGCCGTTCGAAGAACTTCTGACTATGGGCGTAGCGCCTCGGCATCGCCTTGATGTCGGCGAGCGTTCCGAGTGGGGTGTGACCGTAGGGGTGACGCCGGAAGGCCGTGCCCACGAGGGCTTCCTCGAGCGCGAGCTCGGGGCTCGAGGCCTGCTTGTGGTACTCGCCGAGGATGGTCTTGGCCTCGGTCTGGAGCTCGGGCTCGGAGTACGCGAGGTTCTGGAAGCGATCCGCCTCCAGCTCGACGATCCGAGGAAGTGCCGCCGAGGGGCCGAACTGCTCGTAGACCGTGAAATCCTCCCAGGTCGAGGCGTTCGCGTCGACGCCGAGCGCGAGCATCTCGGCCTCCCACTTCTCCGGAGGCCAGGTGGGCGTGCCCTTGAACATCACGTGCTCGAAGAAGTGCGCAAAGCCGGTGTGCCCGGGCTCGACCTCGTTGCGGGATCCGGCGCGGACCACCGTGTAGTAGGCCGAAAGGCCCGGGCTCGACCGGGTCTCGACGAGCAGCACCCGGAGGCCATTCGCCAGGCGGACGTAGACATTCGGCGTGGCGACCGACTTCGGGCCGGTGTGGGCCGCAAGCAGGAGCGGTCCCGCGAGGGCGAGCGCAGCGACGGACGGCAGCACGGCCGGAAGTCAACACCGGCTCGCCGCGCCGCCGCAAGCCGCATGATTTGCGTGTGGTGGGACTTGACCGATGCCCTTCGACCCTGTTCAATAGACTGAACTGTCAGTCTATCTGGTCCAACCAAGTAGACCGACACTCCAGTCTTCTCTCCGCGAAGGGGGCCTCAGTGACTCAGCTTTCCGAAACGGACGTCGTTTCCGCGCGGACCGCGCCGATCGCCATCGGCATCGATGTCGGATCCACCACCGTCAAGGCGGTGGTCGTGGATCCGGAATCCAAGGAGATCCTCTGGAGCGACTACCAGCGGCACAACACCAAGCAGCCCGAGAAGGTGCTCGAGCTGCTCTCGCGCATCGAGCAGTGCTTCCCGGGCGTGCCGCACGCGCACATCCGCACGTTCATCACTGGCTCGGGCGGCGCGCCGCTCGGCCCGCCGCTCGGCTCGAAGTTCGTCCAGGAGGTCAACGCCGTCACGCTCGCGGTCGAGCACCTGCACCCCGACGTCGGCTCGGTGATCGAGCTCGGCGGGCAGGACGCCAAGATCATCATCTTCAAGAAGAACGAAGAGACGGGGGATCAGACCGCGCAGACGTCGATGAACGACAAGTGCGCGTCCGGCACGGGCGCCACCATCGACAAGTGCATGATCAAGGTGGGCATGCCCCAGGAGGAGGTCGCGAAGATCGTCTTCGACGACAGCAAGCTCCACCACGTCGCCGCCAAGTGCGGAGTGTTCGCCGAGACCGACATCGTCAACCTGGTCAAGAGCGGCATCCCGTCGCCCGAGATCATGAACTCGCTGGCCGACGCGATCGTGGGGCAGAACCTCTCGGTGCTGACGCGCGGCAACACGCTGCGCCACAAGGTGCTGCTGCTCGGCGGCCCCAACACGTACCTGCCTTTCATGCGCGCGTGCTGGCGCATGCGCATCCCGCAGACCTGGGACGAGCGCGGCTACGAGTACCCGAAGGACGTGCCGATCGACGAGCTCATCTTCGTGCCCGACAACGCCCAGTACTACGCGGCGCTCGGCGCGGTCATCTACGGCATGCACGAGGAGGCGTCGGTCGGCCTCTACAAGGGCATGGCCGCGCTCGACCACTACGTCAACCACGGGCGCAAGGAGCGCATGGGCGAGTCGGCGGGCCCGCCGCTCGCGCGCGGCGGCAAGCCCGAGGTCGAGGACTTCCGCAGCCGCTACCAGATCCCGAAGTTCGTGCCGGTGTCGCTCTCGCCCGGACAGACCGTGCGTGCGGTCATCGGCATGGACGGCGGATCGACGTCGTCGAAGGCCGTCCTCATCGACTACGACTCGGGGCAGATCGTCTGCAAGCAGTACACGCTGTCGAAGGGCAACCCGATCCAGGACACCAAGGACATCCTCCTGGCGATCCGCACGTGGGTGGAGGAGCAGGGCGCCAAGCTCGAGGTGATGGGCTTTGGCGCGACCGGCTACGCGGCCGACGTGCTGCAGGAGACCGTCAAGAGCGACGTGAACCTGGTCGAGACGGTCGCGCACATGATGAGCGCGGTGCACTGCTTCGGTCCCGACATCGACGTCATCTGCGACATCGGCGGCCAGGACATCAAGGTGCTGTTCATCAAGAACGGCGAGGTCCAGAACTTCCGCCTGTCGAACCAGTGCTCGGCCGGCAATGGCATGCTCCTGCAGGCCATGGCCGACCAGTTCGGCGTCAAGGTGACCGAGTACGCGGACGTCGCGTTCGGCGCGGAGATGGCGCCGAAGTTCAGCTACGGCTGCGCGGTCTTCCTCGACTCGGACCGCGTGAACTTCCAGAAGGAGGGGTTCACGCGCGAGGAGATGCTGGCGGGATTGGCGCAGGTGCTGCCGAAGAACGTGTGGCAGTACGTCGTGCAGATCCCGCGCATGGCGGCGCTCGGCAAGAAGTTCGTCTTGCAGGGCGGCACGCAATACAACCTCGCGGCCGTCAAGGCGCAGGTCGATTACATCATGGAGCGCGTACCGGGCGCCGAGATCTACGTTCACCCGCACACGGGTGAGGCGGGCGCGATCGGCGCGGCCTTGGAGACCCTGCGCGTCGTCAAGCGCAAGGGCAAGACCGACTGGGTCGGGATGGACAATGCCATCAACCTGTCCTACCAGGCGGTCAACGACGAGTCGACGCGCTGTCACTTCTGCCCGAACAACTGCGCGCGCACGTTCATCGACGCCGAGACGCCGGATGGCCAGAAGGCCCGCTACATCTCGGGCTTCTCGTGCGAGAAGGGCACGGTCGAGTCCGAAGAGGCGATGCTCGCGCTGACCAAGCAGCGAAAGGCCATCATGAAGGCCTTCCCGAACCTGGTCAGCTACGAGGCCAAGCAGGCCTACCGCCACTTCTACGACTTCGCGCCCGTCCCCGCCGAGGGCACCCTCATCGAGGAGACGGTCGTCGAGAAGGGCTTTCTCGGCAAGACCAAGGAGGTCACGCGCCGGCGGCCCATCGCGCGCTCGAGCGCGGAGGTCAAGGCCAGGCTGGCCAAGGTGCGCGTCGGCATCCCCAAGGTCCTCAACATCTGGTCGACCGCGCCGTACTGGCGCACCTATCTGGAAGCCATCGGCCTCGAGCCGCGCAACATCGTCTTCTCCGAGGACACGAGCGAGGAGATGTGGAAGGAGGGCGGCAAGTACGGGTCGATCGACCCGTGTTACCCGTCGAAGGTCGCGCAGGCGCACCTGCACAACCTCCTGTTCCACAAGCACACCGACGAGCGGCCGCTCAACTACATCTTCTTTCCGTGCATCACCCACGTGCCCGCCAAGCTCGAAAACCTCATGGACACGACGAGCTGCCCCATCGTCGCGGGCGCGCCCGAGGTCATGAAGGCCGCCTTCACCAAGGAGACGAACTTCTTCGAGGTCCGCAAGATCACCTACCTCGACCCGGCCGTGACGTTCTGCGAGCCGAGCTACCTCGAAAAGCAGATGTGGGAGTGCTTCGGCCCGCTGCTCGGCATCACGCGCGACGAGAACTGGCACGCCTGCGCCGAGGCGCAGAAGGCGTTCGAGGCGTTCGAGCTCGACCTCGAGGACAAGGGCCGCGCGATCCTCGAGCAGGTCGAGGAGGACAACAAGATCGCGATCCTGATGATCGGCCGACCGTACCACTCGGATCCCGGCCTCAATCACTCGATCCTCGACGAGTTCCAGGTGCTCGGGTACCCGGTGCTTTCGGTGCGCTCATTGCCGAAGGACAAGCAGTGGCTGTCGAAGTATTTCCATTCCGAGGGGCAATCCGAGGCGCAGAAGAAGCTGTCGCCGCTCGACATCAC
This sequence comes from Myxococcales bacterium, assembly GCA_023248855.1. Lineage (GTDB taxonomy): Bacteria > Myxococcota_A > Polyangia > JAHFDS01 > JAHFDS01 > JAHFDS01. The sequence continues at coordinate 8,672 of JAHFDS010000204.1, forward strand.
GGACGTGTGGCCGGAGAACTACTCGGCCAATTCGGCGCAGAAGGTGTGGGCGGCGAAGTTCGCGTCGCGCCACCCGAACGTCGCGGTGGTGGACCTGTCGTCGTTCAAGTGCGGCCACGACGCGCCGACCTACGGGCTCATCGACAGCATCATCGCAGGAGGTGGCACGCCGTATCAGGCGCTGCACGACATCGACGCCAACAAGCCGGGCGGCTCGATCAAGATCCGCGTCAAGACCTACGCCCACTCGCTCAAGCTCTACCTGGAGCGGCTCGAGGACCTGGCCAAGCAGAAGAGCGAGCTCAAGTACCGCATCGAACGAAAGCGCATCGAGCTCCTCAAGATGAAGGTGGAGCAGCTCGAGGCGCAGCACCGGCCGGACGCGGCCCTCAAGGCGCAGATCGTCGACCTCGAGGAAAAGGTCAAGGCCTACGAGCTGCGCAGCCGGTCCACGGACGCCGAGCGCGCCGCGGAGGCGGCCAAGGCCGCGGGCCTGGTCAAGGTGGGGATCAAGCGTCCGGGGACCGAGCAGGTCTCGCGGGTGGCTTCGTAATCGAAATCAGATTTCTGTAGCGGGTTTCGCAGCAGAACTTCACGAGCAGAGGGAGAGACACCATGGAGACGCTCCGCACGAGCAATGGCCACGTCAAGCTGCCCATCGTGGGCGGGGGTGACCTCGACATCGAAGCCGAGCTCGCGAAGTTCGAGCGCGAGGAGCGAGCGAAGCTCGGCCTCGTCGACGGCAAGGAGCACTGGCGCGATCTGGTGCCGAGCGAATTCCTCGCCAAGGACCGCGCCGAGACCACGATCCTGGTCTCGGGCCTGACGATGGCGCAGGACTACTTCGTCGTCGGGGCATTGAGCGGCATCGGCTACAAGCTCAAGCACCTCGATTGCCCCGACAATGACGCGCTCCGCTACGGCAAGGAGTTCGGCAATCGCGGGCAGTGCAACCCGACCTATTTCACGGTCGGAAATCTCATCAAGTACCTGACCTACCTCAAGGAGGACAAGGGTCAGTCGGTCGAGGAGATCGTCAAGAACAACGTGTTCCTGACGGCGGGCGCGTGCGGACCGTGTCGCTTCGGCATGTACGCGACGGAGTATCGCAAGGCGCTCCGGGACGCCGGCTTCGACGGCTTCCGGGTGCTCCTGTTCCAGCAGACGGGCGGCCTCGAGCAGGCGACCGGCGAGGCCGCGGGCCTCGAGCTCAATCCCAAGTTCTTCATCGCGCTCGTCAAGGCCCTGGTCGCGGGTGACGTGCTCAATGCCGTCGGTTACCGCATCCGCCCCTACGAGGTGGAGCCGGGCGCCACCAACGCGGCGCTCGAGGAGTGCAAGAAGATCATCTGGCAGGCCTTGCACGACCGCACGAACATCCTCGTGGCGATGCACAGGTCCAAGCAGATCCTTGCGGGGGTGAAGGTGGATCGCACGCAGCCCAAGCCGCGCGTGTCGATCATCGGCGAGTTCTGGGCCATGACGACCGAAGGCGACGGCAACTACGCGCTGCAGAAGTTCCTCGAGGGCGAGGGTGCGGAGTGCGAGATCCAGCTGGTCTCGGCTTGGCTCCTCTACAACATCTGGGAAGCCACCTGGGACACCAAGCGCCGCATGGAGGACATGCGTGGCGTGGACAAGGGCCGAAAGGGCCTGTCCGGCGTGGATACCCGCAAGAAGCTGATCATGCTCAAGGTGGCCGACCAGGCCGTCCGCGGCGCGTTCCAGACCTTCGCGAACGCCGTGGGCCTTTACGACTACCACCTGCCGGACATGTTCGAGGTCGCCGAGGTGGCTGCGCGCCATTACGACAACCACCTGCGCGGCGGCGAGGGCCACATGGAGGTGGGCAAGCTCATCCTCAACGTGGAGAAGAACAAGGTGCACATGACGCTGTCGGTCAAGCCCTTCGGCTGCATGCCGAGCTCGGGTGTCTCCGACGGCGTGCAGACGATCATCACGGAGAAGTACCCGCAGGCGATCTTCTGCCCGATCGAGACCAGCGGCGACGGCAAGGTCAACGTCTACTCGCGCGTCCAGATGTACCTCTTCAAGGCGCGCAAGGTGGCCCGGGAGGAGTTCGAAAAGGCCCTCGCGCAGCACGGCATCACCGCCGAGGAGCTGCGCGTGTTCGTGGCCAAGTCGCGCTTCGGGCACGCGCTACACCGCGCGCCGCACGCCGCCGCCGGCACCTCCGCCGACCTCGTCCACGAGGTCGCGCCGCGCATGAAGAGCCGCTGGAAGCGCGCCTTCGACCGTGCCACGGCGCAGGTCCCGTCGCTCATCCCCGCCTGACCTGCCCGCGCGGCCTTGATCGTCGCTCCAGCCCCACTCCTGAGCCCGTCAGAGCTGCGCGACGGCGAACGCGCGCAGCGGCACGCGCGCTGACTCGCGCCACAGGTGCACGGTCTGGTGGAGGCCATCCCACGAGAACAGCTCGTGCTCGAACGGGATGCCGAGCACGGTCACGAACACCGACACCGCGCCCGACAGCTCCTGCAGCACGAGATCGAGGGTCGCGCTCGCCACGGCGAGCGGCTCGGCCGTGCGCGCGTCCTTGCCCACCGACACGCCCGCGTCGAGCGGCAGGCCGGCCTCGATGAGCGTGAGGTCGCCGCGGATGCCCGCGCTGACCAGGAACAGATCCACCGCCGCGGTCACCCACGCGCCCACGCCCGCCTTGGGCTCGAAGCGCCCCTTGATCGACAGCCGCGGGTCGGCCGCGTCGCACGGCCCCTGCGCGATCGCGAGCGACAGCGCCGCGCCGTAGGTCATCTTGACGCCCGCCGCGATCTTGACCGGGATGGGCCCGATGAGGAACCAGTCCTCGAACAGCTCCTGATCCTGGTGGCCGTCGTGGCTGTAGCGGTAGCGCCCCTGGAAGCTCGCGTTCGCGGGGATCTCGTAGAGTCGCTCGTCGAGCACCGTGAGGTGCCCGCTCACCGACGCCGGCAGCGTCCCGAACGTGCCTGCGCGCTCGCTGGTCCCGCGCAGCGCCGCGTCGATCACGGGCTTCTGCACGCCGAACACGGTGACCTTGGCGGCGAGCTCGCCGATCACCTGACCGGCCACGCGGCACACCTGGCCGTTGCCATCGCTGCCGGCCGGCTCGATGCCCCAGTCGGACACGTAGTGGTACTCGGCGCCGAAGCTGCCCGGATCGCCCCACGTGCTGCCGCCTTGCTTGCGGTCACCGATCGCGGTGGCCGAGAGCGTCGAGGCCCGCGGCACCTTGCCGAGGATGGCCTGCAGCCGCGCGATCTCCGCCGTGATGAACGCCTCGACGTCCTGGATGCGGGCGCGCTTCGAAACCGGTAGCCGCGTGGCCGGGATCTCGCCTGGGCCGAGCGTGCGCACGCAGCGGTCCTGCATCTCGTCCGCCGGCGCGGCGATCTCCGCCAGGCGGTCGGAGGTCGCGCGAAGGAAGCGCGGCAGCGAGAAGTCGCAGCGATCTGAAGCCAGGCAGCCTCGCGCGCCGAGGCGCCATTCGGCCACCAGGAGCCGGACCGCGTCCGCCGTGGCCTGGCTCGCCAGCGCGCACGCACCGTCGGGGGCGTCAGCGAGCAGGAGCGCCGAGACGTCCACGACCGCGCGCTGGAGCGCGGTGCGATCGAGCGACAGCGTCGAGAGCAGCGACTCGTTCGACTCGAGCGTGCCAGAGAGACCGTGCAGGATCGGCGGCTGCGTGCCGAGGTAACGCGACAGCGTCGCTGCGCGCGTGCCGGGATCGAGCAGACGCGCCTCGAGGTCGAGCGCGGCCGCCAGCGGCGACGGATCGATGTCGCCCACGCGGCCCGGGACGGCGCCGCCGCGCAGGAGGTCGATCGCCTCGGCCAGGGACGGCGCCACTGCCGACAGCTCGGCGAAGCGGTTCGTCAGGCAGCGCTGGAAAGCGATGTTGTGGCGCCGCATCGCCGACTCGAATTTGTCTAGCCGCTCGGCGATGTCCTCGCGCTCGGCCTGCGTGAGGGCGAAGCGGCGCTGCAGCTCGGCGTGCTTGTCGCGCGCGAACCGCCAGCTGTCCGTCACGGTGACGAAGGGCTGCAGCCGCGCGAACGCGAGCGCGTCCCGGAGGTCCTGGGCCAGCGCCGGATCGCCGTCGAGCGATGCCACGATCGGGCCGGCCTGCGCGAGCACGGTGGTGGCGCCGAAGAACTCGTTCTTCGGGCCGGTCCACGCCTGCGGGCTCATGACACCGGTGACCGTGCCCGCGAGGTCCTTGATGACACGGTGGTCGGTGTCGAGGAGCGAGCGGCTCGCGAGCGCCGGGAGCTGCCCGGCGCCATCGAGCAAGAGGCCGAGCGCGCCGGCGTGGTTGCGCCCGTAGGCCCCGAGCGACTCGAGGTAGCGGTTGGCCTCGTAGAAGCGTCGGTAGGCGAGCTCGTTGCAGCTCGAGGTGAGCGCGTCCTCGTACGCGGGCTGCTTGGGCGCGGTCGGGTCGGGCCCGCTCTGGTAGCGGAGCGGCCACTCGACGGCCGAGAAGTTGCCCTCGCTGGTCGCGAGCTGCGCGACCTTGGTGCGGTCGAAGCGCTCGCGCACGCCCTGCGCGACCTTGCCGCCGATCACCACCGTCTCGGTGCCGGCGCGCTCGACGGCCTTTTCGAACTGCGCGCGCAGGACCGGCGAGCATTCGGTCTTGTGTGCCTTGGCGTAATCGCCATTTCGGCAGCGGACACCGAGCAAGGCATTGCCGAGGTCGGCGCCGGGCAGCGTTGGGCCGAGCGCGGGCCCGGTGGGCAATGGTTGCGCCGTTGCGAGCGCGGGAAAGAGCACCGCCCCGAGCACCAGGCCTCCACGAATCAGAATCTTCATCGTCAATCCTCCAATGGCCGCGGACGTGCGACCGCCGTGGGGGCGCAGGCGCCCGCGATACGAAACAACGTGGTTGTCGGTGAATGCGCGGCCGGTTACGTGCCGCGGTCGAGCAGGGTCTGCACGCGGGCGCGGAGGCCCGGATCGTCGGGGTGCCGGGCATTGATGCGCTCGAGCAGGCGCGTCACCTGGGCGCGGTCGAGCGCGGGCGCGCCGAGCAGCGAGACCAGCTCGGCGTCGGCCTGCACGGGCACGCGATCGGCCGCGAGCGCGGCCTCGAGCGCGCCGAGGTCCGCGGGGCCGAGGCCGCGGCGACCGAGCACCGCGAGCGCGCGGGTGGCCACCGCCGGCTCGGCATCCTCGGCCAGACCGAGGAGCGC
>JAHFDS010000205.1 GCA_023248855.1 Myxococcales bacterium
GCGCAGGCGCGGGCGGCGCAGGCACCGGCGGAGCAGGCACCGGCGGCGCAGGCACCGGCGGCGCAGGCACCGGCGGCGCAGGCACCGGCGGCGCAGGCACCGGCGGCACGTCGGTCGCCGCTCAGCTGCTCATCAACGAGATCAACCCGGGCATCGGCACCGCGGGACAGGACCTGGCCGAGCTGCTCGTCGTGACAGCGGGGACCACGAGCGACATCCGCCTCGAGCAGGATCTGCTGTCTGCGACCGTGCTGGCGACGTTGCCCGCGATCACAGTGGCCGCGGGTGACATCATCGTTGTCCACTTCAACCCGTCGGCCGCGAATGGCAACGCGACCGCCTCCGAGACCAGCTCGAAGACCCAGTTCCCACACTCGGGCAACGCGGCGAACTACGATACCGCGTGGGACGTCAACACCACGCCCTCGGGGGCAGGGGGCCCGACCAGCGTGTCGCTCTCGAACCACGTCGTGACGCTCCGCTCGGCGAACAACATGATCATGGACGCCGTGCCCTTCACACGCACGGGAGCCACGCAGACCACGACCTTCCTGAGCGACCTGCAAGCGCTCCAGGCGACGGCCTTTTGGACGCCTTCCAGCTGCGGCGGGATGAGCTGCACCTACACCACGAATCCGAGCGCTACAGCAGTGTCGGCCGATGCGGGCACGTTGCCAACGACAGGCGCAATGGTGACCAGCAACTCCATCCGGCGCACGGCGGGCGCAAACGCTCGCGCCAAGGCCGACTGGTCGGTCGGCGCGCAGACGTTCGGCCTCGGCAACTGACCGCCACGCCGAATCGCACTCGAGCTACCCCTTGAGCGACAGCGGCATGGGCGGCAGCTCCGCGAGAGCTTGCCGCGCGCGCAAGCCGAACGGGGTCCCCGCGAACGAGCCTGCGCGCCGCAGCCGCAAGAGCCCCTCGCGCTCGTCCCCGCGCGCTCTGGCCACCTCGGACAGCCACCACCAGCGCTCCGCGAGCAGCGCCTGCTCGCCGACGGTGTCCTCGCCCAGCGTGTGCCGGCGCGCCTGGTTGCCGAGCTTGAGCGCGCGCCAGAGGTGCTCCTCGGCCTCCTCGAGACGCCCGATCTTGAAGAGCGAGATGCCGCGCGTGCCCACGATGCACGCTTCGAGCGAGCTGCGGCGCGCGCTCGCCTCCTCGCCGGCGAGCAGCTCGTCGGCCTCACCGAGGTGCTCGAGCGCCTGCTCGGGGCGGCCCAGCATCGCGAGCACATAGGCGCGTCCGTTGAGCCACGACGCCACGTCGACGACGCCGAGCTCGGCCGTCGCCACCTGATCGAGCTCGTACAGCGCCTCGTCGTGATCCTCCATGCAGCAAAGGAGCCACGACAGCACCATCCGCACTTTGGGCTCGTACGTCGCCGGCAGATCGCGGCGGAGGAGGTTCCGGTAGTCGCGCACCAGCGCGGCATAGTCCCCATCGGCGAGCGCACGACGAAGATCGTCGGCCCGCCGCTGCTGCCGGACGGCGGCGGCCGCGAGGCCCGCCGCGACCAGCGCGAACAGCATGGTGAGCGCGTCCACCTGCCTCCAGGATACCACCCGCGTGGGGTCTGGCCCGCGCTACCGCGCGCGACGGAACAGGTGCGCGGCCATCTGCTCGTTCACGAGCGCCATCATCAGGCCCAGCGTGTAGTCGGAGAGCACATCCCAAAAGCCCCTCATGACAAGAAGCCTAGCGGCCGCTCGTTACTTCCGTGTTTCGGGCACACGGAATCGGAGTGAAGTCCGCATGACGCAACGCATTATCGCGTTTTGGCGTGCTGCGTCGCGAGGACAGCGCTGGTCGCCTCGTCGTCCCAGTTGAGCAGCATGTCCCAGAAGGCGCGGTAGTACCCCGCCCCCGAGCGCTTTCGCACGCGCAGCCGGTAGCCGTACCAGAGGTCCTCGAACCGCACGGGCCCGGCAATGGTGTCCCAGAGCTCGGGGAGCGTGAGCGTGAACGTCTCGTCGGCCACCCCCTCGGGCGCGCCGCTGCCGAACGTCGGCGCCGCTCCTGGCGCAAAGCGGATCCAGAAGCGCGAAGGCGTGTCGTCGGGGCCCTCGGCATGGAAGGCCGCGAGCATCGCCAGCTGCGCCGTTCCGGCGCGAGTCGCCTCGAGCATCGCGCCGAAGTAGGCCGCCAGCGCCGGCTCGAGGGCGGAAGCCGGCGGAAGCGTGCCGTGACGATCGCGCGCGCGCATCGCGGCCCCGACTCGCTCCTGCTCCTGGCCGGCGTAGCGCGTGACCCCCGCGACGTCGTAGGTCCAGCCGGCGGTCAGCCTCCGCGCCACGTGGCCCTCCTCGGGGGACCACTCGTCGCCGGGCTCCATCACCACGATCGCGGTGCCGACCTCGCGAGCGACCGTGGCGGCCGCCGCCCCGGCCTCGGTCGGGGTCGGCCGATCGTAGAAGTTGCGCCAGAGATCGCGCGGCTCGAGCAGCGCCCAGCTCGACGCGAACGGCACCGCCACGCGCGGGCGCAGGCCCTTGATGCCGTCGATGAAGCGCGCCACGCCCTCGGCCTTCTTCGCGGCGGCCTTCTGCTGCATCACGCCCGGCTCCCACGCGAAGCAGGTGGGGTAGGACGAGGCGCCCGCGAACGGCAGGAACGCCACGTCCACCGGACCGAGCCGCCGTACGATCTCCTCGTAGGTGGCGACCTCGAGCGGGTTGTCATTGCCGTGATAGACGCGGACGCCGTCGGCCTCGACCAGCATCGACGCCACCTCCCAGCCGCCGTCGTGCGGGACCATCGTGATGCGCACGCCCGGGGCGGCGTCCACTGGCTTCCACGGCTCGAGCCAGCGCACGTCGCGATAGGCCGCGCGCGCGAGCCGGCGCGCGAGCTGCTGCGACGGAAACGGCAGCGCGTAGGTGGGCGTGCCGCTGTCGAGGCGGGCGAGCGTGCCCTCGCCGCTGTGATCCGGGTGCGCGTGCGACAGCAAGAGGCGGTCGACGCGCCCGAGGCTCTCGGCAGAGGGATACGGCGGCGGCGGGTAACGCCACCACGCGCGCGCGAACACGGGCTCGTCGAGCCACGGGTCGCACAGGAGCTGCTCGCCCCCCGCGCGGATGACGAGCGCCGCATGCCCGAGCCAGAGCAGCCTCATGCCTCTCCGCGTGACTATGTCAGAGCGCGAGCTGCAGGTACACGACGTCGAGCCAGCGATCGAACTTGTGGCCGACCTCGCGCAGCCGGCCCACCTCGAGGAAGCCGTGCGCCTCGTGGAGCGCGCGGCTGGCCGCCTGCTCGCCGTCCACGCCGGCGATGACCGCGTGGTGGCCCGCCGATCGGGCGCGCGCGAGCAGGTCGGCCAGCAAGGCGCGGCCGATCCCGCTGCGGTGCAGCCCCGTGCGCACATACACCGAGCTCTCCACGGTGTGCCGGTAGCCCCAGCGCCGGTGATACGGCGTCAGCGAGCCCCAGCCGACCACCACGCCGCCCTGCTCCGCCACCGTGGCCGGGTGCTCGTCGTCGGCGTGCTGAGAGAGCCACTCGAGCCGCCCCGCCAGCGTGTCGGGATCGCGCTGGTAGGTGCAGGTCGAGGTCCGCACGTAGTGGTTGTAGATGTCGTTGATGGCCGCCGCATCGGCCGCCACCGCGCGCCGGATCAGCACGGGGTCCATGCCCTCATGCTGCCGCGCGGTCGTTTCGAGGGTGTTTCAGGCTCAGAACGTCTGGTCGACGAACCGGAAGAGCAGCCATCGCGGCGCGGCGCCGGTCGGGTCGAGCACGATCGCCCCGTCATGGCCGTTGCCGTTTCGGTGCACGAGGTGCGCGCTGTCGCCGCCGGAGCTGGTCGCGTACACGCTGATGGGCGCGCCGATGGCGATCTTGTCCGAGACGTTGCGCACGAGGGCCTCGAGCTCGAGCGGCGCGAACGCGTCCGCGTGCACCGCGAGCGTCGTGGCGTAATCGAGCGTGGCATCGGTGTGCCAGCCGTCGGCGAAAGCGCCGCCGGCGAGCGGTGCGCTGACCTCGGCCACCTGCACGCGCACGTCGGCGCCCGCACGGTCGGACTGCACGTTCACCACCATGCGGTAGCTGGCGCCGCCCATCGTGACCTCGAGGATGAGGTGATCGCCGTTCGGGCGCGGGCACTGCTGGTCCGCGGGCGCAACGATCGCGAGCACCTTGCCGTCGAGGCGGCCGAAGCTGCTCGTCAGGGCGCTGCCGAACTGGCCGGTGCACTGCGCGGCCTTGCTGGCGTCGGCGACACGTGGCGCGTCCGCGCGGACAGCGGCGTCGGCACGGACCGCCGGAGCGTCGGGCCCGAGGGCAGTGCCGCCGGAGCCGCACGCGGCGAAGAGGAGCGGCGCGAGCAGCGCGCGCTCGTCGAGGCGAAGTCGAATCGGCATGGATCGGACCTTGGCCTACCGGCGCGGCTTGAACGTGTTGGTGCGGATGCCCGAGGCGCCGTAGAGGCTGTCGGAGCCGGCGAGATCGTTCATGCGACCGAGGATGGACTGCCACGAGGTCGTGCCGCCCTTCTCCGCGCCGGCCATGATCATCGACACGACGCTCGAGGTCTCCTGGACCATGATGGCAAACGGCGTCTCGATGACGTTCGAGACCAGGTCCACGTTGTCGAAGCCCTGCTTCCCTTCGAGGATGGGGTTCACGTAGTACTCGTAGCCGAGGCAGCCGTTGTAGAGGAAGACCTGGTACCTCGTGGGCTCGGCGTAGATGCTGGGCCGCGCCCAGAAGTCGCTCGCGCCCAGCATCGAGTGGCCGTTCCACACGATCACCTCGTGCGAGTTGACGCCCTTGTCGAAGTTGTCGATGTGGGCGTAGTCGTCGAGGCCCGCGAACTCGCGCGGCCCGTAGATGTCCACGGTCTCGGCGAGGCCGCCCTTGGTGCGCGTGTAGCGCAGGCCTATCGGCGCCGTGCCCTTCTTGAAGCCCGCGGTCCTGAGCGACGACTCGAAGCTGCGGATGAGCGAGAACGAGTAGTCCGAATTCGCCAGCTCGCCGTGGTCCACCTGGCCGAACATCACGAGGACGTCGATCTTCTTGTCGGCCGTCAGCCGGTCGTACTCGGGATAGGTCGTGCCGCCCTTTCCGAGGACCTTCGACACCGTCACGCTCATCGGCGCCGTCTTCGCGTTGCAGCCCGCCTTCTCGGGCTTCCACACGTACCAGTAGACGCCCTGCTCGACGTCGATCGAGCCCTCCTTCTCGCCGCACTTGTCGCCCACGTCGGCGAACAGCGAGTCGGGCTTCTTCGGCACCGGCGGCGCCCACTTCTTGCCGACCACGAGGTCTCGGCCCGGGTGCAGCACGACCGCGCTGATCCCCTTCATGCGAAAGTGCGTCAGCTTCTTGCGGTCCAGGCTCGGGCTCGCCGCGAGCGTGGTCCACGCACCATTGACCTGCCACTCGATCTTCTCGGGGCCGTGCGTGTAGTCCTCGGCCAGCGACTGCAGGTAGACGTCGCTGTGCTGGCGCAGGTGCGTGAGCGCGAACTGTCCGAGCGACAGCGGCGCCCGCTCGGCTCCCCAGCCGCTCGCCTCCACATCGCCCTCGAGGTCGACCTCGACCTCCTGGCCGTCGAGGCTGGTCTGGTAGCCGGTGTCTTCCTTGCCGTCCTCGATGGCGCTCTCGCCATCGACGAAGGCCGTGTCGTCGGCCGCGTTCGGCGCGTGCGCGGCATCGCCGCCGCAGCCGATCACGAAGGGGGCCGAAACCAGCAGAGCAAGCGCGCTGTGAAGTCGCATGGCGGCTCCTACAGCAAGCGCCGGGCCTGCGGCGAAGGCCGAGGTTTCAGCGAGTTGTGGGCCAGCCTGGCTGCGACACTGGCCAGCAACCGTGGGCGACTCGGGTGGCCAGGGGCTCGACTGTCCCCAGCGTTCACTCGCCCTGCTCCGCCCCGTCGAGCGGCACCGGTCGCAAGGGCGCACAGGGCGTCCCTGCCGGGACCCCCGCGCCGGTCACGGCGGCGCGCGACGCCGTGGGTACCACGCACACGCGCGCCTCGCCGCCGCCGGTCATGCGGAATGCGCCGGGCAGCGCCACCCGGCTGCCGCACTCGACCGCCCCTCCGAAGGGGAAGTCGACCGCGCCGTCCTGCAACACCGCCACCGTGACCTCGCGGCGCTGGCCCGGCGGGCATGTCAGGAGCACCTTGAAGCGATCGCCCGCGGCGAAGCCGACCGGGTCCTCGAGCACCTCCCCCGCGCGCTCGCGCACCAGCGCCACCGCGAGCTCGCCGTCGCCCTTGATGCCCACGTAGCCCGGCCCGATCCTTTGGGTGGGCTGGCGCATCATGACCAGCGCCGCCGCCGCGGCACCCGTCAGCGCCAGCGCGGACACGGGCAACAGGCGACGCCACCACGGCACCTCGACCGCAGGTCGGCTCGGCAGGGGCAAGAGCCCCCCCGCGTCCTCCTGCGCGCGCGAAAGGCACGCGCGGCACGCGTCGCAACCGGCCAGGTGCGCCTCGATGCTCGCCCGCTCCGCCGCGCCGAGCTCGCCGAGCGCGTACCGCTCGAGGCGCAGCCAGGACACCGGCTCGGCAGCACAGCGTGCGATCGAGGGCGCGGCCGTGCTCACCCGCCCCCCCTCAGCTGGAGGACCGCCTGCTGGATCTTTGCGAGGCGCGCGTTGACGGTCTTTCGGCTGGTCCCGCACAGCCTTGCGATCTCTTCCTGCGTGAGGTCGTCGACGTAGCGGTAGACCAGCACCTCGGCCACCTTGGGATCGAGCCTCGCGCACAGCTTCGTGAGCACGTCGAGGCTCACGATGGCGTCCTCGCAGCGCAGGCGCGTCGGATGCAGCAGGCCCTCCTCGCGCGCGAGCAGGCGGGCCCGCGTGCGCGCGTCGCGCAGCTGGTTGAGGCAGCGATTGGTGAGCGCGCGATACAGGTACGGCAGGGCCCCCTCGGGAGCTCCTTCTGCGCGCAGCTCGACCGGCAGCGTCCGATCGAGCAGGTCGACGAACAGGCCCTGCACCGCGTCCCGCGCGTCCTCGCGATTGCCGAGCATGCGCGTCGCCTTGCGTACCAGCGCCGGCCCGTAGCGGCGGTAGAGCTCCATGTCGTGCCGGCGTCCCCTACTCGCATCTTCCACCAGCCGTGCCCAGCGCCACGCAGGTTTCGGGGTCGGTGGCGCCGTCGGGACCGCTGCCCTTGCAGTCTGCAGGAACCGTGCAGCGACGGCCGTCACCCTGGCAGAGCGACATCATGCCGTCCCCCGTGCAGCGACCGCTCGCACAGTCGGTGCCGCCGAGGCACGGCGCACCCGGCGCGCCAGTGCTCTTGCCGGGCGCGCACAGCGAGGGCACGCGCAGAAAGACGATCTTCGGGTCGATGGCCACGTGCTCGCACGCCCGCCCGCCGCTGCAGGCGGGGCCGGCGCCCGCGCAGCACTCGGAGCAGACACCGCCGCAGCAGACGCCCGTGGCGCACTCGGCGGACTCGGCGCAGCGCTCGCCGAGGAGGTGCCGCAGCTTCGGCCCGCACGCGCGGTACAAGCTCCGCAGCGGCCCCGCCTCGAGGCCGCACGCCTCGCCCGGGGCGCAGTCCGCGTCGGTCGCGCACCCGCTGCAGGACGGCTCCTCGAAGCCGTCGCCCTTTTCGCACTTGCCGCTCGCGCAGTCGCCGGCTGCGCTGCACACCGCGCCGAGCGGGCGGTTCGGCAGCGACGGCCGGGCCGTCGTGCAGCCGTCGCTCTTCGAGACGTCGAGCTGCGCCAGGATCGCGCGCCCCGGGCCGGTCTTGCGCACGATGAAGCGCACGCCGCTGTACCAGGCCGGCGTCGGCACGTCGAAGCGCAGCGGCGCCCACCCGGCGCTCGGCACGATCTGCGAGAACTCGACCACGCCGTCATCGAGGAAGTCCATCTCGAGGATCAGGCTCGCGTGGTCCTCGATCTCGGCGGTGAGCTCGAAGCGCAGGCACGCCGCGTCCTCGTCGAGGCTCGCGTGCTGCGAGATGCGCGCGCCGTCGCCCAGAAGCTCGACTCCGAAGTCCTTCTCGTGCCACGTCGGCACCCGGCGCACCGATCCTCTGTCCGTCCTCCACGCGCACAGGTGATCGCCGCACCAGAGCTCGAAGCTCGAGTCCCTGACCACCGGCTCGCACGAGGCGCCCATCAGCATCGGCGAAAGGACCGCCAGCATCACCGCTCGAATGATTCGCATATCCATATGCATTGACCTCAGAACGCCGACCGCAGGCCGATGACCAGAGCGCCGCCACCCGAGTCGTGCCGGTCGCCGAGCAGGTTCGAGACGATCGGCGCCACGGTGTACGAGAGCTGCCCGTAGGCGCCGAAGTGGCGCCACGGCATGAGCGCCGTCCCCGCAGCCACCGACAGATAAAAGCCGGAGTGGAGGTCGCTCGACTCCTCGGGCTTTCCGGCGTCGGTGTACACGCTGCGGCCGAAGCCGTAGCCGCCGCCGCCCTGGGCGTACGGCACGAGCCAGCCGCGCAGGATCGGATAGGACACGCGCAGCGCGCCGCCGAGGCCCATCGTCCACCACTCGAACTTCTGGGTCTGGTGGCCGCCCGTCGCGTCGAGCGTGCCGCGAGCGTAGCTGCCGTGCTCGAACGACGTCACCTCGCCGACCAGGCCCAGGTAGGGGCCGAGCCGCCACCAGAGCGCGCCCTGCAGCCGCGCGGAGCCCTTGAGGACCTTTTGGCTGTCGAAGCCGAAGTCGCCGAGCCGCTGCACGTAGCGGTCCTCGGGGATGTCCGTGCCGCCGAGGCCGAGCTCGAGCGAGAAGCGCTCCCGCACCTCCTCGGCTGGCGCGAGGGCCACCATCTCGCCGCCCTTGGCGATCGTCACCGGCGCGGGCGCGGCAGGGCAATCCGAGACGTCGAGCGCGCGCGACTCGTGCTCCGACAGGCCGAGCTCGCAGCGGCGCACGTCGGCGCCCTTGCGAAAGAGCGCCACGTAGCGCCCCGCTGGCAAGGCCAGCCGCACCGGGTCGCCCGCCGCCTTCTGCAGCTCGGCGATCACACTGCCCGACGGATCACGCGAGAGGAGCACCTGCCCGGACAGCGCCGCCGGCAGCTCGAGCTGCGAGCTCGCCTGCGCGGGGTACGACAGCACGACCTCGCCCTTGCCGCGAAGGCCGGTCTCGAGGGTGACGTGCTGGCTGCCCACGGCCGTCGCCGCGGTGTCGGTGAGCGTGTGGTGGTACGCGTAGCGATACGCCTCCGAGAGCGTGACCTGCCCGTCACGATCGCTGTCCCCGGCACCGCGCAGCGCCACCAGCAGGTGGTGCGTGAAGTAGCTGCCCGCCAGCTGCTCCGACTCCTGCGAGAGCTCCGTGGCGCTCGACGAGGCCATCACCGCGACGCCCGTGGCGTTCAGCCGCGAGATCGAGTTGACCGAGAAGTCAGCGCTGGCCTCGGCGCCCTTGATACGCGAGAACGCGCCCGACTGGCAGGCGTCGAGCACCGCGATGGTCATGCTGGACGGGATGCCGAGCAGCCGCTTTCTCAGCTCGGCGAGCGGCACCTCCTCGGCCCCGAGGTCGAGGGCGCTCGCCCGCGCGTGCCCGGAGTAGTAGAAGAAGAGCTGGATCTTCTGGCCCTGCGCGCGCCGCTCGCGCACCCTGGCCGCGAGCTCCTCCACCGCCGCGAAGAACGCCGCACGCTCGGGCCGGAGTAACGTCTTGACTTGCCCCGGGGCGTAGCGGCCGAGACCCGCCAGCACCTCCGACACGCGCCGCGCGTCGTCCTCGGCGTAGCGCAGGTCCGCCTGCCCGGGCCCACCGCGGTTCGAGCCCACGACCAGCGCCAGCGCCTCCTCGCGCGGCGGCGCCGCCGCCCCTACCCCGGCGGGCCCTGCGGTGAGCCCCGCGGCGAGCACACCCCACCGCAGCCATCCAAGCCAAGCAGCCATGGATCCATGAACACGCGAGGGGGAAGAAATGGGAAGGGCTCCGTCGAAAATCCGTGCGAACCTCGCGCTCGCATGCGGTTTTCGCGATTTTCGTGCCTCCTTGCCCCCCTCGTCGTCGTCGCCTGCGGAGGCGATCGGCCGGCCATGCCTGCCCAGAGCGGGCCGAACAACGCGCCCACGCTCGTCGCCCAGCGGCCCGATCCCGCGATGCCGCTGGTGCTCGGCCTCAATGGGGGCTCAGGGGGTACGACGGTCGAGCTCGACCTCACCGACCCGGATCCGGCGGACCGCCTGTTCCTGCGCCTGTTCGCCGACTACGACCGGCCGAACCACCGCCTCGAGCGCCAGACCACGGCGGCGCCACCGAGCTCGGCCGGCGCCGTGCGCACCGTCGCCTTCAAGAACCTCTCCTGCGCCGACCTCGGCATCGGCGACCCGACGCCCGCCACCGACGGCGGCACGCCGGGCCTGCACAGCCTCGAGATCGTGGTGTCCGATCGCGACTTCGACGACGGCCAGGGCGATCCGGTCAACCGCCGCGCGATGGCCGACGCCTTCCTGGTCGTCGCCAGCTGGCCGTTCGTCTGCCGCTAGCGCTCCGACCGAGGCCGCCGTCATTCTCGCCGAGACCGATGATCGCCGCATTGATCCGGCGCCATCCGAAGCCGGTCCCGCTCCCGGTCCCGATCCGAGTCCGGTATTCGAGCTGGCTCAGCCCTGCGGTCGAGGAGCCGGACGCTCGGGACCGGGAAGGGGACCGGGACCGGTCCCAGAGCGCTGGCGCGGGGTCTACGCGATCCTGCCTAGCGCGGCGCGAAGGTGTCGCACGCCTCGAGCCGGCCCGCGTCGAAGCCACGGCGGAACCAGCTCGCGCGCTGCCTGGCCGAGCCGTGCGTCCACGACTCCGGGTGCACCTGGCCGGTGGCCGCCTTCTGCAGGCGATCGTCGCCCACGGCCGCCGCCGCGCCGAGCGCCTCCTCGAGGTCGCCGTGCTCGAGCAGCGCCCGCTCCGCGGTGCTCTTCGCCCACACGCCGGCGAGGCAGTCGGCCTGCAGCTCCATGCGCACCGACAGCTCGTTCGCGCGGCCCGGGTGCCGGCGCTGCTCAGCACGCACCTTGGGCTCGGTGCCGACCACCGTCTGCACGTGGTGCCCGACCTCGTGCGCGATCACGTACGCCTGCGCGAAGTCGCCGGGCGCGCCGAAGCGCTGCCGCAGCTCGCGATAGAAGCCGAGGTCGATGTAGACCTTCTCGTCGCCGGGACAGTAGAACGGCCCCATCTCGGCGCCCGCGGAGCCGCACGGTGAGTGCGTGCGGTCCCAGAACAGCACGAGCTTGGCCTTGCGATAGCGGCCCGGCAGCCGCTCTGCCCACACCCGCTGCGCGTCGTTGAAGGCCGCCACCGCGACCCGCTCCAGCGCTGCCTCCTGCTGCTTTCTCGCGCTGGCCTCGCCGGGCGCGCTCGAGCTGGGCTCACCGCCGCCGGGCGTCACGCCCAGCGCGGAGAACAGGTTCTGCCGGAACACGAAGCTGAGCAAGAGGACCACGATCGTGCCGCCCAGCCCGAGCTGCGTGCCCGTGCTGCGGAACCCACCGCCACGGCGGTCCTCGACGTCGGAGGTGTCCTCGTCTCCAGGCAGACGCATGCGTCGCTACGCGCGGATCATGGCACGCAGCGCGCCCGCGATCTCGATCGTCGCCTCGCGCGCGGCGCGGCTGGGGCCGGTCATGCTGCAGAAGCCGTGCAAGAGCGGCGGGAAGCGCCGGCGCACGGTCGGCGTGCCGGCGGCAGCCAGCGCCGCGGCGTACGCCTCGCCCTCGTCGCGCAGCGGATCGAAGCCCGCGGTCACGACCAGGGCCCGAGGCAGCCCCGAAAGGTTCGGCGCCAAGAGCGGAGAGATGCGCACATCCGCATGTTTTCCGCCGCCCGAATAGCGCTCGTGGAACCAGTCGATGTCGCCGCGCGTGATCAGAAAGCCGTCCGCGAACAGCGACAGCGACGGGTGGGGCCGCGTCCGGTCGGCCGCCGGGTAGAGCAGGAGCTGGAGCACCGGCTGCGGGCCGCCGGCATCGCGCACGAGATGGCACGCCACCGCCGACAGGTTGCCCCCCGCGCTGTCGCCGCCGATCGCCACCTGGTCCGCGCGCGCTCCGAGCGCCCCCGCGTTGGCGAGCGCCCACGTGAGGGCGGCGTGCGCGTCGTCGACCGCCGCGGGGAACGGGTGCTCGGGCGCGAGCCGGTAGTCGATCGACAGGACGTGCACGCCCGCGCGCGCGCACAGGATCCGGCAAAGGGCGTCGTGGGTCTCGAGGTCCCCCAGCACGAAGCCGCCGCCGTGCAGGTAGACCAGGAGCGGGTGCGGCCCGCCAGGCTCGTCGGGCACGTAGTGGCGCGCCGGCAGCCGCCCGCCCGGCCCGGGCAGGGCCAGGTCCGTGGTGCGCGCGACCTCGACCCGCTCGCCGCCGTGCACGCGCGCGTTGTGGCGCAGGTGCCGGCGCGACTTCTCGACCGACACGGCGGTCAGCGACGGCGCGCCCGTGAGCTCGAGGAACGCCAGGGCCAGCTGCATGTCCGGATCGAGCGTCTGCCCGTCCTTGACCACCGGCGGGCGGCGCGAGAGACGCACCTTGGTGGAGTCGGGCAGCGTCGCCAGCACGCGCCCCACGTGCCGCTCCAGTCGATCGCGAAGGCGCATCAGCTCCCCCTGGCGACGAACGCGTCGAGCGCCTTCTTCGCCTGCCCGCGCACCACGCCGCGCAGGATCGGCGTCCAGCCGAGGAGCGCGCCCGCGGGGCCGATCGCCATGCGCGACCAGCGCCAGAAGTCGAACACGTCGCGGTGCTCGACGATGAGCCCGTCCTCGAAGCGAAACGTCGCGTCGATCACGTTGTGCACCTTGCGCCCCGTCGCGCCGAAGGTATACCGCGCCTCCCAGTGCGCGCGCCCGCCCTGCGTGTCGGCCTCGAGATCACTCGCGACCACCTCGAGGTCGGTGGAGCGCTTGCAGAGCATCCGCCACATCGCGCGGGCGCGAGCGCCCTCGAGGCGCGGGAACACGGGGTCCGAGAACGTCACGCGCGCGTGGTAGCAGGCGACCATCGCGTCGCCGTCCTTTTTTGCGAACGCATCGTAGAAACGACGCAGGAGCGCAGCGTGGTCCGTCAAGCTCTACAGCCCCTGCCGGCGGATCGCGACGTAGCCCGAGCCAACGGTTCGCAGGTTGTGGACCACACCGGTCGCGCACCCGCGCGCCTCGTAGACCCACGTGGCGCCCCAGGGATCGGCCCCCGACTCGAACAGCACGATGTGCCCCGCCGAGCCCGAGTTGTAGGTGAACGCATCGGCGGGCCGGGCGGTGGCTCGATCGACCCGGGTCCACTGCGTGCTCGTGTCGAAGTAGAAGCTGTGGGTCGAGTACGGGTGCGCGTCGGTGGTGATCGGCGAGGGCCCCGGGATCTGCCAGGCCTTGGCGACGAAACCCGAGCAGTCCGCGCCGTACTGGCCCGTGTGCGTGCAGCTCGGGCAGCTGCCCGAGCACGAGCCGTGCTGCGTCCCGTCGTCGCGCCACGAGCCGTGACCCCAGTAGTACGAGAAGCCGACCGCCTGCTCGGCGCGCGAGAAGATGTCGCCGACCTCGGGCGGCGTGCCGGCCGGCGGCGGCATCGACGTACCCCCGCACGTGGCCGGATCGAACGCCGTCGGCACCGCGAGGTACGCGCCCGACGCCCAGCCTTGACTGGCCCCGAAGCGCACGTTCCACCAGCCGTTCGTGGGCCCGCCGAGCACCGTGACCTCGGCGCCGCAGGGCATGGCCGTGACGATCGCGTTCGCGGTGCCGGGGCCCATGCGCAGATTCAGCGAGGTCGCGGTCACGCGCATCGTGCCGCCCAGGGCCGGCGGCGGGGGCGCGTCGGGCATCGGCGGCGCGCCGTCGGGCAGCAGGTCCGGCGTGTGGTCCTCGGCGTCGTCGGGGCGCGCGGCATCGCGGGGCGCATCCC
>JAHFDS010000007.1:0-430 GCA_023248855.1 Myxococcales bacterium
AGCTCGATCCGGGCGCCTCGGCGGCGCGCGAGCTCTGGGCACGCCTCGGCGAGGCGCTCGGGAATGCCGGCCGCGGCGAGGAAGCCGCGCGCGCCTACTTCCGGGCGATCGAGGGCGCCACGGCCGCCGAGGCGCTCGAGCTCAAGCGCCGCGCGGCCGAGCAGCTCCTCATCTCCGGACATATCGACGAGGGCCTCGAGGCCATCCGCGGGGTGCTCGCCGCGCTCGGCATGCGCCTGCCCGGATCCCCGAAGGTCGCGCTGCTCTCGCTCCTGACCCGGCGCGCGCTGGTGCGGATGCGTGGTCTGGGCTTTCGTCCGCGCGACCTGTCACAGGTGTCGGCGGCCGAGCGGCAGCGCATCGACGCGTGTTGGTCGGTCTCGACCGGCCTCGCGATGACCGACATCGTGCGCGCAGCCGACTTTCAGAC
>JAHFDS010000007.1:440-2589 GCA_023248855.1 Myxococcales bacterium
TGCTCGCGCTCAAGGCGGGTGAGCCCCAGCGCATCAGCCGCTCACTCGCCGTCGAGGGAGTGTTCGTCTCGACCGCGGGGCCTCGGGGCCGGGCGCGCGCGGAGCGGCTGGTCGCCGCCGCGGGGGACCTCGCGGCCAGGGAGCAGAGCGTGATCGGCGTCGGCTGGGCCATCGGCGCGCAGGGCACGCTCCATTACCAGGTCGGTGAATGGCGGCCGGCGCTCGAGCGCCTCGAGCGCGCGGTCGAGATCATCCGTGAGCACGGCATCGGCATGACGTGGGAGCGCGACACGAGCCAGCTCTTTGCGCTCTATGCGCTGTTCTGGCTGGGCGATCTCGAGGCGCTCGCCCGCCGGACGCTGGCGCTTCTGCGCGACGCCGAGGAACGCGGGGATCGCTACCTCGCCACCGCGCTCCGCATCGGCATGACCAACCTGGCGTGGCTGATCGGCGACCAGGCCACCCTGGCCGAGCAGCACATCAACGACGCGATGGGCCAGTGGTCTCGCCTCGGATTTCACCTCCAGCATCACCTCGATCTCTATGCGCGCACGCTGTTCGACCTGTACACCGGCCAGGCTCCACGGGCCTACGCGCGCGTCCTCGAGGCCTGGCCGGCGCTCGAGGGCTCGCTGCTCCTCCGCGTGCACGTCACGCGTTGCGAGGCGCTCGACTCGCGGGCGCGTGCGGCTCTCGCGGCGGCGTTCGCCACCAAGGACCCGCTCCGCGCAAAGGCCCGCGCCGACGCGCGCAGGCTCGCCGGGCGCCTGTGCGCCGAGAAAGCGCCCTTTGCGACGGCTTTGGGCAGCCTGGTGCAGAGCGGCGTCCACCTGCTCGATGAGGAGCCGACCCAGGCGAGCGCCTGCGCAGCGCGTGCGGAGGCCGCGGCCAGCGCGGCGGCGATGGCGCTGCACGTGCAGCTCGCCCGCCGTCTGCGCGGAATCGCCTCGGGCCAGCAGGCGCTGGTGGACGAGTCGGACGCGTGGATGCGGCAGCGCGGCGTGGTGCGCCCCGATCGCCTCGCCGCCGTGTTCGCCCCAGGGTCGGTCCGCTGAGCCGCCCCGGGGGGCGCGAGGGTCACATCGACAGGCCGCCGTCGACGTCGATGGTCCGGCCGTTGAAGTAGTCGCACTCGATCACGAACTTCACGGCGACCCAGATGTCCTCGGGCACGCCGATGCGGCCGACCGGGATCGCCGCGACCAGCGCGTCGCGCGCCTTGGGGTTCATCCCCTGCGTCATCGGCGTCTCGATCATCCCGGGCGCGATGGCGCCGGTGCGGATGCCGAACGGCGCGAACTCGCGCGACCACGTGACGGTGTTCGCGGCCAGCGCGGCCTTGGCGGCCGAGTAGTTCGACTGTCCGCGATTGCCGTGCCGGGCCACCGACGACATGTTGACGACGACGCCCGGGCGGCTGCCCAGCTCGACCATCTTGCCCACGGTCTCGCGCACGATCCACGTCGCCCCCGTGAGGTTGACGTCGATGACGGCCTGCCAGTCGGCGCGCGACAGCTTCTTGATCTGACCGGTCTCCTTGTCCTTCTTGACGAGCAGGCCATCGCGCAGGATGCCCGCGTTGTTGACCAGGGCGTTTAGGCCCCCCATCGCGCCCGCGGCCCACGCGACGAACGACTCGCACTCGGTCTCGCTCGCGACGTCGAGCTTGCGCGCATGGATGCGGCCGCCCCCCGCCTCGGCCGTCTCGGCCAGGCCCTTTTCGTTGACGTCCCCGATCGCGACCTGCCCGCCCGCCTCGGCGATGCGTCTGGCGAAGTGCGCACCCATGCCCTGGGCGCCGCCCGTGATGATGACCTTGAGGTCCGAGAGCTTCATGTCGTCTGGCTCCTTGATTGCGGGAGCCGACACTAGATCTCAGGGCCGCTCGGCGGCCAGCACGAAGTGCGTGTCGGGAAACGGCGCCGGCATCAGCCGGCCGCCCTCGTCGCGCAGGAGGGCGCAGCGGCCCTGGTAGCGATGCGACGCGATCCAGGGCGATAGGTACGCGTGCGCCTCGAGCACCCGAAGACCCACGCGAGTGACCTCGCGGCGCCAGGCCTCGAGCGAGAACACCCCGAACTCCTCCCTCACCTCGAGGTCCCAGTGCTGGATGTAGTCCTTCTTGGTGAGAAACTCGTTCGCGCCCGGT
>JAHFDS010000007.1:2599-47474 GCA_023248855.1 Myxococcales bacterium
CCCGTCCACCTCGCGGTACGGGAGCCCGCCGGCCGGCGGGCCGCCCTTGAACTCGCGCGCGAAGCGCTCGAAGCGCTCGCGGGTCGAGCCGAGCGGCGAGGAGTCGGCGCCATCGCACCAAAGGTGCACCTCGTCCTCGCGCGGCGGTCGCACGCCATCGCGCAGGAGCAGTCGCCCGCCCGGCGCGAGGATGCGCGCGGCGTTTTCGAGCGCGACCCGCACGCGCTGCCGCGAGTAACCCGAGTACGAGTACACCTCGTGCAAGATCGAGCAGAAGAGGACGCTCGACGCGCACCCGTCGGCCAGCGCCACCGTGGCCACGTCCGCGCGCACGAAGTCGACGTCCCCGGCGCCGTAGGTCAGGCCCTGGGCACGCTCGAGCAGCTCGTGCGAAAGGTCCACTCCCACAAACGCACTACGCCGGTGGCGCCACGACAGGGCCTCGAGGAGCGCGCCGGTCCCGCAGCCCATGTCGACGATGCAGCCTGGCTTCACGTGCGCGCCGAGGTCGTCGAGCTTGGCCCGGAGGGCCGCATCCATCGCGGCGCCATAGGAACGGAAGTCGCGCGATTCCGTGAGCTCACCCGGGGCCGCGCGCGCCCGCCGCCCCGCGATCTGCGCGAGCCGGTCCGGCACGTGCCTCGACTCGAAGCGCTCCGCAAGCACCGCGGGGACGTGCGCCCGCCACTCTTTTCCCTCGAACAGGGCCTGCAGCACCGCCGCCGGGCTCGGCGCTCCGAGCGGCTCGGCCACCACCTCGGCGCCGGCCGCGGTGGCCAGGCGCGCGATGTCGACGTTGGCGGTCAGGACCCGCGCCAGCTTCGCCTCGAGCGGCGTGCCGAGCTCCACGTGCACCCGGGCGCACAGGTGCGCCCACCAGGCGTCCGCCTCGGCCACGTCGGTGGCCTCGACGATCTCCACGGGCTTGCCGAGCCCCTCGAGCAGCGCCGCGAGGTTCGCGCGCCGCTCCGCCACGGGCAGGGGATTGCGCAGCGTGCCCGCCTGATCGGCCGCGGTGAGAAGGCCGAGCACGCTCGCGACGTCCGGCGCGGCCGCCGCTCGCGCGAACGCGGCCAGCTGCGAGGACGTGACCACCTGGAACCGCCCGATGAGAAGGAGCCGCACCGGTCGAGCGTAGCGGAGAAATCAGCCGGGCTCGCGCGGGCCGTGCTTGCGATCGAGCAGCAGGCGCTTCTTCATGGCCCTGGCGGCACGCCGGGCCTTCTTCCGCTCCGAGGGCGCCCGGCCCCGCATCGGCGCCTGTTCGAGGTGGTGCTCCTCACGCTCCCCCGGCCGCGCGCCGAGCTCGAAGAGCGCTACCTCGCGCTTGCCGCGGTCGCCCACGCGAAACGGCACCACCGACGCGCCGATGCCCGCGCCCACGTACACGACTCCCTGACCCCAGCGATCCCCGTACAGACCGTGCAGATAGCGGTGCCCCGCCACATGGCCGAGCAAGAGCTCGTGAAAGCGCGCGAGCGTCACCTGCCCGGCGTGCGTGTGCCCCGAGAACACCATTGGCACGCCCGCCGCCCACAGCGCGTCCGCCTCCTCTGCGATGTGGGAAAGCGCAATCGTCGGCAGGTCCGTCCGCATCCCGCGCAGCGCGCGCGTACGATCCGCGTGCCCCGTGTAGGCGTCGTCGAGGCCGACGATCTGCAGCTTCTCGCCGCCGAGCTCGAGCACGGTGTTGGCGTTGGCCAACACCTGCACGCCCGCGCGCTCGAGCACCCGCGTGACCTCCTTGCTCCCCGACCAGTGGTCGTGGTTGCCGAGGACGCCGATGGCGGGTGCGGCCAAGCCCCGCAGGAGCTCCTCGAGCTGCTCGAGGTACATCTGGCTGTGGCACACGAAGTCGCCGGTCAGGACGAAGAGGTCGGGCCCTTGCGCGTTCGCGAGCGAGATCGCCCCCTCCTGGATCCAGCGTGGCGTTACGCGCCCCACGTGCAGGTCCGTCAGGTGCGCCACGCGCAGGCGACGGCCGAGCTGGTCCATGAACCGCGCGTGCCCCGCGAAGCTCCTCAGCGCGATCGGCACCCGGCTGGGACCGGGCTCGGTGCCGCGTTGCGCCCGCAGCCACCGCGCCAGCCGGCCAGGGGTGATCGGGCGCATCCATCAAGGTTAATGCGGAGCGGATGGAGCGTCCACGGTGGTACGGTCGGAGACGTGGTCGACCCCACGCACTGGCTCTATCGGCTGTCCGCCGAGGACTGGCTGCGCGCCGCCGAGGGCGAGCTCGGCCGGGCGACCGCCGCGCTCACGGCCAGAAAGCAGCGCGAGGGCCTGACCTACGCGCGGCGGGCCGCCGGCATGGCGTGGAACGCGGTGCTCGTCGGGGCGCTCGACGAGTCCTACGGTCGCAGCTACATGGACCACCTGCGCGCGCTGTCCCGGGACGGCCGGCGTCCGGGGAACGTGCGAGCCGCCGCGAGCGCCCTGCTCGAGGCGCCGATGACGCTCGAGCTCGTACCGCTCGGCCCCGGCTCGACCGCGATCGCCGACGCCGCGGCTCTCGTGATCGCACGCGCCCACGCGGAGGTGACATGACGCTGCGAACGCTTTCGTCCCTTGCCCTCCTGCTGCTGATCTCGCCGGCCGCGCGGGCGGCCGAGCCCACGCCCCACGGCTCGAGGACCGGCCTCGGCCTCATCCTCGGCGAGCCGACGGGCCTGACCCTCAAGCAGGGCCTGGGCGGGGCCTTCGCCGTCGACTTCGCCGTGGGCTGGTCGTTCCGCGGCGGCGGTGCGCTCGACCTCCACGCCGATGGGCTGGTCCACCCGTTCCAGCTCCTGCGCGAGGGCCAGGGGCGCCTGGTCGCCTACTTCGGCCTCGGCCCGCGCATCGTCGCGCGCCACGACGTCGCGTTCGCGGCCCGCATCCCGGTCGGCCTGTCGGCCCTGTTCGACCGGTCCTCGCTTGAGCTCTTCGTCGAGCTCGTCCCCGAGCTCGTGCTCTACCCGGGCACCGACGTCATCCTCGAAGGCGGGATCGGCCTCCGCATCTACTTCTGATCACTCCGGGGCTGGCCCGTCGCCCCAGGGCGAGCCGCACTGCACGACCGCCATGTCGCGGTCGGAGAACCAGTCGAGCTTGGTCCAGGTCTTGTCCGGTGCCTGGGTCGAGCGGAACGACGCCTTGAACACGTTGCATCCCTTGGCGTCGCGCGCCCCGACCCAGGCCTCGAGCCCCCGGTAGATCGCGCCGATGGCCTTGTTCTCGCTCATCGCGAACGACGGCGGGTCGAAGGAGACCGAGAAGACCTTGAAGCCGGGGTGGGACTCGACGAACGACGCCTTGGCCTCGGCCTCGAGCGGCGCCAGCTCGGGCGGCGACGCCTTGGGCTTTTGCATGACCACATAGCTCGTCGGGCCGCAGCCGACCCAGAGCGTCATCGACCAGAGGGACAGAAAGAGCGCGCGCACGGCCGAACGCTTATCACGAAGCGCGGCCACGTTCACGTGTCCTCGGCCAGCGCGCTCCCCGGCGGCTCGCCGCCTGGCGCGCCCTCGACCTCGCGCAGCCGGCGCTCGATCGCCCGGGTCCGCGTGGCCGCCTGGTCCACGGTGGTGGTCGCCTGGTCGAGCTTGCGGCGCACCTGCTCGAGCGTGCCCGCGTAACGTCCGAAGGCCGTCTTGACCTCGCCGAGCAGCGCCCACACCTCGCCCGAGCGACGCTGGATCGCGAGCGTGCGAAAGCCCATCTGCAGGCTGCCGAGCAGCGCGCACAGCGTCGTCGGTCCCGCGAGCACGACCCGGTGCTCGCGCAGGAGTTGCTCGGAAAGGCCGGGGCGCCGCAGGAGCTCCGCGAACAGGCCCTCGGTCGGCAGGAACATCACGGCGAAGTCGGTCGTGTGCGGCGGCGCGATGTACTTGTCGGCGATGGTCCGCGCCTCCGCGCGCACGCGCTGCTCGAGGGCGCGCCCGGCGTCTCGCACCCCCTCGGCGTCCGCCCGGTCCGCCGCGTCCACGAGCCGCAGGTAGTCCTCCTGCGGGAACTTGGCGTCGATCGGCAGCAGCACCTCGCCCTCGCCGAGGCCCGGCAGGCGCACCGCGAACTCTACGCGCTCGCTCCCGCCGGTCGTCGCGACGTTTCTCGCGAGCTGCTCGGGTGCGAGCACCTCGTCGAGCAGCGCGCCGAGCTGCACCTCGCCGAGCACGCCGCGCGCCTTGACGTTGCCGAGCACGCGGCGCAGATCGCCGACCCCGGCGGCGAGCGACTGCATCTCCCCGAGGCCACGCTGCACGTCCGCGAGCCGCTCCGACACCTGCCGGAACGACTCGCCGAGCCGCCGCTCGAGCATGCCCCCGAGCTCCTGGTCCACGGCCCGCTGCACCCGTTCGAGCCGCTCCGTGGTCTCGCGCGAGAGCCGGTCGAGGTGCCGATCGAGCGTCTCCCGCACGCGTCCGAGCTCGTCCCGCTGCCCTTGCCCGAGCGCATCGAGGCGCGCCCCGAGCTCCGCGCGCAGGGCCCGGGCGTCACTCCCGGCCTCCCGCCGGCTGGTCGCGAGCTCGCCGAGCAACGCCCGCTCGGTACGGCCCTCGCGCCCGGCGGCGTCCTCGAGCCGCGCCGGGATGCCCGACAGCCTCTCGATCCGGCGGCCGAGCCCGGCGATCCGCCAGAGCGCCAAGACGAGGAGCAGCGCGAGGATGGCCGAGGCGGCGAGCGCCGAGACCATCATGGAAGCCTCTGCATGCATCTGCCAATCAGCATACGATCCGGCTCCGACAGACCCGCGGATCCGCACGGATCGTGGAAAATCCTGCGACCAAATCCGACAAATGCGCCTATCCGTACATGCGCATACACGAAAACTTGCGCGCTCCCTCCGGCGATGAGAGAAGGCCTCCAGGCAGCCAAGCCCACGTCAGAGGAGTCAGCTATGCTCAATGAAGTGAAGCGTTCCCGGAAGCCAGTCGTCCCGACCGAGACGGACCCGCGCAGCAAGGACCGCCTCGACCTCATCGAGGAACGCGTGCTCCGCATGCGCTACGGCTCGGCCCCGGCCGCGGATGCGCCCCTGGCGAGGAAGACCGAGGATCCGGGCCTCCTGGCCGACCTCGAGCGGCTCGAGCAGGCGCTCGTGCAGCGGCTCTCCGGCAAGCCCGCCCGAGCGCCCAAGGCCGGCAAGCGGCGGGCGCGCGCGTCGCGCAGCTGAGCGGGCCCGCTCGCGGCCTACCAGCCGGGAAGGCTCGCGGCCGCATCGCGCGGCCGGATCACGGTGGCCGCGCCGTCGCGCTCGAGCTGGGCCATCGCGGCCAGCACCGTCGCCTCGTCCCAGGCATCGCCCATGAGCTGCAGGCCAATCGGCAGGACATCGGCGTCGCGGCCGACCGGCGCAGAGCCCGCGGGGAGCCCCGTGAGGTTGCCGAGCATCGTGGTGCGGCAGAGGCCGTGCAGCGCCGCCGCGTCGAGCAGGCCCCCGCGCGCGTCCTCGTCGTCGAACGCCGGCGCGGTCGTGGCCGTCGAGGGCAACGCGAGGAGGTCGACGTCCCTGAACACCGCGGCCACTTGCTCGCGCAGGCGGGCTCGCAGCATCTGCGCGTCGAGGTAGTCGGTCGAGGAGAACGCCGAGAGCGTGGCGAGCGTGATCCAGAAGTCCTTGCCGATGGCGTCCTTGTGGGTGCGCATGGACAGGCGCAGGCCCGCCAGCGCCTCGAGCCCGATCGACAGGTAGCCGACCGCGGGCGACACCGGACCGAGCGAGAACGACACGGGCACCAGGGTCGCGCCCCCCTTTTCGAGCACCGCGAGCGCGGCCCGACACGACTGCGCGACCGCCGGCTGGGCATCTTGGAACGCGTGATCCCAGACGCCGATGCGCAGGCCGCGCACGCCTCGGCCGAGCGCCGCCAAGAAGCCTCCCGCCGGGGGCGCGGGCTGCCAGCGCGTGATCGGATCCGCGTCATCCACGCCCGAGATGACGTCGAGGAAGGACGCGAGGTCGGTGGTGCTCGCCCCGAGCGGCCCCATCGTCGCCATTGTGCCGCCGTAGGTGTCGCCCGCGCGCGAGATGCGCCCGAAGGTCGCCTTGAGGCCAAACACGCCGCACAGCGAGGACGGGATGCGGATCGAGCCGCCGCCGTCGTTGCCGAGCGCGACCGGGCAAATGCCGGTCGCGACCGCCACCCCCGAGCCGGTGGAGGAGCCGCCCGCGACGTGCCCCTCGCGGTGGGGGTTTCGGGGCATGGCGCGCTGGGGATTGAGGCCGATCGGCGACATGCCGTACTCGGTCATGACCGACGAGCCGAGGATGACGGCCCCTGCCTGGCGCAGCTTGGCAACGATCGTGGCGTCCCTTGCGGCCGGCTCGAGGTGCAAGAAGGCGGTGCCGGCACGCACTGGCAGGCCCGCCATCGCGGTCTGCTCCTTGATCACGGTCGGCACGCCGTCGAGCGGGCCGCGCGGGACCCCCGCCTTCCAGCGCGCGGCGCTCTCGTCGGCCGCGGCCAGCGCGACCTCGTCGTCGTACAGGCAGATCGCGGGGCCGCCAAGGCGCGTGGCGAGCTCCCGCGCATCCTTGAGCGCCGTCTCGGCCACCTGACGCGGGGACAGATGGCCACTCTTGAAGCGCGCGGCGTAGGCCACAGCAGAGCGCGGCCACGCCGCCGCGGGTGCGGGCGGGTCGTACTTGTGGTCATCGCCCGGGCGTGGCGCGCGCCCGGACAGCGGCCGCGCCTCGGCCGGGGCGGCGCCCCGATCGCTCTCGGGGAGCTCGGCGAGCGCGTCGATCCCGAGCTGCTGCGAGAAGGCGAGCCGCAGCGCGAACGAGGCGGGCGCCTTGTCGGCCACCGCGGCGATGGCGCGCAGCGCCGCCCCGTGGATGCGCGAGGACGGGATCTGCACCGGGAGCTTGAGAGGCATGCGCGAAGTGTAGTGGCAGTCACGCTCGCTGCGGCGGAAAACCGGCTACGCTGCGGGTGTGCGCGGGAGGCTCGCTCGACTCCTGGTCCTTGGGCTCCTCGCGGCCGGCGCGAGCGCTTGCGCGGACAACAGCGCGGCCGAGGGCACGGGGGGGCTCGGGCACGCGCTGGAGGTCCGAAACCTCACCCAGTGGGCGGTGTGGGAGGTGCGGTTGCACCCGGCGCCGGTTTACGCCGACGTCCGGAACCGCCTGGGCGCGCCGCCCATCGCGCCGAGGGGCGCGCAGCGCTTCGACCTCGGGCCTTCCGATGCCACCGCGTACATCACGGTGATCCGCGACAAGGTGCAGGACGGCGACAAGATCGCCTTCACCAGCGCCTTCCCGGTGGACCTTAGGGGCTACAACTTCGCCCTCGAGGTGCTCGAGAACGAGTTCCGGCTGCGCCCGCTCGGCCAGCTGCCCGACGCCGGAGCTCCGGGCCCCCGCCGCGATGCGGGATTCGACGCGCGGATCCTGACCTGGGACGCAAGGCGACGTGACGGGGGCCGCGACGCCGCCAGGCGCGATGCGAGCCACGACGCCGCAGACGGCGGCCAGCGCGATGCACCCGCCCCCGGTGGGCGCTAGAAGTACACGCTCGCGCCTGCGACCAGCTCGAGAGTCTGGTAGCTCACCTTGTCGAGGAAGAGCTGCTGCCGCTCGAACGCCTGAATGTCGGCGTTGTAGCGCGCGGGGCCGCGGAACTCGACGGGCTTCGGGTACTGGAAGTCGCGGAAGAGCTCGTACTTGAGCTCGAGCCGCAGCGCCAGGTGCGCCTTCTTGATGCCGAGCGCCGCGGTGAGGATGGCGCCGCCCGATTGCACCCACGCCCACTTGCCGCTGCGGTCCTTGGTCTCGGCCGCAGTGCCCGAGTCGAAGCCCCCGATGCGGTAGCGCAGGTCCCGGTACTCGACGAGGTTCACGATGCCCTGCAGCATGAGCACCTTGCGCGTGTCGGGACGGTTCGACACCAGGGCGTAACCGACCCGTTGGCCGAGGTACGCCGTGTTGAGCGAGAGCCGGTAGACGTTCGGCGATTCCGCGTCGACCATCGCGCCGGTGCGCGGGTCCGAGGTCACGGTCGGGATCGACGAAGCCTGCGCGGTCGGGACGAGGGGCAAGTGCTGCCGGAAGTCCGCGATCTCGATCTCCTGCGAGACGAACCCCAGCGACGGCGCCCAGACGAAGCCGGTCCTTTCGGGCAGCGACCAGAACGCGAGGCGGATCGTCTTCGACGTCGCATCGCCGCTCGCCACGTCGCGCTCGCGCCCGCCCTCGTTCACGGCGGTGCTGACGTGCGCCAGGCCCGTCGAGGCGCTGAGCTCGAACCCCGCCAGCCCCTTGAGGTAGCGCACGACCGGCGACAGCTCCTCCTCTGGTGGCTCGTCCGGCCTGGGCTCCGCGAGGGGCGCCGCCACGATCACCTCCGGAGCCACCGGGGCGGCCTCGGCCGGCGAAGGCGGCGCGTCGCCCGGATCCCCGCCGACCCCTTGTGCCCCGAGCGTCGGCCCCGCGGCCGGCGGTGGCAACGCGGGCGCCGCGGCCACGGGCAGCGCTTCGTCCCACGTGCGCGGAAACGCGGGCGTCGGCCGGGCCGGCGCGTGGATACGCCCGGACCCGCAGGCCGCCACCAGCACGAGCCCACAGAAGAGCTCAGCGCGCTTCAACGTTCTTCCCCATGTCACGCACCGCTTCCGCGAGGGCACGCGCGAGCGCCACCCCGGCGGCGTTGCCCTGGTAGTAGGGCCCCCCGAGCGCGGTCGCGCGCCCGAAGCCCATGCGACGGCTGCCCGCGACCTCGAGCTCGAGCGTGATGTCGGCCTGGCCGATCTTGCTCGGGCAGCCCACGAACACGAGCACGCCCAGACAGGGGACGAGGCCAATCCACCCGTCGTGGCTCAGCCGGCCGAGCACGCGGAACCGCGTCGGTGCGAGTGGCCAGTCCCCCTGCGCGAGCATGAGGTCGAGCGTGTCCGCCACGTCGGTCCGCAGGGCCTCGGCCTCGTAGTAGGCCTGGTCGCTCATCGCGACGTCCACCTCGACGTCGACGACGCTGGCCGCGGCGTCGATCCGCTTCGGCGCCTGGAAGTGGGCGCCGAGGCGGAGCTCCTGGCGCGCCACCTCGGGCATCGCCCTGGCGCACCCGAGCCCCAGCAAGACCGCGAGGACGAGCCCCCTCACGCCGACCATCATAGAACCGTCCCGGTCCGGCCGTGCGTGCGCCCGGCCACCCCGGACCGATCCTCTGCTACCCTGCCCGCGCCTCCATGCGGCTTTCGGCGACCCTGCGCGGCAAGACCTTTTCCTTTCGTGACCTGGGCGATGTATTCGCCAAGGCGAATGAGCTCAAGAGCGGCGACGAGCTGGCCGGGGTGGCGGCCAGAAGCGCGCAGGAGCGCGTGGCCGCCAAGATGGTGCTCGCCGAGGTCACGCTCCAGGAGATCTACGAGCGCCCCGCCGTGCCGTACGACGAGGACGCGGTCACGCGACTCATCATCGATCAGCTCAGCCGGCCCATCTACGAGTCGGTCAAGCACTGGACCGTGGCGGAGCTGCGCGAGCACGTGCTCGCGGACACGGTGACGGGCAAGGATCTCCTGCGCCTCGGCCGCGGGCTGACGAGCGAGATGATCGCGGCCTGCGCCAAGCTCATGACGAACCTCGACCTCGTCGTGGGGGCGCGCAAGATTCGCGTCGTGGTGCACTGCAACAACACGATGGGCCTCGACGGACGGCTCGGTGTGCGGCTGC
Organism: Myxococcales bacterium; assembly: GCA_023248855.1. Taxonomy (GTDB): domain Bacteria; phylum Myxococcota_A; class Polyangia; order JAHFDS01; family JAHFDS01; genus JAHFDS01. The sequence continues at coordinate 12,252 of JAHFDS010000007.1, forward strand.
AGCCGAACCACCCGCAGGACGACATCGCGGGCATCCTCGCCTCCACCAAGGAGGGCCTGTCCTACGGCGCGGGCGACGCGGTCATCGGCATCAACCCGGTCACCGACGACGTCGAGACCACGCGCAAGATCCTCGACGCGACGCACGAGCTCATCACCGCGTGGCGCATCCCCACGCAGAACTGTTGCCTGGCGCACGTCACTACGCAGATGAAGGCGCTCGAGGCGGGCGCGCACCTGCACCTGCTCTTCCAGTCCCTCGCCGGCACCGAGAAGGCGTGTCGCAGCTTCGGCATCACGATCCCGATGCTGCGCGAGGCGCACGACATGGCGCGAAGGCTCGGCCAGGCCACCGGGCCGAACGTCATGTACTTCGAGACCGGGCAGGGCTCGGCGCTGTCGGCGGACGCGCACCACGGCTGCGACCAGCTGACGCTCGAGGCCAGGAATTACGGCCTCGCGCGCCATTTCGACCCGTTCCTGGTCAACACCGTGGTCGGCTTCATCGGGCCCGAGTACCTGTACGACGCGCGGCAGATCATCCGCGCCGGCCTCGAGGACCACTTCATGGGCAAGCTGCACGGCATCTCGATGGGCTGCGATGCTTGCTACACGAACCACGCCGAGGCCGACCAGAACGACCTCGAGAACCTGATGATCCTGCTCGCGTCCGCGGGCCTGAACTTCTTCATGGGCCTGCCGATGGGCGACGACGTGATGCTGAACTACCAGTCCTCGAGCTTCCACGACGACGCCGCGGTGCGCACGGTGCTGCGCCTCCGGCCGAGCCCGGAGTTCGAGGCGTGGTGCGAGGAGATGGGCGTCCTCAAGGACGGTCGCCTGACCGATCGCGCCGGCGACGCGAGCGTGTTCGGATGATCGACCGCGAGCGGATCGCCGAGCTCGTCCGGGAGGCGCTCGGCAAGGCCGGCCAGCCCACGGGCCAGCCCACGACGGCCGCCATGCTGGCAGGGGCGCCGGGCGGTGCCATCCTGCTGTCGGCCGATCGCGGCAAGAACCTGGGGGAGCCCTTCGATCCGCGCGCGATGCGCGAGATCCTGGCGGCGACGCCGGCCCGCGTCGGCGTCGGCCGCGCCGGCCCGCGCTACCGCACGAACACGATGCTGCGCTTCCGCGCCGACCACGCCGCGGCCAAGGACGCGGTGCAGGCCGAGGTCGATCCGAAGCTGCTCGAGAAGCTGGGGCTCGCCGAGCTGCGCACGAACGCCGAGTCGAAGGCCGAGTTCCTGCGCCGCCCCGACCGCGGCCGCGTGCTCCACCCAGCGAGCCACGCGCGAGCGCTGGAGATCGTCCCGCGCGGCGTGCCGCTCGTCATCATCTACGGGGACGGCCTGTCGGCGGCGGCGCTCAACGAGCACCTCGAGACCTTCCACGGCTCGTTCGTGCGGGAGCTCGCCGCCCGCGGCGTCCGTCACGCGCCCGCCTTCTTCGTGCGCTACTCGCGCGTCAAGGTGATGGACGAGGTGGTCAACTCGAGCGGCGCCGAAGCGGCCCTCTTCCTGTGTGGCGAGCGCCCGGGCCTCGGCTTCGCCGACTCGATGAGCGCCTACTACATGTACCGCCCGCCGAGCGGCGCCACCGACGCCGACCGTGAGGTGATCTCCAACATCTGCCCGCGCGGCACGCCGCCCGCGGAGGCCGGGCGCAAGGCCGCCGAGGCGATCGCGCGTGTCCTTCGCGACAAGAAGAGCGGGGTCATCCTTGGCTGACCCCGTTTCGTCATGAAGCTCGACCTCGTCCCGCTCAAGCCCGCGGTGCTGGCGTGCCGGGTGATCCCGCGCGCCGACGAGCAGCTGTTTTCGCAGGTGACCGGCGGGCAGGCCGGCTTCGACCCCGAACGGCGGTCGCTCGGCCTTCTGACCTGCACGAGCGACGACGCGCTCTACGTCGCGCTCGACGAGGGCACGAAGGCCGCGCCGGTGGACGTCGTCTACGCGCGCTCGTTCTACGCGGGCGCCGCGCACGCGTCGGGGCCGCTCTCGGGCGAGGTCATCGGCGTCTACGCCGGGCGCGACCCCGACGAGATCCACGCGGCGCTGGCCGCCTGCCGCGCCTGCCTCGAGAGCGACGCGTGGTTCTACGCGGCCGACGACGCGGGCCAGATCGCCTTCTTCCCGCACGTCGTCTCGTCGCTCGGGCACTACCTCGCCGCCGAGGCGGGCCTTCCGGTCGGCAGCGCGATGGCTTACCTCATCGCGCCGCCGCTCGAGAGCCTGGTCGGGGTCGATGCCGCGCTCAAGGCCGCGCCCACGACGCTCGCCAAGTGGTTCGGCCCGCCGAGCGAGACCAACTTCGGCGGCGCCTACCTCGCGGGCGCGCTACCCGACGTGGAGGCCGCCGCGCGCGCGTTCGCGGCCGCTGTGCTCGACGTGGCTCGCCATCCGACGGCCACCACGCGCGATGCCCGCGCCGCCGGCGATGCCCTGGGCGCCCGACCGGCGGGCGCCGCCGGCGGACCCTCGGGCCTCGGCCGCTACAAGGTGCTCGCGACCGGAGAGCGCCTCGCGGAAAAGCCCGAGCACCTGACCCACCTGTTCGACGACGAATCGCTCGTGCCCAAGACCCACCCCCGCATCGTGCTCCGCGGCAAGCTCGATCTCCTGCAGTGCGCGCTGCTCGACGCGCAGGTGGCGGCCGACGAGGCGGGTTTCCGCTCCCTCGTGGGCGAGCTCGGCGAGCTGCTCGAGCTGTCCCGGGCGCTGGTCGGCGCCGAGGTCACCGGAAAGCCACTCGCGCCGCTGCGCCTTCAGGGGCTCGACGCCGCGCAGATCCGCTGGACCTCGCACCACACCTGGGATCTCTACGCGGTGCCGTTCATGTATCCGGATGTCCGCATGGGTCCGGTGGTGGCGCGCCTCGGCCTGGGTCGTGCCCACGCCCGCGAGGCCGAGCTGGCGGCGCTCGCGGCCTTCCCGGCCGGCGGGCCGGCGCCGCGCGAGGATCTCATCGTGGCCCTCAATCGCACCTCGAGCCTGCTCTACGTGATGACCTGCAAGTTCGCCGGTGGCCGCTACGAGGGCAAGCGCCCCCTGTCGGGGCCGGTGCGCGGCTGGCGCCCGCCGAAGACAGGCGCCAAGTGACGCGTGATATGATCCCCAGCCGAGGCCCGTGGTGACGCCGTGGTGATGAAGAAGCGGTCGCAAAGGCAAGAGAAGCTCGCCAAGGTCTACGACGAGGAGATCCTGCCCATCTGGTCGCAACGCTTCGGCCGGATGATGATGCACCACCTGGATCTGCCGCCGAAGGCGCAGGTCCTCGACGTCTGCTGCGGCACCGGTTATCCGGCGCTCGAGCTCATCAAGAAGATGGACACCGAGGGCCGCATCATCGCCATCGACGCCTCGCCCGCGATGCTCGACGTCGCGCGCGAGAAGGCCGGCGAGCTGTCGGGCAAGCGCATCTTTTTTCGCTCCGAGCAGGCCACGCCGCGGCTGTCGTTCGCCAACGACGTGTTCGACCTGGTGGTGTCGAACCTGGGTCTCTCGGATCTGCCGGACTGCGCGAGCGCCCTCGCGGAGTTCTCGCGCGTCTGCAAGCCCGGCGGGCACGTGATGGCGACGCTGCCGCTGCAGGGCTCCTGGGCCGAGTTCTACGACATCTATCGCGAGGTCCTCACCAAGCACGACAAGCACGAGACGCTGCGGCGCCTCGAGGCGCACGTCGCGCGCATGCCGGACCCCGACGAGGTGGTGCGCTGGATCGAGCGCGCGGGTCTGACCGACATCGGCATCGAGGTGGAGCAGTTCACGCTGCTCTTCAAGTCGTCGCGCGAGTTCTTCTTCGCGCCGGTCATCGAGTACGGTCCGCTCCAGCAGTGGAAGGAGGTCGCCGGCCGCGGCCAGGAGATGCAGGACATCTTCTGGTTCATCAAGGAGGCCATCGATGCGTACTTCGGCAAGCGCGCCTTCACGGTGACCGTGCTCGCGTGCTGCATGCGCGCCACCAGGCCCCACCCGGAGGACCGGCAGCCGCGCAGCGCCGGGCCTGCCGTGTCGCGCCAGGTCACGAACGAGTTCGTCGAGGTCATCCGCTCGGACGTTCGCGACGGCGCGCCCGAGCGCAGCGTCTCGCGCGAGGAGCTCGTGATCGAGGACGACGACCTCGAGATGGTCGAAGAGGACGAGTAGTCCCCGCGTCGTCGCCACGCCTGGGTCCCTCGCAATGCCCTCGCCGCAAGCGCGTCACCAAGAGCTGAGCGAGCTCATCCTCCGGGCGGATCACGCCTACTACGTGCTCGCCGCGCCGATCCTGGACGATCGGGCCTACGACCGGCTCTACCGCGAGCTGGCCGACCTCGAGCGCGCGCACCCCGAGCTCGTCACCGAGCGTTCACCGACCCAGCGCGTGGGCGGCGCCCCCATCGAGGGGTTCGCCAAGGTGCGGCGCGCCATCCCGATGCTCTCGCTCGACAACACTTATTCTGAGGAGGAGCTCTCCGAGTGGGGCGGTCGCGTCGAGCGGGGCCTTGCCGGCGAGGCTGCGGGCTTCGTGGTGGAGCCGAAGATCGACGGCGTCTCGATCGAGCTGCGCTACGAGAAGGGTCGCCTGGTACGCGGCGCCACGCGCGGCGACGGCGAGGTCGGTGACGACGTCACGCACAACGTGCGCACCATCCGCGCGCTGCCGCTCACGCTCGGTGGCCTCGACGAGCCGGCGCCGGCTCTGCTCGAGGTGCGGGGCGAGGTGTACTTCGAGCGTGCCGCGCTGCCGCTCATCAATGCCGACCGCGCGAAGACCGGCGAGGAGCCGGTCAAGAACCCGCGAAACGGCGCCGCCGGGACGCTCAAGCTGCTTGACCCTCGCCAGGCCGCGAGGCGCCCCCTGCGCGTCTTCCTCTACGAGATCGTCGACGGCGGCCGGCTCGACGGCTCGCACTCGGAGTCGCTCGCTCGCCTGCGGCGCCTCGGCCTTCCGACCCCGCCCCACGTGGTCCGCTGCGCGTCGTTCGCCGAGATCATGGCGCACGTCCACCGCTTCGCGGCGGTGCGGCGCGAGTTGCCCTTCGACGTCGATGGCCTGGTGGTCAAGGTGGACCGCTACGCACAGCGGCTGCGGCTCGGCGCCACCAGCAAGTTCCCGCGCTGGGCCATCGCTTACAAATACGAGGCCGAGCGCGCCACCACCGTGTGCAGGAAGGTGCGCATCAACGTGGGGCGCACCGGCGCCATCGTGCCGTGGGCGGACCTCGAGCCGGTCGAGCTCTCCGGCACCACCGTCGCGCGCGCGACGCTGCACAACTGGGACGAGGTGCGGCGAAAGGGCGTCTACGACGGCTGCACGGTGCTCATCCAGAAGGCGGGCGAGATCATCCCGCAGGTGCTCGAGGTGGTCTCGGCGCCAGAGCCGGCGCGGGTCGCCGTGCCGCCGACAAGCTGCCCGTCCTGCCAGACACCGGTCGAGCGCGCCGGCGGGGAGGTCGCCGTGCGCTGCCCGAACCGCTTCGGCTGCCCGGCGCAGGGGCTCGCACGCCTCGAGCACTTCGTCGGCAAGGGCGGCCTCGACATCGACGGCATGGGGCCGTCGCTGATCGCGCAGCTCGTGGAGCGAGGCCTCGCCCGGGCCCCTGCGGACCTCCTGACGCTCGACGCCGAGAGGCTCTCCTCGCTCGACCGCATGGGCGAAAGGAGCGCGGACAACGTGGTGCAGGGCATCGCATTTGCCAAGGCGAATGTGTCGCTCGCGCGCCTCTTGACCGCCCTTGGCATCCCGCTCGTGGGCGAGGTCGCGGCCGAGACCGTCGCGCGCGCCTTCGACGACTTCGCGGGCTTCGTGCACGCTTCCGACGAATCGCTCGCGCGCCTCGACGACATGGACGGTGTGGGCCCGAAGATCGCCAGCGCGGTGAAGGACTTCCTGGCCGACCCGGGCGAGCGCGCTCTCCTCGAGCAGATCCTCGCCGCCGGCTGGAACCCCAGAAACGCCGCGCCCAAGGAGGGGCCGCTGGTGGGCCTCCGCATCGCGATCACCGGCACGCTGTCGAAGAGCCGCGACGCCTACAAGCGCGCCATCGAGGCCGCAGGCGCTCAGTTCTCGCCCAGCGTCACCAAGGGCACGCAATACCTCGTCGCGGGCGACAACGTCGGCGACGCCAAGCGCAAGGCCGCCGACAAGCACGGCACGCGCATCCTCAGCGAGGCCGACCTGGAAGCCTTGCTGGCTGGCGGCACGCTGCCCTGAACGGAGCCCGCATGTCCCTCGTGATCGAGCACTACCGAGCGATGGCCCGCTACAACCGCTGGATGAACGAGCGCCTGTACGCGCTCGCGGGCAAGCTCACCGACGAGGAGCGGAGACGCGATCTCGGCGCCTTCTTCGGCTCGCTGCACAAGACCCTCGGCCACATCCTGCTCGCCGACCGCCTCTGGCTCGGGCGCTTCACCGGAGACCCCGCCAGGTTCGCGTCGAAGGACGCGCTCGGCCGCGTGCTCGACGTCAGGTCGCTCGACCAGGCGCTCTACGCGGACTTCGCGAGGCTGACGGCCGAGCGCGAGCGCACGGACGACCACATCGACGTGCTCGTCGCGGGCCTCACGGAGGAGGGGCTCGCCGGCCCGCTCAAGTACGCGCGTGGTGGCGTCCCGCAGGAGCACCCGCTCTACTTCGCCCTCTCGCACTTCTTCAACCACCAGACCCACCACCGCGGCCAGGCGACGACGCTCCTGTCCCAGCTCGGCCACGACCCTGGCGTCACCGACCTCATCGCGCTCTTGCGCGGCTGAGTCCGGCGCAGAGCCCGAGCGCGGGCAGGGCACGATTCTGGGCATCGCTGCCAGCTCGTGCGTCCTGGTTGTCCTGTTGCCCGGCGAGCGACTACGACGCCGCCTTGTCCTTTTGCAGCGCCATGAGCGGCTGGGCGCTGCGCTCGATCACGTCCTCGTTGATGAGGACCTCGCGCACCTGCGACTGCGACGGCACCTCGAACATCAGCTCGAGCATCGCGGACTCGAGGATCGCCCGCAGGCCGCGCGCGCCCGAGCGCTGCTTCATCGCGGCCTTGGCGATGGCGGCGAGCGCGGGCTTGGTGAACTTGAGCTTGACCCCGTCCATGTCGAACAGGCGCTGGTACTGCTTGGTGAGCGCGTTCTTCGGCTTGGTGAGGATGTCCACGAGCGCCTCTTCGTCGAGCTCGTGCAAGGGCGCGATGACGGGCAGCCGGCCCACGAACTCCGGAATCATGCCGAACTTCAGGAGGTCCTCGGTCTGGACCTCCTTGAGCAGGTCCCAGGTCTTGCGGTCCTTCTTCGACACTTGCTTTGCGCCAAAGCCGATCGATTTCTGGCCGATGCGCCCCTCGATGATGTCCTCGAGGCCCGTGAACGCGCCGCCGCAGATGAACAGGATGTTCGTCGTGTCGACCTGCAGGAATTCCTGCTGCGGGTGCTTTCGCCCCCCTTTGGGCGGCACGTTGCACACCGTCCCCTCGAGGATCTTGAGCAGCGCCTGCTGCACGCCCTCTCCGGACACGTCGCGCGTGATCGAGGGATTGTCGCTCTTGCGCGCGATCTTGTCGATCTCGTCGATGTAGACGATGCCGCGCTGCGCCTTCTCGATGTCCTGATCGGCGTTCTGCAAGAGCGAGACGATGATGTTCTCGACGTCCTCGCCGACGTAGCCGGCCTCGGTGAGGTTCGTCGCGTCCGCCACCGCGAACGGGACGTTGAGCACCCGGGCCAGCGTCTGCGCGAGCAAGGTCTTGCCGCAGCCGGTCGGCCCGAGCAGGAGGATGTTCGACTTGTGGAGCTCGACCTCGTCGTCGCCGGTCTTGGCGTCGATGCGCTTGTAGTGGTTGTGCACCGCGACCGCGAGGATCTTTTTGGCGCGGTCCTGGCCGATCACGTACTCGTCGAGGACGGCCTTGATCTCGGCGGGCTTGGGCACCCGCTGGTACCCGAAGGCCTGCTCTTCCTTCTCGATCTCCTCCGCGATGATGTCGTTGCAAAGACCGATGCACTCGTCGCAGATGTAGACGGTCGGGCCCGCGATGAGCTTCTTCACTTCCTTCTGCGACTTGCCGCAGAAGGAGCAGCTCAGGTTCCCGTGCGGCTCTTCTCTCTTCCGATCCAATGGGTCCTGCTTTGCTAGCCCGTGCTCTTGCCGGTCCGTGTGGTTTCTTGCCCGCGCCTGCTCTACTTCTTCTCGGGCTGGTCTTTCTTGTGCGTGATCACCTCGTCGATGAGGCCGTACTCCTTGGCCTCGCTCGCGCCCATGAAGTAGTCACGCTCGGTGTCCTGGCGGATGCGGTCGATGGTCTGCCCGGTGTGCTTGGTGAGCAGCTCGTTGAGCGTGTCGCGCAGGCGGAGGATCTCTCGCGCGTGGATGTCGATGTCGGTGGCCTGGCCCGAGAAGCCGCCGAGCGGCTGGTGGATGAGGATGCGCGAGTGCGGCAGCGCAAAGCGCTTGCCCTTGGCGCCGGCCGACAGCAGGAACGCGCCCATCGACGCGGCCTGACCCATGCAGATGGTCGCGACGTCGCAGCGCACGTACTGCATGGTGTCGTAGATCGCCATGCCCGCCGTGACGAGGCCGCCCGGCGAGTTGACGTACAGCATGATGTCCTTGTCCGGGTCCTCGGACTCGAGGAACAAGAGCTGGGCGATGACGATGTTCGCGATCTCGTCGCTGACCGGCGTACCGAGGAAGACGATGCGATCCTTGAGGAGACGGGAGAAGATATCCCAACCGCGCTCACCGCGATGCGTCTGCTCGATCACGGTCGGGATGATGAAGTTCTGCGCGCGCATTCGATCAGACTCTAACCCCACACCAGACCCGGTCAAGCGCCATCTCCACCGCCCGCTGGAAGCTGTGCGTCGGTGTCGGCAGCGCGCGCCTTTTTCGTCGCTACTCCTGCTTGACCTTGGCCTGCGAGAGCAGGAGGTCTACCGTCTTTTCGTCGCGCAGCTGGCGCCGCACGCCCTCGAGGCGCTTCTGCTGCAGGAGCTCCGCGCGCATCTTGGAGGCGCTCTGGTTCTTGCGTGCGGCCATCTCGGCCACGCGCTTCTCGAGCTCGGCGTCGGTGATCTTGACGCCTTCCTGCTCGCTGATGGCGTCGATGAGGAAGCTGGCGCGGACCTCCTGGCGGGCCTCGTCGCGCATCTCCTCGCGGGCGCGTGCCTCGTCGAAGCCGGTGCGCGGGTCGACGCCCTGCATGGCGAGCTGCATGCGCACGCGCTCGACCATGAAGTCGAGCTGGCGCTCGACCAGCGCCGTGGCGACATCGAACGGGTTCTGCTCGAGCAGCACGCGCACGAGCTGGCCGCGCAGGTCGCGGTCGATCTCCTTGTTGCGCTCCTCGAGGATCTTGCCGTGGGTCTTGGTGCGGAGCTCCGCGAGCGTCTCGGCCTCGCCGGTGTCCTTGGCGAAGTCGTCGTCGAGCGGCGGCAGCACCTTCTCCTGCGCCTCGGTGATCGTCACGAGCAGCGTGGCGGTCTTGCCCGCGAGCTCCTTCTGCGGCCCGTCGTCGGGCATGACCAGCGTCAGCGGGTGCTCCTTGGTGTCGAGCGGCAGGCCCACCAGGGCCGCGGCCATGCCCGGCAGCGGCTCGTCGGAGTGACCGTGCTGCTCCTTGAACGCCGGGGAGGCATGCGCGAGGTCGACGCGCAGATCGTCCCGGCCGACCTTCTGCTCGCCGATGGTGCCGTGGACGTTGATCGTCAGGACATCGGTCCACGCGGTCTCGGTGCGGCCCTCGATCGGGCGCAGCTCCGCAAAGTCCTCGCGCTTGTGCTCGAGGTAGTGCTCGACGTCCTTGTCCTCGGCCACGGCCTTCTTGCGCGCGAGCGAGAGGCCCTTGTAGTCCTTGGGCACGATCTGGGTCACGACCTCCACCCGGGCGGAGAACTTGAACGGGTGGCCCGGCTCGGCCGGATACACGGCGGCCTCGACCACCGGCTCGGCGACCGGCCGCAGGCTCTGCTCGTGCGCCACCTGCAGGAAGCCCTCGGTCACGAGCTTCTGCTTGACGTCTTCCTTGACCGACGCGCCGAACATGCGCTCGAGGACGGGGCGCGGGACCTTGCCCTTTCGGAAGCCCCGCACGGTGACCTTGCGGGCCAGGTCACGGTAGGCCTCATCGAGCTTGGCCTTGACGCGCTCGAACGGGATCTCCACGTCGAGCTTCTTCTCGACGGAGCTGATGTCTTCGATGGTGACGTTCATTTGGTGCTCCAGGCTTGCCTGATCTGCGCGCAACCGCGCGGGCGCGATCCTTAGCACGGAACGCGGGCCCGGGGGCGCTGCCATTCGACCGGTGACTGCCGGGACTAAGGCGCTCGGTCGGTGAAGCTACAATGAGCCGCGATGGCGGGGCCGAGCGACATCGACACCACGGACCCTGCGTTCGGGCCCACGCTCCTCGAGTCCGACTCGGGCGCCGACTCAGGGGACGTGCGGCTCGAGGTGGGTACGGTGCTCGGCGGCCGCTACGTCATCGCGCGGCGCCTCGGCTCGGGCGGCATGGGCACCGTGTACGCGGCCCAGGACACGCTGGTCGATCAGCGCGTGGCGCTCAAGTTCGTGCGGCGCGACATCGCGAGCGACGCCGGCGAGCTCGGCCGCCTGCGCCAGGAGGTCAAGCTCGCGCAGTCGGTCACGAACGAGCACGTCGCCCGCACCTTCACGCTCGAGGAGCTGGAGGGGCGGCTCTTCATCGTGATGGAGCTGCTCGAGGGGGAGACGCTGGCGGCGCGCATCGCGCGCGGCCCCCTGCCGTTGCCCGAGGCCAGCGCCATCGCGCGGTCGCTGTTGGAGGGCCTCGAGGCGGCCCACCGGCGCGGCGTCACGCACCGCGACCTCAAGCCGGCCAACGTGATGCTGTGCGTCGACGGGCGCGCGGTGCTCATGGACTTCGGGCTCGCGCGCGCACACGGGACGCCCATCGCCGCGCCGGGCAGCCTCGAGGGCGCTGTCGGCGGCAGCCTGACCGCGGTCGGTGGGACTCCCGGCTACATCGCGCCGGAGGTGCTGCGCGGAGACCCGAGCGGGCCTGCAGCCGATCTCTACGCGATGGGCGCCGTGCTGTTCGAGATGGTGGTCGGCCGACCGCCCTTTGCGGGCACGACGCCGATGGAGCTTTTCGCCGCCCACATCTCCGAGCCGGCGCCGGACCTGACCCTTCTGCGCCCCGACGTGGCACCCGCGGTCGCGCAGGCGGTCCGCCGCCTGCTCGACAAGGAGCCCGAGCGTCGCTTCGCGTCCGCATCCGAGACGCTGGCCGCGCTCTCGCCCCGGGGTCGCGGCCGTCGCGCGCTCGTCGTCACCGGCTCGCTCGCGGCCCTTTTCGCCGTGGCCGCGCTCGGGTGGTGGCGCTGGCCCGCCTCCGAGCCGGAGCCTCGGGAGCCCGTGGCGCCGAGGCCCGCGCGCGCGGAGGTGGACCTCTCCGTCCCGAACGGCGCCATCGAGGGCCAGGTCATCAGCTGGGGCAGCGGCCTGGCCGTCGCGGGCGCGGAGCTGATCTTCGCCTCGGGCGGCAAGTCCGTGAGCGTGCGCTCGCGCGCGGATGGCGGGTTCGCGCTCGAGGCCGCCGAGGCTGGCCCGCTGCGCCTGCAGGTGGTCACTGCCGACGGCTACCTGCCGTATGCGCCGGCCTGGGGCGTCTCGCCGATCGAGGTGGTCTCGCGGCCCCGGACCCGCCTGCGCGGGCTGGTCCTCTACTTGCGGGCGGCGGTCGATTACGAGGGGCGCGTCGAGGACGAGCAAGGCCGGCCGGCGGCTGGCGCGCAGGTGCGCCTGCTCGGGACGCGCGCGGGCGAGCAGTCGCTGGTGCCGATCCGGGACCTGTTCGTGGCCGACGGCCAGGGCCGCTTCTCGTTTCGCGCGCCCGATTTCGCGGTGCTCGAGGCGCGCAGCCCGGGACAGCCGCCTGGCCGTGCGAGCGTCGACCGGCCCGCCCAGCTCTCGCACAGCCTCGTCATTCGCCTGGGGGTGCCGATCCTCTCGCCGCGCGCGCGCATCACCGGGCGAGTGACGGACCAGACGGGTGCGCCGCTCGCGCAGGTGGTGGTGTCGGCCGAGCCGCTCGCGCGTGAGGGGGCCCAGGACGCGGCCGCGCAGACCGAGACCGACGGCGCGGGCCGCTTCGTGCTCGACGAGCTGTCGGGCGAGGCTTACGCGATCGTGGCCTCGCACGCCGGGCTGTCGCCGGCGGTGGCGCCGCACGTCAAGGTCGGCACGGACCTCCTGCTCGCGCTCGGTGGCGGCTGCGTGCTGCGCGGCCGGGTCGCCGATCACTCGGGCATGCCGGTGCCCGCCTTCTCCGTCAAGGTCCTGCGGCGTCTCGGCCCGCTGCGCCTCGAGCCGCTGGTCGGAAAGGCGGTGGCGGACGCGCAGGGACGCTTCGAGCTGGCCGGGCTGCCGCCGGGCCCCGTGCGGGTCCTGGTCGAGGCCTACGGCTTCGCGCCCGACGATGGCAGCGAGGCGACGCTCGGCCAGGCTCCCGCCGAGGTCGGCGTGGTGCTGGGACGCGGCGGGAGCCTCGTCGGCAAGGTGGTCAGCGCGCGCGACGGAAAGCCCGTGGCCCTCGCCCGCGTGTCGACCGGGATGCTGCTCGATCTCTCCACGTCGACCGTTCCCGCTTCGGGCAGCACGATCACGGACGCGCAGGGACGGTTCGAGCTCATCGGACTGCCGGCCGGTCGCCGCTCGGTCGTCGTCGCCGCCTTCGGGCACCACACCCAGTACGTGACCGGCCTCGACCTCGTCGAGGCGAGGTCCCTCGGCCCGATCGCGGTGACGCTCGAGCCGGTGCAGGAAGGCGAAGAGCCCACGCTCGAGCTGGCCGGGGTGGGCGCGGTCCTGGAGATCGGCGACGACGCGCTGCTCGTGCAGCGCGTGCTTGCCGGCGGCGGCGGCGAGGCCGCTGGCCTTCTCGTCGGCGATGGCGTCGTCGCCGTGGACGGCCGGCCGGTGACGTCGCTCGGCTACGAGCCCGCGCTCGACGCGATCCGCGGGCCGCCGGGCACGCGCGTGCAGCTCCAGATCCGCCGTGCGGGCCGCCCGCTCGAGCTGCCGGTGGAGCGGCGCAAGATCAAGAGCCGGTAGAGGTCGAGCCCTGGGCCCGGGCTTTCAGCCCAAAAGGGGCGTCGTCTCGACGGCGCCGTCGAGGGGCTCGCCGTCGACCTCCACGTAGAGGTGCCCCTCGACGATGGTCACGGTCCACTTCTGGCGGCGCTCCTCGTGGCGCGCGAGCGCGGCGACGAGGCTCGGTTCGATGGTGCGGAGGCGCACGCGATCGAGGCCCTTGTGGCTCTTCCTGTGCTCCGCGAGCTGCTCGAGGAGCTCGTTGCGCCGGCGTGGACCGGCGAACACCACCTCGACCTCGGCGCCCGCGTTCTGCGAGGCCACGCGGCGCAGCTTCTCGAGCTCCGCCGTGCCGCACTCGACCCAGAGCGTGTAGCCACCGCCCGCGGCCTCGATGCACAGGTCCGAGGCGTCGCCGTCCGACAGGCCCGCGCCGAACGCGAGGCCGTCGCGTCGCAGCAGGCACCACGCGAGCATGCGCAGCACGAGGTGCTCGGCGGTCTCGGACGGGTGACGCGCGAGCACCACCGTCTCCTCGAGGTGCTGCGCAGCATCGAGGTGCGAGAGCGTGAGGCGGTACTCGTGGCGGGTCGGGCTCAGGGCCACCGTGCCGAAGGTAGCCCAGGAAAGCCAAAGCGGGTCAGCGCTCGCGGAGGGCCGCCGGATCGAGGGGCGTCCGCCCTTTTTCCCGGAGCAGCCGGTCGTAGAGCGCGTTGATGCGCGCGACCATCGTGGGCAGGCCGAAATTCGCCGCAGCAAACCCGCGTCCCGCCTCGCCGTACCGGGTGCAACGCGCCGGATCCGCGAGCAGCGCGCGGACCTCGGCCGCGAGCGCCGCCGTGTCGCCCGCACCCACGAGCTCGCCCGACACGCCCGGATGCACCACCTCTGGCGCGCCGTCGAGCGCGAAAGTCACCACGGGCTTTCCGACCGCCAGCGCCTGGGGGAGCACGCGCGCGATGCCCTCGCGCAACGACGTGTGCACGACCACGTCCATCGCCTGGATCGCTTCGGGGACCGCCTCGGGCTCGACCGCGCCCGCGAACACCACCCGGTCGCCGAGGCCACGACGCGCGGCGTCGGCCGCGAGCTCGGCGCGGAGCGGGCCGCCCCCCACGAGGAGGAACCGCACGCGGGCGTCGGTGAGGGCGAGCGCGCTCGCCACGTCCAGGAACTGCGCATGACCCTTGAGCGGGAACAGCCGCGCGACCTTGCCGACCACGGGCACGTCGGCCGGGATGCCGAGGCGCAGCTTCGCGTCGGCGACGGAGAGCCGTTGGCGCACGCCCAGGAACTGCTCGAGCGCCATGCCGCTGTAGATGGTGCCGTACTGCTCGGCACGACCCACACCGGCCGCGAGCAGCCCCTCGGTGGTGCGATCGTTGACCGACACCAGCGCGTCCGCGAGGGGCGCCGTCATGCGCTCGAGCGCCACGTAGAGCGCATTCTTCCAGCGCTCCTGGTACTCGTGAAACACCAGGCTGTGAAACGTGTGCACCACGACCGGCGTGCCCGCGAGCCGGGCCGCCACCCGGCCGAGGATGCCGGCCTTCGAGGAGTGCGTGTGCACCACGTCATATCTGTCTCTGCGCATAAGTGAGGTCAACCGCACCAGGCAGCGCGCGTCGTCGGCCGGTGCGATGGCCCGACACAGCGTTGGCTCGTGGATGAGCGGCAAGCCCGCCGCCCGCGCGCGTGGCACGAGGCTGCCCTCGGTGCCATCGTCGGCCCCGTAGCACAGCGTGGCCTCGATGCCGGGTGAGCGCATCTGCCCGAGCGCGCTGTAGAGCGTGTTCTCCTGCGCTCCGCCCAGGATGAGCCGCGTGATGATGTGCAGGACGCGCGTCACGGCCGCGCGATGGCGAGGTAGTCGCGACCGAGGTCCAAGAGCGCCACCCGCTCGGGGGCGACCCCCGCGCCGGCGAAGAGCGCGCGCACGTCCCCCGCGTCGTAAAAGCGCACGAATCCGCGCTCGAAGAAGAAGCGCAGCTTGCGGAGCGGAGTGCGCACCTCCCAGCGCTTGGGGAAGGTGGCATAGATGCGCCCCTTGCACTGCGCCACCATGCGACCCAGGTGGCGGTCGGGCTCGGTGAGGTAGTCGAAGTAGCCGGTCGAGACGACGACGTCGAAGCGCTCGACGGACGGGAAGTCGAGGTAGGCGCTCGCGTGGAAGCTGCACCGGGACGCCACCTGCGCGCGGGTCGCCTCCGCGCGCGCGAGCTCGATCATGGGCGCCGAAACGTCCACACCGACCACGCGCATCGCCCCCCGGGCTGCCAGCGCGAGCGCGTACCGCCCGGGGCCGCAGCCGACGTCGAGCACGCTCCACGGACCCGCCTGTGGCGCGAGCGCGCAGATGAGCTCGAAGCGCCGACGGATGACGCGGCGGAACACGTTGTCCACCAGGCGCTGGTGGAGCGGCTTGCGATCCTCGTAGATGGCGTCGAAGCGCGCCGCTTCGCGCTCGAAGTACGCCTTGACACGCTCCGCAGGCTGCATGGGCGCGCAGATCATACCATCACAGACCGCGACCCCTTGCCGCGGGCCCCGTGGGGCCGTAGCCTCGCGAGGCATGGTGGCTGCCTTGGCCGTGTTCACGGTCGTCCTCGACGCCGGCCACGGGGGCTCGAACCTCGGCGCCGCGGGCGTCGAGGCGCACGTGCACGAGAAGCACTTGACGCTGGCGGTCACGCGCCTGGTGGAGACGCGGCTGCGCGCCCGGGGGGTCAAGGTCCTGCTCACGCGCCGCTCCGACACGCTGCTCACGCTACGCGAGCGGGTGCGGCGTGCCAACGCCTGGGCGCCCGATCTGTTCGTGAGCCTGCACTTCAACGCGTCGCCCGATCGCTCGCAGCGCGGCACCGAGGCCTACGTGCTCGATCCTGCCGGCGCCGCGCTCGAGGTCCATCGCGCGGGCGCGCGCGCCGCGGACGGCAAGACCGGCGCCGACGCCGAGGCGGCCAAGGTGCAGGCGGAGCACGCGCAGGACCATGCGCGAGCGCTGGCCTGGGAGGTCGCGCGGGGCATCCAGCGGCGCGTGTGCGGCTCGCTCGCGGAGGCGTCCGGGGTGCCGCGGGCGTCCCTCGACCGTGGCATCCGCGCAGGCGCGCTCGACGTGTTGCGCGGAGCCAGCGTGCCGGCGGTGCTGGCCGAGCTGGCGTTCATCGATCACCCGGTGGAGGGTCGTGAGATCCTGCGCCCGAAGGTGCAGGCCGACCTCGCCGAGGCGGTCGCACAGGCCATCGCCGAGGCGTCCGAAAAGGCGCCCCGAGCAGGTGCATTGGACCGAGACCCAGGAGATGCCCAAGTGAAGCCCAGGATCCCGAAGGGGGCGCGATGAGCGCCCGTTCCGACGGCCGCGCGTCCGATGCGCTGCGGCCTGTGTCGTTCGAGCTCGGCCTGCAGAAACACGCGGAGGGCTCGGTGCTCGTGCGCTTTGGCGAGACGGCGGTCATCTGCGCGGCCTCGGTCGAGGAGCGCGTGCCGCCCTTCCTCATGCCCCCGAGGCCGCAGCAGCCGACTCGCGGGTGGGTCACCGCCGAGTACGCGATGCTGCCGCGCTCGACCAACACGCGGATCGGGCGCAACCCCGGCGGGCGCGAGAAGGAGATCCAGCGCCTGGTCGGTCGCGCGCTCCGCGCCGCGGTGAACCCCGACAAGCTCGGCCCACGCACCATCACCATCGACTGCGACGTCCTGCACGCCGACGGGGGCACGCGCACGGCGTCCATCACCGGCGGCTTCGTCGCCCTGTGCCTGGCGGTCCGCCGGCTGCGCGCCCAGGGACTGCTCAAGGAGGACCCGATCCTGGCGCACGTCGCCGCCGTCTCGGTGGGCCTGTGCGGCGGCCGTGCGCTGCTCGACCTCTGTTACGTCGAGGACGCGGCGGCCGCCGTGGACATGAACGTCGTCATGGCCGAGGGCGACAAGTTCGTCGAGGTCCAGGGCACTGGCGAGCACGGGACGTTCGATCGAGCGGAGCTCGCCGCGCTGACGTCGCTCGCCGCCAGGGGCTGTGCGCAGCTCATCGAGGCCCAGCGCGCGGCGCTGCGATGAAGCTCGTCGTCGCGAGCCACAACCGGCACAAGCTGGGCGAGCTGCGGCAGATGGCGGCCGGGCTGCCGCTCGAGCTGGTTCCTCTGGGGGAGATCGCGCCCGGCTTCGAGATCGAAGAGGACGGCGCGACGTTCGAGGACAACGCCAGCAAGAAGGCCCGCGAGACCGCGGCGCGGACCGGCCTTGCCGCCCTGGCCGACGACAGTGGCCTCGAGGTCGACGCCCTTGGCGGCGAGCCCGGCGTCCGCTCGGCGCGTTTTTCCGGGATGCCCTGCGACGACGGGCGCAACAACGCCCTCTTGATCGAGCGGCTGGCCAGCGTCCCGGCCGACCGTCGCACCGCGCGGTACGTCGCGGTGATCGCGCTCGCCCGACCCGGGGGCCCGGTCGAGCTCGCGCGAGGCACCTGCGAGGGACGCATCGCGCGCTCCCCTCGAGGCCAGGGCGGTTTCGGCTACGACCCCTACTTCACCCTGCCCGACGGCCGCCACATGGCCGAGCTGACACCGGAGGAGAAGAATCGCATCAGCCACCGCGGCGCCGCGTTCGCCGCCGTCCGCGCGCTCCTCGAGCGGCTGTGCTAGAAAGATCCCACTCGGGGTGTAGCGCAGCCTGGTAGCGCACCTGCTTTGGGAGCAGGGTGTCGGGGGTTCAAATCCCTCCACCCCGACCGAGAGAGAGCGACGGAATCACTGGGGTCGGGCATGTGCTCCGTCGCACGTTTCGGCTCCGCGCCAGGAGCCAGCAGCAAACCGGCAGCAAGCGGTGCCGCTTTCGGGGCCGGGAGCGAGTGCTGCGGAGGAGCCCCGAACGAGAGCCGGTCGACCTCGGCGCGCAGGTAGTCGGGCGCGAGGTGGCCGTAGACCTCGGTCGTGATGCGCGGGTCGCTGTGCCGCATGATGCGCTGCACCGCGGCGGGGTTCGCGCCCGCCATCATCAGCAGCGACGCGGTGGTGTGGCGCAGGTGGTTGAAGCGCAAGGGCCGCACCTCGCCGACCGGCCAGAGCTTCATGTGGCAGCGTGGGCATCGGCGCAGCTCCGCGTCCGTCGCCTGCTCGCTGTGGCCACAAGCGTTGCGGCGGCAGACGTGACGGTACCCGGTGACGATGCCGGCCCTCCGCAGGGCGCGCCGCAGCACGATCTCGAGCTGCGCGCCCTCTCGCTGCATCTTGCCGTCTGCGGTCGGAAACACCAGCTCGGCCGGGGACGCCTCGAGCGCAGCCTCGAGGTACGGGACGAGGTCGCGGGCAACCGGGATCACGTCGGCGTGCCCACCCTTGGTCGTGTCTCGATCGTACGAGCGCGCGACGGTGAGGAGCCCTCGGTCGAGGTCCACGTCCGACTTGCGCAGACCGAAGAGCTCGCCCTTGCGCAAGCCGGTGTAGAGCCCGGTGGCGAACAGGCAGGTCCACTTCGGCGGCAGGAAGCGCAAGAGCCGCGCGGCCTCCTCGGGGCGGAGGTAGTCGGGCACGCGCCGCGGGACCTTGCGCCGCGAGACGCTCGTGACGGGTTCGGCCGGGAAAAGCGCTCCGTCCGGCGAGCGGCAGAGAAGGCGCGGCTGAGGTAGCCGCGCAGATGGTTGACCGTCTGGGGGCCGACCTCACGGCCCTTCTGCACGAGGAGCGTCTCGATGCGGCCCGGCGTCACGTCCACGAGCCGCAGACGCGCCAGCTCCGAGCTCAGCAGGTGCCGCCGCACCGTGCCCACGGAGCGCTCGAAGGACGGCGAGTGCGCGAGATACTCGTCAACCCACCATTCCAGGAGCTCACCGAGCGTGCCGCCGCCGTCGATCGGTGGCGGCGCGTCGAGCCCCTCGCGGATCCGCCCCTCGCGCCGCTCGAGCTCGTGGCAGAGCAGCTTGGCCTCGGCCTTCGTGCGCGCGTCCGTGGCCTTGTCGCGCCACCGCCCGGTGGCGTCCTTGTAGCGGACATACCAGCGCTCGTTCTTGCGGTACGGCTTGGCCATCTCGGGTCTCCTGCCGAATTTCTCAGCCGCGGCGCGAGATCAACCGAGGCACCCGCTGCTGCCCCTCGGCAAAGGCACGCACGGCCTTCGGATCGAAGCGCAGCAACCCGCCCACGCGAAGGTGCGGGAGCAGTCCGGCCCAGCCTGATGGTAGACCCAGGAGCAGCTCGCGCGGAAGTAGCGGGCCACGTCGCGCGCGTCCCAGAGGGACTCGTCCAGCAGGGCGTCGGTCTTCTGGTCGATCATGGATGCTCCTTCGAAGTCACGGCCACCGGGGGGTGGTCTGCTGGCACGTCTGGGTCCCATCGGGAGCCACGTCGCCCCGTGCCCCTCCGCGCCGCGCGGGGAGGGTTGGTCCTGGGTATCCAGGAAGCGCGCGCTCCGGGGACCGCCATCCCAGCAGCACTGCGCGTTGATCGCGAGGCGCTGACGTCCGGCCTGCTCGGACCTCGTGGGCATGCGCCGGCATCGTCGCCAGGCCTCTTCGATTCAAACAGAACACCCCGCGATCCATTATCCGAGGCGGAGTGAGGCGGCCCGCCGTGCTCGTGGTGGACGATGAGCCCCCTGGGTGCGGCGGGCGATCGTGCGCGAGCTCGGCGCGGGCTGCCTTGTACTCGAGGCCGCAGGACCGAGCGAGGCGCTGGCGCTCCTCGGGCAGCACGCCGGCACGGTCGCCGCGGTCGTGAGCGCTTTGGCGATGGACGGAAACCCGAGCGCGGGGCTCGAGCAGCTCGCCGAGGTCGCGCGTCACTGGCCGGCTTGCGTCCGCATCCTGGTGTCAGGCTAGCTCGGCACCGAGCACGGCCAGTGCGATGTCGCGCACGTGGCGATCGCCAAGCCGTTGCGGAGGGGCGAGATCCTGGCGGCCATCGAGCGCGCCCGCTCAGTCCGGCCCTGAACCGCCCGGTCTGCGGGCACTTCTTGGGTCAGGAGCCCCGCGGGGCGTGGTTGCTCTGCGTCCTTCCAAGTGGCGGAGGAGGAGCCCACTTCGGGCCTCAGTCGCATCAGGGACGCGTCAAAGCAGCGTCCTGCACCGAACGGCGGATGTGCAACCGAGAGCGGGCCGCCGTGGCGGTTCCGACTAGGGACCCAACGATGAGCAGCACGAGCGCGCCCCCGGCGACGCCAACGCAAGCGCGCCGCGCTCTACCTGCGCGTGTCCAGCGCGGAGCAATCGGTCGAGAGCCAACCGAGCTCGAGCGGCTCGCCGAGGTGCGCGGCCTCCAGATGACCAGAACGAGGCGCGCGGCTCGCTCGCCACGTGGGCCGCTGTCAGCTCTCCACGGGACAAGGACGCGCGCCCGGGAAGGCCACCCATCTTGAAGCGCCGGAACGCCGATCGGATCCCGCGCGGGCGGTCAGGCCGCCTGGGCCCGCTCGAGCAGGGAGATCATCTCCTCGGTCGACAGGCGCGAGGTCGCCTTTGCGTCGGTGATCGCCGGCGATGGGACCGTCTCCAGCAAGGTCGCGCGCAGCGGACGCAGGCGCGCCGCGAACGCGGCCAGGACCGGGTCCTCGATCGGTGCGAGCGAAGCCAGCCGGCGCGTGGAGTCGGCCGCGTGCTCCCGCTGCTCGCGCCCCGCTTGCACGAGGCGCCGCCGCCTCGCCTCGGCCAGCGACCCACGGAGCAGGTCTGCCTGAGGTCTACGGCAAACAGCGGAATGCCGGCTGATGCGAGCATCGCCTCGAGAAAGCCGCTCGGCGCCGGTGGGACATCGAAGGGGACCACCCCCGAGGCCTTCGGGCTGGTGCGATCCCTGGCTCGGAATGAGCCCCGGCCGAAGAGAAGGCCGATGGATAGATAGCCCCTTCCGTAGGAAGTACGAAGCTCCTCGCCGAGCGTTGGCAGGCCGAGGTCTCCGCGCATTGCGATATGTCCATTGTGTGCCCAGAGCACCATGCGCGTGCCCGTTGGCTCCTGCGACATGATCCAGCGAACATTCTCCGACATCGCACGCTCGCGCACCACGTCGCCGCCGATGTCACCACTGCGGTACATCTCCTCCGCTTGCCCCAGCACTCGCGCGCATCGAGACGCAACCGACCATGCACCGCGTTGCGCCACCGACATGGCCACCGGGCGCTCGCGCGCCAACCTCTGCTCGACGTCGGCGATGACGCTCTGTACGCGCCGTTGTTCGGCTTCCGGCAGGTCCGGATACGTCTTGGCGCTGTCCTTCGCCAGCAAAGGAGCAAGCGCCGCGGCCGCGCGCTTCGCGTATCCCGGGTCCACCCCCTCGAGGTAGGCAAGGGCCTGGCGGCCGGCGTCCGCCGAGTACTGCATGTCGAACCCGAAGAAGCGGACCCTGCGATCTGGGTGGCGTTCGTTGTGACGGCGCATCCAGCGGATCATTGCGAGTACTTCCTCGGTGTCCCACGTCCAGAAGTGCAGCCCGGCAAGCAAGGCAGCGGGGTCCCCCGTGCCCTCGGCCAGGTAGCGGTTGAGCGCGAGGCTCTCTGGTAGGGAAGCCTCGATCGCGAACACATTGAAGCCGAGATCCTCGACGAGGAACTCGAGCATCCGGTGCTTGAACTGGAAGAACTCGCGTGTGCCGTGGGTGGCCTCCCCGAGGGCCACGATGCGAGCATCGCCGACAACGGACCGGAGGCCCTGAAGGTCAGCCCGTGGCGTCTCCGGAAGGACGGACTGCAGGCGCACGGCGTCGCCTGCGATCCACGCCGCGACCTCTCCGACGGTGGGTGCGGCCATTCTCGGAAGCTCGCGAACCTCAAAGGACAGGTCGTGAGGTTGAGCGGATAGGACCGCGCGCCCGACGGGATCGCCATCTCCTTGCTGGGCCACCGCCACGTATTGTGCAGGTGGAACTCGAGCGGCGAATCGTCCGTCTCGCAGCTCGGGGAAGAGTGCAGAGAAACGCCAGCCCGAGAAGGAGAGGAGTCGCACGATGCCGTCACCGGACAGCGGGCCCTGAGGTCCCCTCACGCTGCCGCTGATCGTGATGCCGGGGCCCCCAACGATGAGTGAAACGGGTGGGGGTACACGGCCGGGGTGGATCACCAGATCGTCGATCCGTGCTGCGGTCGCTGTCGGAGTCGTGACGCTAAGCGAGTATCGGCCAGGTGGCACACCTTCGATACGGAAGCGTCCATTCCCGTCAGTCCGAGCAAGCCCAGCGGGTCTGAGCGAATACAGATCGGTGGCGTCTGCAGGCGCAAGAACGACCAGAGCGCCGGATGGGTACTGGTGAGCGCCGTCGCTCACGATGCCCTGTACGACCGCCTCTTTGGCCCGAATCTGGCCTTGGGCCACTGGCAGGGCGCGCGACGCTTCGGTGGCCGCGCACGAAAGCGCGAGGACGACGAGTGGGATCGCTTTGCGCATTATCCACCTTGAGGAATGAACCCGCGCCGGAGGCCATGCATCCGGCGCGGGTGCAGACGTGGCTTGCAACGTGCGCTTCGGAGGCCGCTTTCCGTCAGCGCCCTCCGTTGGCCGCGCTAGTCACAGTCGGAATTCCTCGAGATCGTGATCCGCCAGCCTCCGGCCACCTGTCGCAGCGAATCGTCGGAGAGGATACGGATCGACTCGCGGCGAAGGATGAGGGCGCGGCGTGGCCCCTGAGCGGTCTGCTCGCCAGCGAGATCCCTCGAATCCTGGGTATCAGTCTGCTTGGTGGTCTTCATCGTGGCTCCTGTGGTTGGTTGGGCCCCCAGGGCTTCCCCCGGGGCGCCTCATGGGAAGGCTCGGTCGCTGGCCGCAAGTCCGGACCTAGACGTGCCGTCGTCTTCGTCCTGATCCAGCTCTGCAAATCCCACGGCATCGTGGGCGGTGCAGTCGTCGATCGCGTTGGCCAGAGCCGCACCGTGCGGTCCCAGCTCGCGGATGCCAGAAGCGTACCGTCGGGCGAGAACGAGACGTCCGCAACGAGACCCTCGTGGCCCCGGAGCACCACCGATGCCCCGGAGGGGGGATTCCACAAGCGAATCGTCATGTCCTGACCGGAAGTCGCAGCAAGTTGGCCGTCGCGCGACAGGCCGATGGCGACGACCGCTCCGTCGTGGGCACGGAGCATCGTGCGGTCGCCGTTCCGGGCGTCCCAGAAGGAAACCGTCCCGTCCTCGTCGCCCGATACCAGGACCGTGCCGTCGGCTGAGAAGGAGATGGCATTGACGCGCGAGCCATGCCCTCCAATGAGGCGGCCGCTGTGTTCCTCTGTATCCCAGAGGATGATCTGTCCGTCGACTCCGCCCGATGCCACGTATCGTCCGTCAGGGGAGTAGCTCACGCGAAAGACAGCGCCAGTGTGTCCAGACAGGACGTCAGCATGAAGGGTCGAGGTGTTCCAGACGCGGACGTCCCCGTCTGCGCCCGCCGAGGCGATTGCGGTACCGACTGGGGAAAACGCGACACGTCTCACTTCGCCACGGTGCCCAGTCAGCACCTTGCTGGTTCCGGACAAGATGTCCCAGAGGCGCACGTCACCCTCGGAGCCTCCTGAAGCGAGGAATGCCGCATCCGGGGAGAAGGCTGGAGGGCTCACGCTGCCCCGGTGTCCGGACAGGACCTGAGCTTGGCCGCCGATCTGGTCCCAGACACGTACGGTGCCGTCGAATCCGGCGGTGGCCAAGAGCTTCCCGTCCGGCGAGAACTCCAGTCCGAATGCAACATCCAGGTGCTTGCCCAGGACCCGTCCTTCGCCGGTGCGAACGTCCCAGAGGCGCACCGATCGGTCTGCACTCTCCGTCGCAAGCGATGCGCCATCGGGCGAGAAGCGCGCGTGATAGACGTAGTCTCGATGTCCGGACAGCACCCTGGGTGGCTGCGGGGAAATGGCCCACGTCCGGAGGGTGCCGTCGCCGCCTGCCGATGCCAGGATGCGACCATCTGGAGAGAAGGCAAGGCCCCAAACGGCATCGGTGTGACCGCGAAGTGTCGTGAGGGGGATCCCTTCCGCGGTGCTCCACAGCTTGATGACGCCGTCCTGTGAGGCGGACGCCAAGATTGTCCCGCCGGGGTTGAAGGCCACCGCGCAGACTCCGTTGCTGTGCCCGGTCAGCGCTCGCGGATGCTCCATCGAGCTGCGCGCCCACAATCGAGCGGTCCTGTCGTCGCTTGCGGTCGCGATGATTTCGCCTCCTGGCGAGAAGGCGATCTGCTGGATGGCGGCGGCGTGGCCCGAAGCGCGTGAGGGCCGGGAACCAGGGGCAGTGTCCCAGGTCCAAAGCGAGCCATCGACGCCACCGAGGGCGAGCCGGCGACCGTCTGGTGAGAAGACGACGGTGTGGAGCTCGCCAACTCCGGCGAGCGCACTTCGGCCGAGGCCAGAAGCGACATCGAAATGGTGGATGCCGCCTCCGACACCAGCGAACGCGACGGCCTTCCCATCGCGCGAGAACGCAATCGAGCCCAGCGCCGATCCGGTGCGTGCCAGGAGGCGGGCTGTGCCAGCACGATTGTCCCACAGCCGGGCTGTCCCGTCCGTGAACGCTGCGGCGATCTTGTCCCCTGACGAGGCCATGACACCAGCGATCCCCTGACCCGTGAAGACTCGCCTCGACCGGCCGCTGTCCACGTTGTGGAGCACGACGTTGCCGTCACGATCCGAGAATACGATGTCCTCGCTTCCTGCGAAGAATGACAGGGATGCGATCGCGCTGGGGCTCGACGACACCGAGGCGACGGCGCCGTCCTGGAGGCTGAACACACTCACGTTGCCGGCATTCGTTCCCGCCGCAAGGCGCCGCCCATCGGGAGAGAACGCCACATAGCCGACGGCGGAAGTGCCGAGTCGATAGACATGGCTGCTGACGCCGCGGCTGACCGCGTCGGCAGCAATCATGTTCGCGGTCGGCCACTCCGCCGCATCCAGCGGATATCGAAGCAGCCAAGCCAGAGCAGCCGTGGGATCTCGGTCCAACGACGACCGTGCGTGTGCCAGCAAGAGCTCATGGTTGCTGTGCGCGGTCTCGTCTCGAGCGGCTTCCGCCTCGATCCGTCGACTCTCCGCGACGCGCCTCTCAGCGATGATTCGCCTGAGGGACAGCGTCCCGGTGGCAAGGAGGGCTCCCAGGGCGGCCACTCCCACGGCGACGGGCACTCGGTGCCGGCGGACCCACCGGCGGGCAAGCGCACCGCTCGTGTAGTGGTGCGCTCCGACGAGTTGCCCGGTCTGGAATCGCTTGAGCTCCTCCGCGAGCTCCATCGCGCTCGCGTAGCGCTCCTCCGGTGCACGAGCCATCGCCTTGCGCACGATGTCGGCCAGCTCGAGGGGAACGCCGGGCTCGCGCAGCTCGACCCGCTCGGGTGGATACAGGAGCACCCGCGCGACGACCTCCGTGCACCTGCCTCCGTCGTAGGGGGCGATACCCGCCAGGATGTGGTAGAGGATGGCGCCGATCGCGTAGACGTCCGCGCGCATGTCCACCGGCGCCCCCGACGCCTGTTCGGGCGGCATGTACGCAGGCGTCCCCAGAACGGCGCCTGTCTCGGTAAGGGCCTGCGCGTCTGCGGGTGGCTTCCATCCCGGCGGCAAGGTGTCCTCGCTCGACGCGGTCGGTGTGGCTTCCGAAGCCTCGCGTGCCACGCCCCAGTCGATGACCACGGTCTCGCCGAACGGTCCGACGAGGATGTTTGCGGGCTTGAGGTCGCGATGGATGATCCCGACGCTGTGCGCGTATGCGACGGCTTCGGCCACTGCGATCACGTTCGGCAGCAAGGAGAGTCGTTCGTCGAGCGTCTTCTTCTCCGCGATCGCTTCCTTGAGCGAGCAGCCGGAGATGAGCTTCATCGCGTAGAACGGCTCGCCACCGGGCCAGCAGCCCGCCTCGTAGACGGGCACGATCGCGGGGTGCTGCAGGCGGGCCGTGATCGCGACCTCGCGCATGAAGCGGACGCGCGCTTCCACGCCGTCGTGTAGCGCTACCTTGATCGCGACGGGGCGATCGAGGCGACGATCCCAGCCGCGCAGGATCCGACCCAGCCCTCCCCGGGCCAGTTCCCCATCGATTGCGTACTTCGAGGGCGAGACGACCGGGACGGGGGCGTCCTCGCCAAGCCAGGTCTCCGGTCGACGAGTCGCCCGTCCTGCCGGCGCGCCGGTCGAGAGGGTCTCGCCTTCGAGGTCACCAGGAACGTAATCCGGATCGCTGGATTCGTCGTCGGAATCGCGAGCGGACGCCGTCTCCAGGGTTCGCCGACGAGGAGCCCAGCCGCGCAGGCTGCGAGTGCCCTCCTCCGGGCTCCGTGTGCCGCCGATCGGCGGCGTCGCGGCGCCTGTGTCGCTGCACAGAGGCTGGCTCATTCAGATCCCACTCCGCCTTGCTCCATCAGCCATCGCGGCGGGTAGCACGCGCCTCCGCGGAACGTCAAGCTTGCGGCCCGCCTTCCACGCTTTTCTTGCAGAGCCATGTGAGCGTGGCCACCAGGGCACTGCAACAGGAGGTGGACGACGTGCACGCGACTGTTATCCGCAAAAGCGGACAGATGTTGCGGCGTGGCCACTGCTGCAACGCCACTGCAACACTCGGGCCGCGATCATCGGAGCGCAACCACGCCTACTGCGGCCGAGTCGAACCTCGCTTCGTCCGTGGCGATGTTGCGCCCGCGGAACAGGCCTGTGCACTCGGGTTGCACCGACGTTGCAGGTGCAACGGCAGGAGCGCGTTCAGGTGCGATAGGTCTTCGGATCGATGCCGTAGCGCTTGAGCCAGCGTTGAATCTGCATGCGGGCCTTGCCGCTGGCTGCGGCAACGGCCGTGATGTTGCCCCGGTGCTCGGTGAGCAGTCGAATCAGCTCTTCCCGCCGGCGCAGCTCTTCGTCGTCCAGCGCGGGCCCGTCCTGGGATAGCGGGCGCGGGGAGCGACCACGATGCAGAGCTTGACCGAGGTGGTTCTCGCCGATCGGTTCGTCCCCGGCGAGCGCCAGCGCGGCGGCCAGGCACTTGTCGAGCTCCCGAACGTTCAGTGGCCATCGGTGGCGGTAAAGCTCGCGCGCCGCCTCGGGCGTGAAGCTGACCTGCTCAGCATCGGCGCCCGCGTGCTTGCGCAGGAGAACGGCCAGGAGAATCCCGAGGTCCTCGCGGCGCTCCCGGAGGGGTGGCAGTGTCGCCCGAAAGCCAGCAAGGCGTCCGAGCAGGTCCTCGCGAAACGTTCCGCTGACCGTCATGGCATCCACGTCTCGGTGGGTCGCCGCGACCACGCGCACGGAGACCTGGGCTGGCCGCGTGCCGCCGACGGGCAGCACCTCGCCTTCCTGCAGCACACGGAGGACGGCAGCCTGGGCGGCCAGGGGCAGGTCGCCGATCTCGTCCAGGAACAACGTGCCCCCGTCCGCGCTTCGCACGAGGCCCAGCTGATCGGCCGTCGCGCCCGAGAACGCCCCCTTGCGGTGACCGAACAGTTGCGACTCGACGAGGCCCTCAGGGATTGCCCCGCAGTTGACGGCCACGAACGGGCCGCGCAGACCCGAGGTCGCGTGAACCGCCCGCGCCACGAGCTCCTTGCCGGTGCCTGTCTCGCCGGTCACGAGCACGGCGGCATCGGTGCGCGCGATGCGCGCGAGCGCCTCGAACTGCCGTTCCAGGGCGGGAGAGCAGGTGACCAGCTCCGCGAGCTGGGACTTCGATGCCGACAGGTCGAGATCGGCGCATTCCCCGACGACGGGGACCTTGCGCCGGAATACGAAGAAGGTGCAGCCGAGCTCGATGAGATCACCGTCGGCGAGCGTGGCCTGCCGCGCGGGCCACCCGTTGACGCGAGATCCGTTCTTGGACCCGCCATCCTCGAGCAGCCAGCGGTCTTCGTTCCGCACGAGCCTGGCATGGCTCGAGGACATCCACGGATCCGCCACGTGGACGACCAGACGGCGTCCGGCTCGGCTGGAGCTGCGGCTCGCGCCCCGCCCGAGCACCACCTCGTCCAGCTCGGAGAGGACGAATCGCACCGAGGCCTGCATCGGCTGGTCGCAGGTGAGGCCAGCGACCAGGTAGTCGATGGGGTGGGCCGCGGCCCGGCGCGGGCGCGCGTCCCACGACCGCGTGCTGCCGCCCTCGCCGTGCACGGAGGCAAGAGTATCCCGAAACAGGGGCTCGGGGCCCTCGCGCCAGGGCGGCGGCGGAGGGGTGGTCATGACGCCCGGAGCTCGGCTCGGAGGCGCCCCACCGCGCGAGCGTGCAAGCGGCAGCTCCATGAGCGCGACAAGCCGAGGCGAGTGCCGGCCTGTTCGAGAGTCTCGTCGTCGCGATAACAAGCCAGCAGGAGGAGCCTCTCGCGCGGGGGCAGGCCCAGAACGGCGCGCCGGAGTGTGGCGCACTCCTCCGAGCCGAGCAATTGCTCCTCCTGGGTCGCAAGGTCGCTCGGCAACGCATCAGGGTCTTCAGAGGCGAACACGCAGCGCTTCGCTTCGCTCCCTGGCCGCCGCCGGGTGCCCCCTTCGAGCTGCCGGAGCCCGTCGAGCATCGCGCCTCGGATGCGGTGGTGGGCGAACGTCAGGAACGTCAGCCCACGACCGGGTTCGAAGCGCCTTGCAGCGTCGACGAGGCCGAGAGCGCCATCGGCGATGAGCTCCTCGAGATCGACCTGACCGCCGAGCCGCGCCCGCTCACGGCGCGCGACGATTCGAACGTAGCCGACGTGTTTCTCCACCAGGGACCACCAGGTTGGACCAGCGTGTTGCGCTGATATCGATTCGACAGAGTGGAAGCCAGGCACGAGAAGAACGAATTCAAAGCGCATGCCAGCCGGTCGGGTGCCGTATGTCGGGATCAGTCCTCGCGGATCACCTTCGGCGGTTGCTTCGGCGGATTCAGCGGGAATGCAATGGCGGTACTGCCTCCGCCGTCCGGCGGCGGGGATTCCATCGCGTAGAGGGTCTCGTGAAGGCATTCGAGCAGGAGGGCGTCCTTCGAGAAGGCACCCTCTGAGATCTCGGCGTCCTCCACCAGGCCCGCGACACCCTTTTCCGCGGCGAGCGTGACCTGGAGCCACACGGCATCCGCGTTCGTCGAGGGGTTACGCGCTCGCGCGGAATCCACGCACTGCCTGAGGAGCGGCCGCGTGGCCATCACGGTGTGCTTCACCTTCTTGAGATAGTCAGTGGAGAGGGGGGCGTCCTCTGTGTCCTCGGCCGGGGCCGAGGGCCGCGAGGTCGGGCGTGCCTCGCCCGCGTGCTCCGGCGGCGCCGTGGTCTGCGCCCGGCGCGCGCTGCGAGCCTTCTCGATCGCAGCAAGGAGGGACTGTCGCCTGGTCGCTGCAGGCCTCGACTTCGCGGTCTGTAGCTCTCGCAGGTCGACGCGTGGTTCCTGGGGGCCGGTCGCTGTCTCGGTGGGCGGCGACGCGTCGGGCCGAAGGGCCCAAAGGACCAGTAGCCCGCCCGCAACCAGCGCCACGATCGCGGCGACGAGAGCGCTCGAACCGGGGGTCACCTTGCCGGATGTGCGCCTGGTGTCATGCATCGCGCTGCTCCACCGTCGCGCACTCTATTCGATCAGCCGTCCTCCGAGGGTTCACGCGGCTTGGAAACGGGGCGTGTGAAGATCGCGTCCATCTCAGGTTCGTCGCTCTCCGAGGCACGGGGGTAGATGGGCGCGCAGCCGGCCTCCGAGCCGGACATTGACTCGGTCGTGGTGCGACACTGCTCTCCTTCGTCGCACCGGCGGCCGGTCTGAGAGTACATGTCGCATTTGCGGTAGCACACGCTCGGGGCGTCTGCGTACCCCAGGAATCCCGAACGCCCACAGACATACCCGTCCGGGCACGGCGACGGCGGGACGAGGCTGCAGGTCGGCCGGCACCTGGCGCGCAGGGCGCTTCCTGTGAACACTCCGTCGCAGCTCTGGCCGCTCGGGCATCGCCCGGGCGCGCAGCTCGGGACGCCGTTCGCGAACGGCGCCAGGGTGCGGCAGATCTTGGTGGCCTCGAGCCGGCTTTCAGGAGCGCACACCTGGTCCTTGCGGCAATCGGTGTCGGTGGCGCACGTGTCGTCGACGCAGACTGCTCCATCCGTTGTCTGCACACAGCGGTGTCCGCCACTGCAGCCACCACCTGCGTCGCAGAGCTGTCGGCACTTGCCGCCCCAGCACACGAGCGATTGCGAACAGCGCTGGTCCTTGGGTGGGCGGCGACCGCCCATGCACGCGACTCCGACCTGAGCCTCACCAGCTGGCGCGCATCGCCAGACCGCCGACTCTCCGCTCGCGAAGCGGCTGCACACCTTGCCTGGCCCACACGAGGTGTCTGAGGCCGACTTGCAGGTCGACGCGTAGCAACCGACCTCGCCATCGACGAGCTCGCAGATCGTCTCGGGTGCACAGAGGTGTTCGTCCCTGCAAGCGGCGAGCGACCCGCGCGCGGTCTCGTGCGCTGCGATGTGGTCTCCGGGTAGACGCTGCGGCGTCCTGCGGACACGGTGATCCGTGGCGGTGGAAACCACCTGTGCCAGCTCGACGCTACCAGGCGCAGCCGGAGCTACTGCTTCCCGGGGTGTGGGCGCTGGACCGCCGCGGCCGCGGGCGGCGAAGACGCAGACGCCCACCACGGCGAGGGCCGAGAGAAGGATCGCACCGGTGCGCTTGAGCGGGATCTTGGACATGGATCGCCTGTGCATGACTGTCGGTGGTCGAGGGTCCCGGGCGCCGAAGCACCGGCGCCCGGGATCTCGAGCGGCTCCCTACATCGAGCAGCTCATCGCGGTGCTCCCACTGCAACTGCAGCTGGCTCCCACGTCGGTCGTGTACCAGACGCAGAACCCGGACCGGTCACAGTCGATCGTGTAGCGCACCATCCGGCCCCCCTCGCAGCCGACCCAGGAAATGGGCCTCGCCTCTACGCGGCTGGGTTCGACGGTCATGGCCGACGTGCCGATCAGACACAACATCGCGAGCTTCAGTATGTTCTTCATCGCCTCGTCCTCGAAGGTTTGTTGTCAGTGCGAGGCGCTCATCCAGCAGAGAATCGAGGTAAGGGACCGTTCGGCCGAGCGAAGCGGTGTGCCAAGACACCAAGGACCCGTGCAAGCCCGTCGCCCTGGCCCGCCGTTGTTGCACGCGCACACGCCCCGCAACACGGAGCTCATTCCATGTTGACGGCTTCTTTCACCTTGGCAGACGCGCCGATAGAAGGTAGCGCTCGCCGCCGGGTTGCACCGTGTACGCGACTGCAACGCGCGAAGCCTCCTGAGGCGGGCAACGCGCCCGAGATAGATGCGCGGAAGGACGCTGTCGCTCCTGGTGCGACGCGACGGGAACGCCGCTTGCTTTCGCCCCGCGCCAGTGCTCGAGGGCGGAACGGAAGACCGTGTGGCTCCCGTTCGCGCCCCTCTGCCCGGAAGAAATGGCAATGGCTCGGACTGCATCGAAGCGACTTGTGCTGGCGTTCTCCTTCGTTCTCGTCGCCTGTGGGAGCCGGCCGCAGCCGCAGGAAAGGGACGCGCGCGCTCACGGTGCGCGAGCGCGCGAACGTAGCCGACGTGATCCTCCACGAGGTCCCACCAGGCTGGCGCGCTGAGATGTGCGGACATCTGTGTGATGGAGCTCTTGCTGGACGCGAGGAGCACCCGGTTCAAGGTGCGTGCCAGCGGAGGGGCTCCGCGGTGCGTCTGCTGAGCGTCAGGTCTTCGAGGGACTGGCCTCGTAGCTCAACCGAAACGGCACCCGACCGCGGAATTGCCCGGCCAGCCGCTGGAAGAGGGGCACGCTGCGCTGTGCAGACAGGGCGCGCAGGAGGCAGCGGGTGACCTCTTCAGAGATCCAGCCCTCGACGAGCCGGCAAGACTCGACGCCACCGGCCAGCGCCCCGTCGGTCTGGCCGGTCACGGCGAAGGTGCACTCGATGGAAAATGGCTGCTCGACGGGGGCGTTGAAGCAGTCCGTCGGCGCGGGCACCGCGTTGAAGTGCCGGGTGATGGCGCTCTGGAGGATCGCGGCGTCCCGAGGGGACGACAGCGCCAGCCTCCCGAGATCAGGGATCTCCGCCTCCCGGACGAACCCGGCGTCACGCCGTCTGACGAGCTGCGCGATCTTCCCTTGCAGCTCGGCGCGCGCACCGGCACGCGCTGAATCTGAAGCGCCAGGAGCCGCCGCGACCGCTTCGGGCCGAGCGGCCTGCGCAGTGGCAGGCTCTTCCACCGCGAGGAACCAGCGAGCGAGGAAGTGCGCCGATGCGAACGCGAGCGCGCCCACGATGCTATAGGCCAGGAATCTTGATCCCATACTTCCTGAGCTCGGCCGCATACTCCGGCTCGTCCTTGGCCTGTTGGAGTGTGGTGCGTCGAGTGGCCTCGAGCCGTTGCCGATAGGCCTCGAGGTCGCGGTCTCGTTGCTCGGCCGAGAACACGATGTGGAATGGCATCCTCGTCGTGCCGTCGCCCAGATCCACATCGGACGCCGCGTCCACGCCTGCACGCGCCGAATAGCGGCCGAGCTGCAACGCCATGAGGGCGGTGTTGCCGTCGGCCTCCGACGCGACCACGTTGACGAGGCAGCTCTGCGTGCGGCACTCGACGCTCTCGAGCTTCACGCTCGGCGCCAGGGCCGACAGGTCCTTGGCGATCACCTCCGCGAAGAACTTCTCGTGTCTTGTGGCCCAGGGCTCTGTGCGCGATTCGCGCTCGAAGATCTCGCGCGACGTCTTCCGCAGCGCGGTTGCAACCTTCAGACCGTCGTACGCCGGGCTCGACGAATCGATCACGATGTCGCCCCCCTTCGCGCTGGGAGAGCGGTAAAGGGGCACGGCCGCGCTGGCACCTGGTCCCGGCGCGCCCGCGGGCTCCTGCCCAGGTGCCTCTCTGGAGGCGCCGCCAACACCGGGTGCGCTGCGGAGCATGGCGCTGCCCGCCCCGAGCGCGGCTGCGATGACCGCCAGCAGGGCGAGGGCCCTACGACTGGGAGGGGACGACGACAATGTGCTGCTCCTCGTTGACAGCCTCATACCCCGCCCGGCTCGCCATTTGGATGACCTGAACGCCGACCGCGCAGGTCCCGCGGCAGGCCTGCACAGAGCTGGCTGGGATCGTCGCGACCGCGCGTCGTGGCTCGAAGAGGATCCTGGATCCGCGATCCTCAGAGGACCAGTAGCGCTGCTCCACGTCGTGAGAGGAGGGTCCCACCAGCCGCCCGAACCAGATCAACGCTCGCGACGTGTCGGCATTCGCCGTTGCGGTCACGGACAGGGTGCCGTCCGAGCCGCGGTCGATCGCGACGGCCAGGTCGAAGGGCAGGGGCTTCTCGACCTTGATCCGACGGGTTTCGCCCTGTGCGCTGAAGCGCAGATCCAGATCCGAGCACAAGGGCAGGACCGGGAGGCTGCCATAGCCCTGGAACACACCCGCCTCCTGCTGCGCGCATTGCCGCTTTCCATCGAGGCAGAGCTGGACGCTCGTGTCCGGTCGGCCGTCGGGGAGATAGGCCTCGGGGATGGCGTAGAGGCCTTCGCTCGTCGTTGCTTCGCCTTCGCCCGACGCGTCCGGTGCACCGTGACCTTGGTTCGCTCAAGCCGACCTGACCATCGCTCGCCAGCCAACGTGCAGTCCACCGTGGGCTCGTAGAAACGGTCAGGCGCACCGTTGTGGTTGACATCGACGTAGGCGATGGCTGCGTGGGCTGAGGCCGAGACGACGAAAGGGCCAGAGATCTCGGCACCATGCGAAGGAGAGATCCATGCGTTCCCGGTGACCAGCATGGGCGTCGCCGAAAACCCGTTCTCGACACGCCCCTCCCTGTTCGAGGCCTCGCAGCCGCAACTCGTGATCAGGAGAGCGACGGTGATTCGCGACAGCATCTGCGTACGCCTAGAACGAGTAGAGGCCGCGGGTGCTGCTCCTCGGACACTGGCCCCACTCGATGCAGTACTGGCAGGCCTCGCCGATCCCCGGATCGTACCCTTCATCCGCATCGTCAACCTCGCAGTGGTCGGAGCCGGCGGGCAGCCTCATGCAGTAGCAGCGACAGCCGCGGTTCCAGACCGCGGCAGAGCATCCCCCAATCGCCATCGCTGGCGCCTCGGAAAAGGCCGTGAGAGCCATCGTGAGCAATGCTGCAAGCTTGACCGTGATCGAACGCATAGTGAACACCTCCTTGTGGCATGAAGCGGTTGCACGTCACGTACCACCTGCGCGCCACACCTTGCGAACGCGCGTCGCCCTCACGACCGAACATCAGGAGCGAACCGAGCAGGATTACATCCTCCAGCCAGGCCTGCTCAAGGGGCTACTCGTGGGCCCCTCCCGTGCGGCGTTGCACCCGCACGAGGCCTGCAACACCGAACCGTCGCTGCGTCTGAGCCCGTTTCTCGAGGCGTGACGACGACGTAGCCGTCCGCGCGCGCCGGCAGGTTGCACCCGCCGCGTCGGTGCAACCGCGCGGACATGCCCGAGGGCGTCTCCACGGTCCTGAAACCTGTCGACGCGAGCGGCGCGGCCGACGCAGGTGCGCGAACGGACTGCGTCGCGCTGGTGCGACGCGCCGGGAACGCGTCTTGCTTTGAGGCGCTCCAGCGCGAGAGGGCCAGTTCGGGAGACGGTGAGGCTTCCGCTCGGATCCGATGCCCTCTGCCCACTGGAAGGAATGGCGATGGCTCGGATTGTCTCGAAGCGACTCGTACTGGCGGTACTTGCGTGCTCCCTCGTCCTCGCCGCCTGCGGAAACAGGGCGCAGCTGTCGCGTGAGCGCGGCCGCGGAGGACGCGGCACGCCAACCGCCGCGGCCCCGTCGACCGACAGCAGGCCGGTGACGCCGATCCACGCTGCGGAGCTCCAACGCGCGGTGGCGCCGTGTGGCGACTCCAACTGCGATGAGGTCGACGACTGCACCTCCGAGACCGTGTCGCCGCAGCCGATCTCGTGCACGCCCGCGCCAGGCGTCGTGGCAGACACGTTCGTCCAGCAGTCTGCCCCAGACCGAAACTTCGGCGAGACCGACTACCTCTACCTGCGCGGGCCGACGGCATACCGAGCGCTGTTTCGCTTCGAGCCTTCCGCATGGGCAGGCGCCACGGCCGACAGCCTCGAGTCCGCCACGCTGGTCTTCACCCTCAAGCAGGCCGTGACCGGCGTCCCGGCGTCGGGCCTCGACCTGTCTCTGCACCGATTGACACGCCCCTTCTCCGAGGCGGCGACCTGGCACTGCGCGGAGGACCTGACGCCCGCCAATCGGACGCTCGAGTGCGCCTCGGCTGATCGATGGGACCTGGACGGCACAGATCCCCCCT
>JAHFDS010000007.1:47484-61091 GCA_023248855.1 Myxococcales bacterium
GCGCCGTCGGGCACGGTGCGCGCTTTCAACCGCGACAAGCGCGCCCTCACGATGGACGTGACGGCCGACGTCCGGGAGTTCTTGCGGGGCGCCCCGCACGATGGCTGGCTCTTGCGTCGCGTCGATGAGACGACGGGCGGCCGCGTCGACTTCTATTCGCGAGAGACCCCCGATCCGATCCGCCTGGTCATCAAGGTCCGGGCTCCTGGCTGTGAGGGCCCCGCGGTCGACGACGCCAACCCCTGCACGGTCGATCGATGCGATCCCCTGTTGGGGGTGACGCACACGCCCGTGCCCGCGGGCACGCTCTGCTCCGACGGCAACGCGTGTAACGGCGTGGAAGCCTGTAACTCTACCGGCGAGTGCGTGCCAGGACCGGCGCCCGTGGTCGACGACGGGGACCTGTGCACCGTCGACAGCTGCGATCGTGTCGCGGGAGTCGTGCACGTGCCGGCGCCTGCCGGCACTTCCTGCTCCGATGGCAACGCGTGCAACGGCGCCGAGACCTGCAACGCCGGCGGCGCGTGCGTCGCGGGCACCGCGCCCACGATCGACGACGGCAACCCCTGCACCATCGACACCTGCAGCCCCGCCTCTGGTGTCGCGCACGTGCCGGCCAGCGCAGGCACCTCGTGCTCCGACGGCAACGCCTGCAACGGCGTCGAGACCTGCAACGCCAATGGCGGCTGCATTGCCGGCACGGCGCTCGCCATCGACGACGGCAACGCATGCACGGTGGACTCCTGCGACCCCGCCTCAGGTGTGCTCCACCTGCCCGCCACTGCAGGCACGAGCTGTGCGGATACCAACGCCTGCAATGGCGCCGAGACCTGCGACGGCGGCGGTCATTGTGCACCCGGGACACCGCTCGGGATCGACGACGGAAACCCCTGTACACGGGACACCTGCGACCCCGCAACGGGCGTCCGCCACGTGGCCCTCGCGGCCGGCGTGACCTGCTCGGACGGCAACGCGTGCAACGGCCTCGAGACCTGCAATGGCCAGGGCGCGTGCCAGCCCGGACCGGCACCGACGCTCGACGACGACAATGCATGCACGACTGACGCCTGCAATCCCGCGACGGGCGTCTCACACACGCGCATTGCGGGCTGCGGACCTCCGCCCGACCCGGCGACGCTGGCGCCGGCCATCGATCACAGCGTCACCACCACGGTCTTCGCGGCGACGGAGTTCCTCTACAGCGGACCGACCCCCATCCAGACGGGCGTCGCACCGGGAACCATCCAGGCCCGGCGCACGGCCCTCTTGCGCGGTCGGGTCGTCGGCCGCGATGGCCAGCCGATCGTCGAAGCGAACATCGACGTGCTCGCGCATCCCGAGTACGGCTCGACGTCGACCCGCGCCGACGGACGCTACGATCTCGTCGTCAATGGCGGCGAGTCCCTCGTCTTGCGCATCCGCCGCCCCGGGTACCCCGCGGCCCAGCGCCGTCTCCAGGTGGGCTGGGAGGAGTACGTCGCCGTGCCGACGGTCGTCCTTCTCCCGTACGATCCGCAGGCCACGACGCTCACGCCGTCCTCCGTCGCGATGGGCGTCGCCCGCGGCACCGCCGTCACCGACGGAGACGGCACCCGCCAGGCGACGCTGCTCATGGCCCCGGGCACGCGCGCCCAGATGCGCCGGCCCGATGGCACCC
The DNA here is from genome assembly GCA_023248855.1 of Myxococcales bacterium. Lineage (GTDB taxonomy): Bacteria > Myxococcota_A > Polyangia > JAHFDS01 > JAHFDS01 > JAHFDS01. The sequence goes on from JAHFDS010000007.1 coordinate 49,142, forward strand.
TCCAGGACCTCGGCGAGCTCACGCTCCGCTTCACGGAGTTCACCGTGGGGGACCTGGGAACCGCGGCCATGCCGGCGTCCTTGCCGCCCCGGAGCGCGTACACCTACGCCGTCGAGATCAGCGCCGACGAGGTGCTCGCGGCTGGCGTGCGGCGCGCGGGCACGGACGTCCTGCTCAGCCAGCCCGTCACCTACTACCTCGAGAACTTCCTCTCCTTGCCGGTGGGGACGCCGGTGCCCGCGGGCTATTACGACGACGAGCGCGGCCTCTGGGTGCCGAGCGAGAGCGGCGTGGTGCTGCGCGTCCTGGCCGTCGGCGGCGGCCTTGCGACCGTGGACACGGATGGCGACGGGCAGGCGGACGACGCGCTGCACCTGTCGGAGCTGGAGCGCCGGCAGATCGCCACGCTCTATGCGCCCAACCAGACGCTGTGGCGGGTCGCATTGCCGCATCTGTCGGTCTGGGACCTCAACATGGGCTTCGTGCCGCCCCCGTGGGCCAAGTGGCCCGATACGCCGCCGCCCAAGGGGCCGAATGACTGTCAGAGCGAGTTCGATGGCTCCATCGTCGGCTGCGAGGACCAGACGCTCGGCGAGCGCTTTGGCGTGCCGGGCACGGGATACCAGCTGGCCTACCAGAGCGAGCGCATGCCGGGGCGCAAGACAGGCTACCGGATCCGCATCCCGCTCTTGCAGGTCGAGCCGGGCACGCAGCGAGTCTGTCAGCGGAGGGTCGGAGGGTGGGGTAGCTTCAAGCCGACCGCGGCCGAGGAGATTCCGTGCTTCATCCTCGCGGAGGTCAGCGTAGCGGGTCGGGTCAGCCGCTACGTGTTCGGCAGTCCCTACCAGGAGAATGTCGAGGTCGTCTATGACTGGGACGGCCTCGACGCCTATGGACGCAAGCTCGAGGGGATCCAGCCCGTCACGGTCCGCATTGCCAATGGCTATTCCGCGTATTACATGCGCACGTCCCAGTTCGGGACCTCGCAAGGGCCGGCCATCACCACGAACGAGACCCGCGACGCGGTGTACCTCTGGAGCGAGTGGCACGGTGGGATCGGCGGCTGGGACGCGCGGGGGCAGGGCCTTGGCGGTCTGACGCTCAGCCCGCATCACCATTACGACCCCTTCGGCCGCACCCTCTTCCACGGCGATGGCAGCCGGCGCAGCGCCGACAGTGTGCGGCGGGTGATCACGACGCTCTTCGGAAACGGCAGCGCCGCGGTACTCGCGCCGGCCAGCACCGCCGTGGGCCCCGACGGCGCCGTCTACGTGGCCGCGGGCAACCACCGGGTTCTGCGCATCGACCGCGATGGCGTGGCCACGATCTACGCGGGCGGCAATGGCCAGGGCTCGAGGGGAGATGGCGGTCCGGCGAGCGCGGCGCAGCTGAACTCGCCGAGCGGCCTCGCCTTCGGGCCGGATGGCGCGCTGTACGTGTCCGAGCAATATGGGTACCGCGTCCGGCGCATCGAGCCCGGCTCGGGGATCATCTCGACCGTGGCCGGCGACGGTGTCGCCGGGGCGAGCGGCGATGGCGGTCCGGCCACCGCTGCGCGTCTGCGGGAGCCGACCTCCCTCGCGGTGGATCCGGCGGGGAACCTCTTCATCACGGATTCGGCGCCGGAGGCCTCCCGCATCCGGCGGGTCGACCCGAGCGGAATCATCTCGACGTTTGCAGGCGGAGGCGGAAATCGGACCGACGGAGGCCCGGCGAACACGGCCCTGCTGCACTCACCGCGGGGCGTGGCCGTCGGACCCGACGGCGTCGTCTACATCGCAGACACCTACGGCGATGCCGTGAAAAAGGTCCTGCTCGACGGCACCCTCTGGACGGTGGCCGGGGGGCATGGCGCGGGCAGCCTCGGCGACGGCGGCCCGGCCACGGCGGCCCAGCTGTTCGGCCCGCAGGGCGTGGCAGTCGACCGGGATGGCCGCATCTACATCGCCGACACCGGCAACCGCCGCATCCGGACGGTCCAGGCCGACGGCACGATCCTGACGATCGCCGGCAAGGGGGCCTCGGGATACTCGGGCGACTACAGCCAGCCGACCTACGCGACGTTCAACATGCCGTGGGCCCTGTCGGTGGGGCCGGACGGCGCGCTCTACATCTCGGACTGGGGCAACTGGCGGCTGCGCAAGATCTCGCCGTCATTGCCCGGCACGTCCGTGGGAGACATCGCGATCGCCTCCGAGGACGGTCGGGAGCTCCACAAGTTCGACGCGGCGGGTCGGCACCTCGAGACGGTGGACTCGCTGACGGGGGCCTCGCTGTACCGGTTCGGCTACGACGCGGCGCAGAGGCTCGTGTCGGTGACGGACGTCTCGGGAAACGTGACGCGGATCGAGCACGACGCCAACGGCCAGCCCATTTCCATCCTGGCGCCCTTTGGCCAGCGCACGGCCCTGCTGACCAATGGGGATGGCTTCGTCAATGGCATCGGCGATGAGGAGGGCAACGTCGTCGGGCTCACCTACGATGCCGGGGGCCTGCTGCAGGCGCTGCGCGGCCCGCGCGCGGATGTCGGCGAGCACCGCTTCTATTACGATGCAGAGGGGCGCCTGCTACGCGACGAGGACCCAGCCGGCGGCTTCCAGACGCTCAATCACTCGGGCTCGGCCTTCACCGAGCAGGTGGACCATCAGAGCGCGCTCGGCCGCGTGAGCCGCTTCGTCGTGCAGCGTCCACCGAGTGGCCTTTCGACCCGCACGATCACCGGCCCGGATGGCCTCGTGTCCACGGTCACCGAGGACCTCGACGGCCAAGCGTCCGTCACGATGCCAGACGGCACGACGGTGTCCTCCACCGTCACGGGCGACGCGCGCTTCTCCACGCAGTCACCGAACCCCGCGGCGGTCACGGTGCAGACGCCCTCGGGCCTGACCAGCCGCGCGACGTTCAGCCGCTCCATCGCCCTCGCCCAGCCGAGCAATCCGCTCTCGCTGACGCGCGAGACCATGACCGCCACGCTCGACGGCCACCCATGGACGTCGATCTACACCGCCGCGAACCGGACCCACGTGTCCACCTCGCCCACCGGTCGCCAGAGCTCCGCGACGGTGGACGCACAGGGCCGGCTCCTCCACGCCGCAAGCCCGGCCCTGCTGCCGATGGACATCACCTACGACGAGCACGGCCGGCCGACGGCCGTCAGCCAGGGCGCCCGCCGGTGGACGTTCGCGTACGACGCGCGCGGCCATCTCGAGTCGATGACCGATCCGCTCGGGCGCGTCGACCAGTACGCCTTCGACCGGGCCGACCGGCTCACCCAGCAGACGTTCGCCGACGGGCAGCAGCGCGGCTATGGCTACGATGCGGCGAGCAACCTGACGGCGCTCGTGCCGCCGGGGCGGCCCGCGCATTCGTTCTCCTACTCGGCACTCGACCAGGTGTCGAGCTACACGCCGCCCGACGTGGGCGCGGGCGCGCAGCCCACGACCGAGGCCTATTCACTTGATCGCGAATGGACGCGCCTCGTACGTCCCGACGGGCGCGAGATCGATCTCGTCTACGGCGAGCGCGACGGACGCCTCGCGCGGCTGACCGTCGGCCGGGGCAGCTTCGGCTACAGCTACGACGCGGCGGGGCGGGTGAGCCAAGTCAGCTCCCCCGACGGAAGCGGCGTCACCTACACCTACGATGGCCCCTTGCCGACGAGCGCCAGCTTCGGCGGTCCCGTGCACGGCACCCTCGTCCTCACCTACGACACCTCCATGCGGGTGGCGTCCCTGGCCGTCAATGGCGACGCCATCGCACTGCATTACGACGACGATGGCCTGCTCGTGGCCGCCGGAGCCATGACGGTCGCGAACGACCGCCAGAGCGGCCAGCTCACGGGCTCACTGGTCGGCGGCGTCAGCGACCAGATCACCTACGACGGCTACGGTGACGTCGCGACGTACAGCGCATTTGGCCCGAACAGCGCGCCTCTTCTGGAGTCGAGCTACACGCGCGACGACCTCGGCCGCATCACGAGCAAGACCGAGACCGTGCTCGGCGAGCGCCACACATTCGCCTACGCATATGACACGGTCGGCCAGCTCACCGACGTGACCCGAGACGGTGTCGCGACCGGCCATTACGAGTACGACGCCAACGGCAACCGCACCCTCGCCAATGGCGTCGCCGCGACCTACGACGCGCAGGATCGGCTGGTCTCCGTGGGCGGGCAGTCCTACGAGCACGCGGCCTCGGGCGAGCTCATCACGCGCCCCGGCAGCACCAGGGCGACCCGGTTCCAGTACGACGAGCTCGGCCAGCTCCAGCGTGTCGACCTCGCCGACGGCCGCGTGATCGACTACCTGTTCGACGCCACGAACCATCGCGTCGCCAAGCGTGAGAACGGCGCGCGCGTGCGCCGCTGGCTCTGGCAGAGCGACCTCCGCATCGCGGCCGAGCTCGACGACACGGGGACGGTCACCTCCCGCTTCGTCTACGCCACCCGTACGAACGTCCCCGACTACATGGTGCGGGGCGGCATCACCTACCGCATCCTGACCGACCACGTCGGCTCGCCGCGCCTGGTCGTCCGCACCGACTCCGGCGAGGTGGTCCAGCGCATGGACTTCGACGAGTGGGGCCGCGTGCTGCGCGACACGCAGCCGGGCTTCCAGCCTTTCGGCTTTGCCGGCGGCCTCTGGGACGCCGACACGGGCCTTCTCCGCTTCGGCGCCCGCGACTACGACCCCGAGCTGGGTCGGTGGACGAGCAAGGATCCGATCGGCTTCGCCGGCGGGCTCAGCAGTCTCTACAGCTATGTCGGCAGCGACCCGGTCAACTGGGTGGATCCGTCCGGCCTGTTCCCTTGGGGCATTGCCTTGGCTGCTGTCGATATCGCATGGCAGCTGGCAGAGAACGGTGGCAGACTGGGCTGCGTCAACTGGGCGCAGGTCGGACTCTCGTTGATTGGTGGCGGCTTGATCAACGGACTCGTGCGTGGAGCCTTCAGGCTCAAGACGGTCGGATCGCACACATGGGGGGCCACGAGCAAGTGGATGCGATCGCGTGGCATCATGCCACGTGCACCAGGACAGCAATGGCACCATTGGCTCTTCGAGCGGAACCAGGGCATTGGCCGGAGGGTCCCGGGTTGGCTCAAGAACCAACCTTGGAACATCAACCCCATCTCGCGCGGATTCAACAACTGGTTGGGGAGGCATCCAGTGCTAGCCCCTCTCGGGGGGCCTTCCTGGGCTGGCGAGGTAGGGGCGGGGATCATTACTTGGGGAGTGAGCGATGGCGGCTGAGGTTCCGGGGCTGATGACCGCTCAATTGCTCTTTCTTCCCGACGGCAGAACCATGCTCCCCGTGAGCCCCGCGGCGTTCACTGTCGCGCAGGGCCCAAGGAAGGAGCTGGAGAAATACGTCGGCGCGATCGTGGTGTCGGTGTCCGGTGTTGCGCGCACGATCGTCTCCATTCGCGCTTCCGGTCCTTGGGGGCAATCGGCGGTCAGACGCTTGCTGAGCCGCCTGACGTCGGCGTGGTCAATCTCCGTCGAGCTCAGTGCCGCCAGAGCGTTGCCGCTTGGCGAGCTCAAGTCCCTTGTTACGCGTGGGCTCGCCGGAGAGCCGAATGATTCGGATTCACTCCTTGGTCCGCTCGGAGATCGAGAAGCGGTCCTGGCCCGGGTTCTCGAGGCACAGGAGAGCAGCGCCGTCTTCGAGGCCATTGGTCTGCCTCCGATCGAGGACTGCCTGGATGTCCTGTGAGATCGGCCCACAGCCACATGTCGTTCGATGAGGCGGCCTCGACGCGAGGAAGCGGATCTAGCGGCGTGGGGTTGAGTCTTTCGGGCGCTGCAGGCGTTCGATCGTTACGCGAACGTGGCGGCCAGCCGCCGTCAGCTCGTCGTACTGGCCAGCTGGGCCGCCACCAGGTGCGCGTAGTAGCCGCCGCGGTGGAGCAGGGCCTCATGGGTGCCCTGCTCCACCACCCGGCCCTCGTCCATCACGACAATGAGATCGGCGCTTCGCACGGTGCTCAGCCGGTGGGCGATCACCACGCGCGTGCATTGCAGCTGGGAAAGCGCGGCTTGCACCTGTTGCTCGGTGATGGCGTCGAGGGCGGAGGTGGCCTCGTCGAGGACCAGCACGGCGGGCTTTCGGACCAGGGCCCTGGCCAGGGCCAGCCGCTGGCGCTGACCGCCCGAGAGCGAGGCGCCCCCGTCCGAGAGCAAGGTCTCGTAGCCCATCGGCATGGCCACGATGTCCTCGTGCACCTGCGCGGTGCGGGCGGCACCTTCGACGGCGTCGAGGGAGAGGGTGGGGTCCGCCAGGGCGATGTTTGCGCGCACACAGGCTCCGAAGAGGTACGGCCGCTGCGTCACGATCCCGACCTGGCTGCGCAGCGAGCGCACCTCGAGGCCCCTCAGATCGCCGCCGTCGAAGGCGATCCGCCCCTGGGTGGGGCGGTACAGGCCCACGAGGAGGCTGGCCAGCGTGGACTTGCCCGAACCCGAGCGGCCCACCAGCGCCACGAACTGGCCGGGCTGGACGCGCAGGGTCACGTCCTTGACCGCGTCAGTGGCCACGGGACCATACCGGAAGCTCACTTGCTCGAGCTCGATCTGGCCTGCCAGCTTGGGCGCCGGGCGGACCCTCGCGCGCTCCTGCTCGGCCTCGGTGTCGAAGACGTCGTCGAGGCGCTCCAGGTAGCTGCCGAGGAGCTGGAACTGCGACGCCGTCGCGACCAGGTTCCCGAGCGGGGTCAGAAAGCCGGCCGCGAGCGCGCTCATGGCGAGCATCGTGCCGAGCGTGAGCGTCCCACCGAGCACGAGCAGCGCGCCGACGACCAGAATGATGAGGGGCGAGGCCAGGCGCAGCGTCCCCGTCAATGACTCCACCCAGGCGGCCAGCCGCCCGCGATCGAGCGCGATATTGAGGGTGTCGACGAAGAGGCCGCTCCAGTGCTCGACGGCGCGCTGCTCGGAGCCCATCGCCTTGAGGCTCTCCATCCCGGCGAGCATCTCCACCTGGTAGCTCTCCGAGCGGGCCTGCACGGACAGGTTCTGCGCCATGAGGTCCTTCGTGCGCTGGCGCGTGACCACGAAGACGAGGATCTGCAATACGCCGGCGGCGCGCTACGGGGACGCCGGCACGTTCGTCGGAGCAGGGGTCCCCGTGGTGAGGGTCGTTCGCGCCGACGACCTCTGGGTGCGCTTCGCGGTGGTCGAAGATCGCCTGGATCGCGTGGCGATCGGGCGCCAGGTCGAGCTGTCCATCCCGACCACCGGCGCGCGCGGCTCGGCCACGATCCGGCACATCGCGCCGGAGCTCGACGCGTCGGCACGCATGTTCTTCGTCGAGGCGCGCCTCGAGCACGGCACGGCGACGCCGCGCGAGATCCGGGCGGGCCTCGCGGCACGGGTCTCCCTGAACTGCGCCGTGGCCAAGCGCTGAGCGGCTTGGTCTCGGGGAGCGTGAGCATCCCGCGTCGTGGGTGGCGGGCCCCCGGGTCTGCTGGCACGTTCGGGGGGCCCCAAGGAGTCCCTGCGGGAGAGGTCGCCCCGCACCCCGCCGCGCCGCGCGGGGAGGGTTGGTCCTGGGTATCCAGGAAGCCGGCTACTGCCGCGCGGGAGGAGGCGAGGCTGCCTCCGCTGTCCGCGGCCCGGAACGACGGGAGCGAGGAACTCGCCCTCCGGAGACTGACCTCGCCATCGAGGGCCGCGACGCGGGCCTGGCGTGTCTCACCGAGGGCGCGCGGGCGCAATTGGTTGCAGTGCACAGCTCCCGCCACACCTCGAGTGGACGGCGATCTTCGCAAGCGAAGCGTTTGGTAGCAGATGAACGAATGGAGGTGATTGAGAGGTGCAACAGCAACATCAGGCTGCAACGCGGTCAGCCAAGGACAATGGGCGCGCCTGGTGAGCCTTGGACAGAAGACTGGGCAGATGTCCGACAGCGTATCGCCACGCATCCTCCTCATCTTCCTCATCTTCGGCGCCCCGACGGCTTGCCCCGGCGGACCTGGTGTGGGCTCTCGGCTGGTGGCACGCACGTTGAATCTAGCGCGCGATGTGTTCTCGCTTGCCTTGCTTACTCCAATCCCGCCAGAGCCCTCGCCCACCCTATGGCGTCACCTGGTGGATCGACATCTCCATTACGTTCGCGTGCTCGCGAGACGCGAGCGACTCCGCCTGGGGGGCCAGGTCGAGCTGGACGAGCTCATTGCCTACGGGGCTCTCGGCCTGGTCGATGCCGCTCGGCGCTTCGAGCGTGAGCGAGGACTGTCCTTCCTCACGTTCGCGCACCACCGCATCCGGGGCGCAATGCTGGACGGGCTGCGTCAGCTCGAGGGCGGCCCGAGGCGGCCCCCTGGAACCGGCTCCGAGGATCGGCTGCGCCCGGCACGGTGCTCCGAGAGCATGGACGACTTCCCAGGCAGCGGAACGAGCCAAGAAGAGTTGCTGCTCGGCGTGGAAGCTCATCAGGCGTTGCACAGGGCGCTGCTGCGCCTGCCGGTGCGCGAGCAGCACCTCCTGCGAGCCTGCTACTTCGATGGGCAGACGCTCGATCAGGCGGGAGCGCGCCTCGGCCTGTCCCGCTCGTGGGTCTGCCGCCTGCATGCCCGAGCCGTGCAGCGCCTGCGGAGGGAGCTCAAGGGGGCCTGAAGCGCAACCGCTGTGGCAGCTGAGTCACAGGTTCTTGCGGAGCGAGCGGATCCCCGTTGCACCCCCACATCGACCTCAGTTCTTCGTGTCGGTCATCGCACTCCTTCGTCCTGTTGCTGTCAGAGAGGGTGAGGCTCTCGCGCGGATCCGGGCCGGCCCCACGCGGAGACCACTGGCGCAGGCTCCGCGTGTCGTTGCGCTCGCTCATCGCGCCAGCGCTTCCTGATTGGTCGTAGCTGCGAGCCACTGGCGGAATCCCCTCGAGGGCACGAGATCGACGCGCGGCATCGACCAGATGCGCACGGTCGCATCAGATCCCGAGCTGGCGAGTAGCCTGCCGTCGGGTGAGAAGGCCAGGCTGAGACGTGGTAGAGCATGGCGCCGATCGCATAGACGTCAGCGCGCATGTCGACGGGCGAGCCGGCCGCCTGCTCGGGGGGCATGTACGCCGGCGTGCCGAGGATGGCGCCTGTCTGGGTGAGCGCGTGCGCGCGCTCCGGGGGCTGAGAGCCAGGCAGCAGCGTGTCCTGAGACGCGGGCCCTTGCGGTGACTCCGCGACGTCACGCGCCACGCCCCAATCAATGACCACGGTCTCGCCGAAGGGGCCCACGAGCACGTTCGCCGGCTTGAGGTCGCGATGGATCACGCCGGCGCTGTGCGCGTAGGCGACCGCCTCGGCGACCGCGATCACATTCGGGAGCAGGGCAAGGCGCTCGTTGAGCGTCTTCTTCTCCGAGATCGCTTCCTTGAGCGAGCACCCCGAGATGAGCTTCATCGCGTAGAAGGGCTCGCCGCCCGGCCAGCAGCCCGCCTCGTAGACCGGCACGATGCCTGGGTGCTGAAGCCGCGCGGTCACGGCGACCTCGCGCAGGAAGCGCGCTCGCGCGTCCCCGCTGTCGTGCAGCGCCTCCTTGATCGCGACCGGACGGTCGAGGCGGCGATCCCGGCCGCGCAGGATGCGGCCGAGCCCACCGCGCGCGAGCTCCCCGTCGATGGCGTAGCTCGCGGGGGAAACCAGCGGCAGCGGCGCTCCCCCGTCGCTCTTCGGCTGGCTCGGGGACGAGGACGTCCGCCCACCCATCCAGGATATGATCGTGCCCGTGTCTGGCGGCGGCGACAGTACGCGCTCGTGGAATGCGAGCCCAGGCCGCACGGGCGCGACCCCTTCGGACTACTTGGTTCTCGGCCTGACCTGCGACCAGCCGCTCGTGCCGTCGGCGCGCTACGCCCTCGGAGACCTCGACGAGGTGGTGCTCGGCCGGGGCGCCGTGCGGGCAGCGACGCGCCGCGAGGGCCGAGGGCGGCGCCTGGTCGTCAAGGTGCCAGATCCCTGGATGTCCTCACGTCACGCTCGGATCTCCCGTGATGACGGCCGCTGGGTGCTCGAGGACGGCGGCTCGAAGAACGGGTGTCGGGTCAACGGCTGGCCCACGCGCTCGGCCGTGCTCGCGGATGGGGACCTCATCGAGCTCGGTTGCACCTTCTTCCTCCTCCGGCGCAAGGTGCTCGTGGTGGGCGCGTGCGGAGACCTCGATGTCGGCGCGTCCCCGGCCTCGGCCCAGGATCTCCTGACCTGCGCCCCAGTGCTCGAGCGCCAGCTCGACGCGCTCGCGCGTGTGGCCGCGACGGACGCTCCGATCCTGATCACGGGAGAGACAGGCACGGGCAAAGAGGTCGTGGCGCGTGCGGTCCATGCGCGATCCGGGGTGCCCGGGCCCTTTGTGGCCGTCAATTGCGGGGCCATCCCGGCGGGGCTCGTGGAGTCGCAGCTCTTCGGGCACAGGAGAGGGGCGTTCTCTGGTGCCGCCACGGACCACACGGGTCTCGTGCGGAGCGCGGACGGCGGCACGCTCTTTCTCGACGAGATCGGAGATCTTCCGCTGCCAGCGCAGACGGCGGTCCTGCGCGTGCTGCAGGAAGGGGAGGTCCTCCCTGTCGGCGGTACGCGTCCCGTGCGCGTCGCCGTGCGCGTCCTGGCGGCGACGCACCGAGACCTCGACGCAATGACCGCCAGCGGTACGTTTCGCGCCGACCTGCTCGGCCGCCTGGTCGGTTTCCGCGTGTTGATCCCACCGCTGCGAGAGCGCCGCGAGGACCTCGGCCTGCTGCTCGGGACACTCCTGCGCAGGCACGCGGGCGTCCACGCGGCGAAGGTAACCTTCACACCCGAGGCCACGCGGGCGCTGTACCGGCACCGCTGGCCGCTCAACGTGCGCGAGCTGGAGAAGTGCCTCGTGGCCGTCCTCGCCCTGGCCGAGGGAGAGCCGATCACCGAGACTCACCTTGAGCAGGTCCTCCACACCGGGCACGCGCCCCGCCCCGCATTGGAAGGTCTCGCGCTGAGCGAACAGGACATCCAGCGGCGCGAGGAGCTCATCCGCCTGCTGGAGCAGCACCGAGGCAACCTCACGGCGGTGGCCGCCACCTGTGGCAAGGCCCGCATGCAGATCCAGCGCTGGCTCAAGCGCTACGGGATCGACCGGAAAACGTACGAGGAATGAGCCTTCTCGTAGCACGCCTGCGCGCCGGATTTCGCCGCCGTCACCGTGTCTCGTAATCACCGCGCTGCGTTCATCCATCCCTTCGCTGGCCCTCGTTCTTCTACAACGCGCACGTCTGCCGTGCAGGACGACGACCATGACGCTGCGCGCCGAGCGCCCGACTGTTCCCTGGAACAACAGTGGAACCCCGCGCGGAACAGGAGTGGAACATCCGAGTGGAACATCTCCGAAAGGATTGAGTCGCTGTTCATGTATCCCCGCTTGCCTTGCGTTCATTTCGATCGCGCAACCCCATGAAAATTTCGAGCCGCGTATTCCTGGCCGAGGTATTGCACACGCGGCACAGCCAATGCCACGCAACCGCCATCACAGCCGGACGATAACCATGACAATGAGCGCTCGGACCTGCCTTCTCGCATTCAGCTTGGCTGTGCTGGCCTCGTGCGGCGCAGAGGAGCCCCATCGTGGCCACGCAGCGGCAGCGCCGACCGTCGGGGCGCTCACCAACCCGAGAGCTGGCCAGGGGGCTCCTGCGTCGGCGGGAGCGACGCTTGACGGCCGCGGTGGCGAGTCGACCTACGCGCGCGAGAAGGTGCTGGCCGTCTCGATCGACGTGCCCGCGCGGGATGGCTTCGTGACGGATGCGCCATTGACGCCCGTCCTCCGGGTCGAGGGGCACGTCGGCGCGCCGGTGATCACGCTCGACGGGGAGCCCTATGTGCCCGGGACGCGCGTCGCTGTCGAGGGGCGCCACGAGCTGCGCGTCTCCGCCAGCAATCGTGCGGGCAGGACCCTTTCGGCGACGCGGCAATTCACGATCGACCTCTCGGATCCGA
>JAHFDS010000628.1 GCA_023248855.1 Myxococcales bacterium
CTCCCTGGCCGGCGGCGCCCGCCGCTCCCGCGCCGCCACCTGCACCGGCACCGCCACCCATTCCGGCGCCGCCCGCGCCGGTGCCCCCCGCACCCTCGCCATCGCTGCCACACGCGGCGAGCAGCACCACGAGCACTCCGCATCCGAGCAACGGTTTCACGTCGGCCTCCATCGAGCTCGAGGGCCTCTAATCATCCGCGCGGGCACCCCATGGAGATTCCGCAACAGACCACCCCGCACCCATCCTGGCCCACCACCGGGGCCTGGCAGCTATCACCGACGCCGCACGCAGCCCCGCTGCCGCATCGACAGGTGAAGGTGCCGTTCGAGTCATCGCACCACTCCCCTGCGCCGCAGCACTGGGCTCCGCAACAGGGACCCTGCGTGCAGCGATCGCAGGCCGAGACGCACACGCGTGCGCTGCTGCCGCCCGCGCCCCCGCCACTCGCACCGCCTCCGCCGATCCCAGCGCCACCCGCGCCAGCTGCGCCCGCGCCAGCGGAACCGCCTGCACCCGCACCCCCGGCGCCTGCGCCGCCGCCTCCGCGATCGTCGCCGCATCCCAGAATCGCCACGGACAGCACGGTCACGATCAGGATCGATGCGCGCATGGTCTCTCCAAGGCTGCGTTCACGCACACTGGCATGACACACGGAAGCCGTCGAGCAGCAGGCATCCCGGCTGCACGTCTGTGGGCGGCCCGCAGTAGGGCGCTCCGGCCTGACAGCCGGGGGTGCCGCAGCACGGAACGAAGCACCACTGCCCGGTGCCGCAAGTCGTATTGCCGCACGTCCTGTCGCGGTTACCCGCGGGCGGCTCGCAGGGCGTCATCGCGTGAGAGCCGAAGTAGATGGGCGTGCAGACCGCGCCAAGGCTGGGCTGCACGCAACAGCGCGTGCTCGGTGCTGCTGGGGAGGCCGGACAGTCGAGATCCGATCGGCAAGAGAGCGCCGCCATGCCCCCGCTGCCGCCGGTTCCAGCGCCCCCGCCGGCGCCAGCTCGACCGCCCGTTCCGGCGCCGCCCGCGTCGGACATGCAATGACCGGCATGCGAGATCCGCGCGCCGGCGCAGGCCGCATTGCACGCACTGGCATAGGTGATTCCGCTGTCAGCGCACACCGGATCGTCGGCAACGGGACACGAGCATCCGGGACCGTCCTGCGGCACGCAGGCACCCTGGTGCGCGGTCTGCACACCGGCGCAGGCCGCGTTGCACGCGTTCGAGTAGGTGATGCGGTCGACTCCGCAGGCGGGATCCTGGAGCTCCGGGCAAGGACAGCGGGCGGCGGTCGAACCGCCGCAGCCGAGGAGCGCCGGGAGCACACAGAGAAACGCGCGGCCCATCACGTTCAGCGAACGCATCCGATGCTCCCGGAAAGCAGGGACACGCTGCCGGACCTGGAGAGGCCGTTCGACTCGAGTCCGACGCCGAGCTCGAGCGTGAACGAGCCGCCACAGAAGGACATGCAGGTCAGGATCTGCTGGTTCGAATGGCCCGCGGCTCGAAGGAGCGTGTGGGTCACCTGTTGCGAGGCGCCGGGCGCGAGCGGCCCCGTGATGCGCGGTTCGAGCGGGTGGATCCAGTCGACGCGCTGCTCGGGTGCGCGACTGACGAGGTGGAAGATCGCATCCGAGATCGAGACCTCGAGCGGCTCGGTCCTGCCGCTGTTGTCGTACGTGATCACGACCTGTCCCGTCGCGGTGGGTCCCGCGTCGCAGCGCAGCGTGAGCTCCGCGCTGTCGACACGTGCTCGTCCCGCGAGCGCGGCGCCGTCCAGGCGACACGACCAGTTCCCCTGGCTGCAGTCGCCCGGCGCGCAGTTCGGTGTTCCGTTGCACTGGCACACGACCTCGCCGTAGTTGCAGCTCGGGCTACCGACCGTGCACGTGGTGGCGTCCGCAGGGCGCACGTCAGGACACATGGTGCTCGGGCAGACGTACGGGCCGCAGCCACAGGGGCCGGTGCCGCGACAGTCGCGGCTCGGAGGCGCCTCGCACGGCGGGCACGCGTCACCGCCTGCCCCCGCGGGACCGCCCGCACCGGCGCGACCACCGGAGCCTCCACCACCGGCAGCGCCGCTGCCGGCAGCGCCGCCCGCGGAGCCAGCAGCACCACCTGAGCCGGCGCCACCGGAGCCGTCTGCGGCGTCACCGCAGCCGGCCATGACGAGCCACACCGCGACTGCCCAGAACACCGTCGCGCGAGATCGAAGCTGCATGGTGCTGGACACAGCAACAACTGCGCCGTCTCAAATGCCGTGAGCTTTCCTCAGGTTGCTTCAGGAGCGGCGATCGTGCTTTTGGCACAGGCCGGCACAGAGCGGGAGCCGGAGTCCCCAGTGGCACCCGATCAGACCGCGCGAACGTGAACCTGAGGCTCGCGATCGAGAAGGCGCTCGAGATCGTCCGGGTCGGAGGTGAGCAGCACGGCTGGCGAGCCGTCACCTACGGCACAGGATGCGACGAGGGCATCGATGCCGTCGTCCGTACCTGCCAGGAATCGCAGCCGGCCAGCCCGTCGCGCCGCGGCCTCGTCGGGTGCATCGAGCACGCGCCCGGCGCGCTCGAGGACGCCCAGGATCCGGTTGACCTCGGCGTCGCGGGCACCATCGCCTGTCGTGCTCTCCACGAGCACCGGCGTCGGGACGCGCACCTGGCCTTCGTGCTGCACGACCCAGCGGAGCCACGCTCGCGCGCGCTGCGAGCCGCCGACGAGCGCCGTCAACCCGCCGCTGTCGAGCACACAGCGCGGTTGCCTGGCGGGCGCCCGCGACCTTGCCTTGCGGCTCATCGGCGGAAGATGCGACGCGCCTCGCGCGCCACCTCGGCGTGAACCTCCTTCGAAGGCGTACCGTGCTTCTCGTCGAGCTCGTCGAGCAGGCCGAGCAGCTCCAGTCGCGCCAGGCGCTCCTGCGCCGCGAGGTTGAGGAAGCTCGACACCCCTCGCGGCCCGGCGACCTGCCGGATGCGGGCCAGCGTCTCCTCATCGAGGGTGGCGGTGACGCGCTCCATGTTCATTTCATACTCCAAATCATACTCCGGCACAAGCGCCCGGAGGCTGCGTCTTGTACCCGGCCCAGGCGCCGCATCGCGCTGTGAGCAGGGCCTCCAGCGCGCCGATGAGGACCACCTCATCGCCCAGCACGAAGCGGGTGACGCTCGCGACACCATGCGCGACGAGGTCGGCCAGGCGCGCCATCGCGAGCAACGGCTGGCAGTTGCGCGTGAAGATCAGGAGCGGCTTCTTGCCCGCCTCGGAGGCCTGACGGCAGGCCTGGCGCCACCATGTCGCGATCAGGCAGGAGTCGGGCGCGGTGAGGAGCTGCTCGAGGTGCCAGCCCTCGGCGTTCTTCACCTCGATGGTGAAGGGGAAGTCGGGAAGCGTGGTGATGACGTCGCCGCAGGTGTGGAACTCGGAGCGGTTGGCCCAGCCGCCGGAGAGCG
>JAHFDS010000206.1 GCA_023248855.1 Myxococcales bacterium
GCTGGCCCGCCGCCACGGCGGTCGGGCGGCGATAGCGCCCGAGCTGGGCGAGCGCGGCCGCGAGCGCCGGCTGCACGCGCGCCCGGTCCCGCTCCAGCAGCCAGCGCACGAGCGCCCACGACAGATCCGCGTGGGAACGCTCCTCGCGCGCGATGCGCTCCAGCACCGTGCGCGTGACGGGCTCCGCGCACGCCACCGCGCACTCCGCCGCGACGTCCGCGTTGAAGTCCTCGAGCTGACAGCCGTCGCCCAGGCTCTCGACCGCGAGCGTGACGAGCGCATCGCCGCCCGGAAGGCCGAGCCCGGCGGCGAGCAGCTCCGGCATTGGCTCGACCGTGTGCGACCGCCCGCCGTAGCCCGCGGCCAGCGCGAAGCAGAGCCGCGTGTGCTCGATCTCCTCGATCGCGGCGCGATGCGCCCACAGCAGAAGGTCCGCCGGCGCGCCCACCGCAGCGAGCAGCCACGAGATGCGCGAGAACGCCGGCACCGACGCGTGCTCCTTCTGCGCGTCGTGGAGCCACAGCGCCTCGAGCGCACGCCGCGTCGCAGGGTCGAGCCCCGACGGATCGGGGCGATCGCCGAGCGTCCAGTCGGCGCCCTCCCGCAGCGCCGGGTGCACCTGCCGCCCGCGTACGCGCAGGGGCCGTCCCCAGGCGCCGCCGAGCCCGCTGCCGAGCACGCTGAGAAACCAGGTGCCCACGCCGAGGACCCAGCCGAGCGGCGCGGTGGTCGTCGTGATCACGCCGATGGTGAACGTCACGCCGCCGTGCGCCTCGCCGGCTCGCCTGGCCCGGCGGCCCTTGACGATCGCCACGATGCCAAGGACCAGCTGGACCGCCGCGAGCAGAGAGAAGAGCAGCATGAGCCCGAATTGCCCGTCGCCCTTCGACGTGATGGCGAGGAGCCAGATGCCGACGTTGAGCGGCACGATGCCGAGAGCGACGTACGCGATCGCGCGGCCGGCGCCGCCCCCCTGCTGACTCTCGGTGCGCTCGGTGCTCATGCCACCGATGTTGGCACAGCCGGGACCTCGAGCCCGACGGCCAGGCGGCGTGAACGGCAGCGACCCCTCAGCCGCGCTTGGAACGACCGCTCTCGATACCGTAAAGCTTGAGCTTGACCTGGAACGTGCGAAGCGGCATCCGCAGCAGCGTCGCTGCGCGGACCTGGACCCCGCCGCTGGCGAGCAGCGCCTCGCGCATGCGGCGCTCCTCCAGCTCCCGCAGCTCCTCCTCGAGCGGGCGGAACGAGGAGGGGGCGAACAGGGGATCGGCTGGATCGCGCGACTCTGCGTCGGCCTGCGCCATGCGCCCGTGGAGCTCGTCCGGCAGCATCCAGGGCTCGAGCACTGGCCCGGTCGCGAGCGCCTGGGCGCGCTCGAGGACGTTCGCGAGCTCGCGGACGTTGCCCGGCCAGCGGTAGCCCGCGAGCAGGCGCATCGACTCGGCCGTGATGCGCAGGGGCTCGGCGCCCGCACGGCCCGCGGCCGTTTCGAGCATCGCCCGCGCGAGGATCGGGATCTCGCGCGGGCGTTCCCGGAGCGGCGGCACGCGCAAGATGGCGCCGCCGAGGCGATAGAAGAGGTCGCGGCGGAAGCGGCCCGCCTCGACCTCGATGGCGAGGTCCCGATTGGTGGCCGCCACCAGGCGGAGGTCGACCTCGTAGGCGGCGTCCGAGCCGAGCGGCATCACGCGCCGTTCGTCGAGAACCCGCAAGAGCTTGGCCTGCACGGCCTGCGGCAGCTCGCCAATCTCGTCGAGGAACAGGGTCCCGCCGTGTGCGCTGCGGAGGTGACCGACGCGGGCCGCGTCGGCGCCCGTGAAGGCTCCGCGCGCGTGGCCGAACAGCTCGCCCTCGACCAGGCTCTCGGGGAGCGCTGCGCAATTGATGGCGACGAACGGGCCGTGCGCGCGCGGCGAGAGCTCGTGCACCAGTGAGGCGAAGACCTCCTTGCCGACCCCCGTCTCGCCGAGGATGAGGATGGGCAAGGCCGTGGCGGCCAGCCGCTCCGCCAGCGACACCACGCGCACGACCGCCGGATCGGCGAACACGATCGCGCGGCCCCGGACCCTGCAGGTCCGCACGGACGCGGTCGCGCTCGCGATCCCGCCCGGCTCCGCTCGCTCGAGCGCGCCGCGTGCCGCGACGAACAGCGTCGGAGCGTCGCACGCGTCGTCGGGCCAGCAGGCGAATCCGCCTCGGGGCGACCCCACGAGCTGTCGTGCCGCCTCGACGACCCGCTCGCCGACGAGGGGCGCCGTGGTGGCCTCGAGCTCCGGCAGGAGCACTCCCAGCGTCTGCGGAGCCACCGGGCCCACGCTGTCCATGCTGCGCAGGACGCGGGCGATGGCGTTCGGCAGGCCCGGCGACACACCCTCGAAAGACACGAGCAAGAGGGCGAGCGGATGCAGGTAGCGCAGCGAACGCTCGACCTCACCCGCGACGCGCTCCGCGAACTGCTCACCGTCGAGAGGGCGACCCCTGAGCCCGAGGCGGGCGCCGAGCCACTGGAAGACGAGCTGCGTGTTGCCGGCGCGGATGACGTCGCCCGAGGAGAGGCGCGTCGGCTGCGCGATGCGCGCGGTGTTGACGGAGGTGCCGAACGAGCTGCCCTGGTCCTCGATGGTTGCCGTGCCCGCGCGCACCACGATCACGGCGTGCCGGCGCGACACGGTCTTGTCGGCGATGGAGACGGCCACGTCGTCGGCACGGCCCACCACGTACTCGCCCTCGCCGACCAGGGGCACCATCGCGCTCGTGTCGCCGGTGAACACGATGAGGTGGGGCCAGCCCTGGCGCTCCTGGGCCGTGGCGTCGGGCTCGACGGTGCCGGCCAGGGTGCGATCGGACAATCCGCCCAGCTCGTGACGCATGCTCGGCCTCCATGTTCCAGCATCGGCGTAAGCGTCGCAAGCAGCCGCCTGCGTCCAGCGCGGCGCCTCCTCCAGACGCAGACGGCGCCCTTCGGGATATGATGGTCCCGCGTGGAACCTCGCGACACCCTCGTGGAGCCGCACAGCCCAGGGGCTGACCTGGCGGCCGCGCTCACGCGGGGGACGCTGTTCCACGAGCGCTACCGCATCGCGCGGGTGCTGGGCGGCGGAGCCGTGGGCGCGGTGTTCGAGTGCTACGACGAGCACGACGGACGGCCGGTCGCGGTCAAGGTGTTGCACCCCGCCCTGATGGAGCAGCCGACGCTCGTGCAGCGCTTTCGCCGGGAAGCGGAGATCGCCCGGCGCATCCGGCACCCCAACATCGTCGAGGTGCTCGCCTACGGGCGATCGGTCGAGGGCCTGCATTTCCTGGTCATGGAGCTGCTCGAGGGCGAGGACCTCGAACGCCGGCTCGAGCGCCCGGTCGACGACCGGCCCACCCTCGCGGTCGACGTGACGGCGGCCCTGCTGGGCGCGCTCTGGGTCGCGCACGAGAGCGGCGTCGTGCACCGCGACCTCAAGCCGGCGAACATCTTCCTCTGGCGGTCGAAGGCCCAGAGCGGCATCAAGGTGCTCGACTTCGGCATGGCGCGCGACCTGGAGGACGATGCCTCCTTGACGCGCACCGGGGAGGTGCTCGGCACGCCGCTCTATATGTCGCCGGAGCAGGCCTGCGGGAACGCGGTGGATTCGCGCGCGGACCTGTACGCGGCCGGGTGCGTGGCCTACGAGCTGTTCTGCGGCCAGCGCCCGATCGAGCGCGCCTCGCCGTATCTCACCATGCTGGCCCACGTCGACGACCTCCCCGCCATCCCCTCGACCGTGGTCCCCGGGCTTCCGGCGAGCGTGGACGCCCTGCTCGGTCGCGCGCTCGAGAAGGACCCGGCCAAGCGGTTCCAGACGGCGAGCGCGATGACCGACGCGCTCGCCCGGGCAGCTGGGGAGCTGGGGCTCGACACGAGCCGCTTCGAGGAGCTGTCGCGCTCGGCCGCGTCGGCCGTCAAGGCCCTGCAGGAGAGCTGGGGGACCGATCCGCCGGCGAAGGACTACCTCGAGCCGGGGCCTCAGGCCATCGAGACCGACCTCATCGCTTCGATGCTGCACGCCTCATCGGGCGCGAAGCCGCCAGCGCCCGCGGCGCCCGTCCCGTCACCCGAAAAGGCGCCAGAGCAGCAGGGCCTCGAGACGGGCGTCTTCGAGGCGCTCGACGCCCCGCGGGCTCGCTCGCACTGGACGCGCTGGCTGATCGGCGGGCTCGTCCTGGCGGCCGTGGCGGTGGCCTGTTTCATCCTGCGGTGAGCCGATGGGGCCCACGCACACCCGCGGTCCGGCATGACACGCTTCCGCCTCGAGAGCGGCCAGGCCCGCGGCGTGCCGTTGCCCACGGGGGACTTCGGCGAGAGCACCGAGGCGCGGCCCTCGCAGCCGCCGCCGATCACGGAGGACGGCGGCAGCACACGCTACGACGCGCTCGGCCTGTTCGGGCTCGATCGCCGGAGGTACCGGCGCATTGCCTTCGACGAGCTGGCGACGCTGGTGCACGAGGGTCGCCATCAGGGTCCCGGCGACGTGAGCCGCGGAGGGGCCAGCGTCGTGGCCCCGGTCGCTCCAGCCCAGGGTGCGCTCGTCGAGGTGCTGCTGCCGGCCGATGACGGAGAGGCCGATGGCCTGACGCTCGAGGGCAAGGTCGCGCGCACGCAGCTCCTGGCGGAGCCGGTGGAGCGCGGCGGACAGAAGCTCCCCACGTTCCACTGCTTCACCTGCGGGTGGACCGGGTTCTGGGATCCCGTCACGCGGGAGCTCGCGACCACCGTGCGTCGCAACCCGGAGAGCACCCTCGGCGGCTCGTCGCGCATGCGCGTCACGGACGGCGGGGCCCCGGGCCAGCCGGACCTCTGTCCGATCTGCGCTGCCATCGAACCGAGCTTCGTCCCCCAAGCCATCTACCGGGTTGGTGTGAACCTCGGGGAGTTGGGGCCACGCGACGCCGAGCGCCTCGCGCAGTACGTCTCGCGCCTCGTGATGCGCAAGGAAGGGCTCGGTCGCCGCAAGCACGATCGGACGCTGGCCGAGTACGTCCCCATGCGCGTGGACTGCTCCTTCTCGACGCCGGCCGAGCTCGCCAACGCCTACCTGCGCGACATCTCCCAGGGCGGCATCGGCTTCACGTCGTCCGAAGAGCTCAAGCTCGGCACCGAGGTCCGCGTCGCGATTCGAGCCAGTGAGGCGAAGGAGGGCTTCGTGCTGGCGGCGCAGATCGTCTCGCGTCAGGCCGCCGGCACCGCCTGCCGTTACGGTGCGCGATTCCTGCGCTTCGGACCCGAGGCGCAGACCGAGCTGCGGACGTTCATCGAGGCGATCACCGAGAACGCGGTGGCCAGGACCGAGCGCGCCCAGACCCGGGCCGTCGCCGTCAAGCGGGTGTGGCGGGAGCTGTGGCTCGGCATCGCGGTCGGGATCGTGCTGGCCGTGGTGGCGGCGGTCCTGCTGTCGGTGCGGCGTTAGACTTGGCGGCCCCCTGGCCCGTCCGGCGCCAGCGGGATGAGCATCGCGGCCAGGCGATCCGGCTCGCGCACCTGCTCGGCCCCCATCCAGCGCACGGCCTCCACCGAGGCCGCGTCCTCGGGGGTCCCACCGCAGCGCGAGAGGGTCCATCGGGCCGCGCGGGCGTAGAGGAACGCCTCGCAGGCCTCGAGCTCCGCGGCCGCGGCGCGCAGGCTCTCGATCGCCTGGCCAGGGCTCGGTCCGAGCCACTCGACCCCCGCAAGGACCAGCCGGCCGAGGGCGTGCCCGAGCGGTCCCAGGCGCCCGAGCTTGTGCGCGTGACGCCGGGCGGAAGCCAGCATGACGGGCCGAAGCGCCAGCTCCCGGGCCGCGAGGGCGAGCTCGCAGCGCGCGCGCAGGTAGAGCATCTCGACGCGGAGCAGCTGCACGTCGAGGAGCCGCGACCGCGCGAGCAGCGGCAGCTCGCGCAGCAGGTGCTCCACAGCCTCGCGCGGTCGGCCCTGATACAGGAGCGCCTCGCAGCGCCCGTACAGCGCGTAGCAGTGCTGCACCAGATAGCCCCGCTCGATCGGGACCCAGCTCGACATCGCGACATCGATGTCCTCCAGCGCGTGACCGACCTCGCCCTGCGAGAGCCACACGATGCCGAGGCGCGCGCGGTAGTTCACCGACGAGAAGCGGTCCGCGCAGCGATCCGCCTCCGCCACGAGGGTGCGCACGCGCTCGCCGAGCGTCCGCAGCTCGCCGAGGTAGGCGAGCGAGAAGCACTGGTAGAGCTTGGCGGTCGCGACCTCCCAGCCCGACCGCGTGCTCTCCTCGAACAGCTGCGCGGTGTCGCGCAGGCGATGCTGCGCCTCCTTGAACTCGCGCCCCGTGAAGTAGCGTCGCATCCCGTCCGACCAGCAGGCGGTGGCGAAGAGGTTCGGGTCGTCGGTCTGCTCGGCGATGCGAAAGGCCAGCTCGCTGGCGCGCCGCGCGCGCCCGGCGCGGCCGAACGCCGCCAGGAAGCTGGCCTCGAACACCAGCGCCCGGCCGACGCGGCTCGGCTCGCCCAGGCGGAGAGCCGACAGGAGGTGACGGACGTGGGCGTCGAGGCCCCGCAGCGGATCGACCAGGCCAAGCCCGAGCGCCGTCGAGCCGAGGGCATCGCAGCAGAGCAGCGCGCGCGCGGACAGCTCGCTCTCGTCGCGCCTGCGCCAGCCGAGCCCACGCAGCCGGAGCCAGCACCGGCGCAGCAGGATCGACCATCGCGCTCCGCGCGTCGTGACCGGGAGCCGGAGGCCGAACTGGTCGAGCAGCGCCCCCGTTTCGGCCAATCCTTCCTCCACGTATCCGCCACGGAGCAGCTCCTCGGCCGCGCGCCGCCGCAGAGACAGCCCTTGCGTCGCGCTCACGAGCTCGGCGGCGCTCATCATCTCCCGGGCAGCCTCGCGGGGTCGCCCACCGAACGAGAGCGCGTCCCCGTGGCTCACCAGCAAGGCAGCGCGGGCCTCCCGGGGCAAGCTGGCGTGCTGGAGCACCAGCTCGTAGAAGCGCGCCGCCCGGGCGAAGTCGAGGCACGCGAAGGCCTCGTCCGCCGCCGCGCGCGCGTGGGACGCGCCGAGCTCTGAAGCCCCGGCGGCGAGCCAGTGCACGGCGAGCGCCTCCGAGGTGCCGTCCCCGGTCTCCACCAGCGCGCTCGCGATCTGCCGGTGGGCCGCCTTCACCGCCTCGCGTGACAGCGCGCAGAACGCGGCCTCGCGCACCTTCGCGCTCGGGATCTCGAGGCTGTCCTCCTGGCGCACGCCCTGCCCCACCACGACGTGGTGCACGCGCAGAAGGCGCACCGCACGGTCGAGTGACGCGGGCTCGAGCCCCGACGCCACCTGCAACGCCCGCAGCGTCAGCGGGCTCCGCGAGACCGCGAGCAGATCCACCACCCGACGGGCGTGCTCGCCGAGCGCCCCGATGCGGGCCAGGATGGCCTGCTCGAGGCGGATGGGCTCGTCGGTCATCGCGGAGGCGCCGACCGTCAGCACATAGCGCGCCAGCTCGGTCGCGAAGACAGGGCTGCCGCGCGACGCGCGGGCGATGCGCTTGCAGAGGGCCGGCGTGGCCGCAGGGCCGAGCAACGAGCGCGCCAGCTCCTCGGTCGAGGCCCGGTCGAGCGGCCGCAAGGAGACGTGCGTGGCGTCCCGGGCGTAGCGCGTGGCGAGCCGGCTCAGGGCCTCCAGGTCGTCGTCGCGCGCGGCCAGGACGGCCAGCATCCGGGGAGCGTTCGGGGGACGGAGCAGCTCCTCGAGCAACGCCAGCGTATCCGGATCGATCCACTGCAGGTCGTCGAGCTGGAGCAGCACGGGACGCTTCGCCGCCAGCTTGCACAGGACCTGCCGCAGCGCCCCGAACGCGCGCGTGCGCAGCGCCTGGGCGTCGGTCGTCAAGCGACGCTCGACCGGGGCACGCGCCACGACCGACACGCGGCCGAGCACCGGAAAGAGGCGCGACAGCAGCCAGCCATCGGTGTCGGGCAAGAGGGCCAGCGCCTCCTCGCCCGGCAGGCGCGCCCAGACGCGACACAGGCCGTCCACGACCCCGTCCAGCGCGTCGTAGGGCACGTTCTCGCGGGCAAAGCACCGCCCCGCGAGCACGATGGCCTGCGCCCCGCGCGTCTCGAGGCGCTCGTCGAGCGCGCGCACAAGAGCGGTCTTCCCCGAGCCCGCGGGCCCCGAGACCAGGGCGATCTGGAGCCCCTCTCTCGCCACGGCGTCCCAGGTCGCCTCGAGGTAAGCGAGCTCCTGCGTGCGGCCCGTGAACGGGGCCGCATGGATCACCGACAGGCAGCTCGAGGACACCCCGTCCTCGACCGCGACCCCGAGCCTGCGCAGCACCTCGGGCCCCAGGGGACGATCGGCCGCGTTGCGTCGCAGGAGGGCCACGCACAGGGCGTCGAGATCAGCCGGCAGACCCGCCTGCCGGCTCGACGGGGGCGCCGCCTCCTTCGTCTGCTTGTCGGCGAGCACGCGCAGCACGGGCCCCTGGAACGGGACCGTGCCCGTCAGGACCTCGTAGAGCACCGCGCCGATCGCGTACCAGTCGGTCGCGATGCCGACCGAGGGGTCGCCGAGCGCTTGCTCGGGCGACATGTACGCGACGGTGCCGACGACCTTCCCTGCGGTCGAGTCGTGCTGATCGGTCGCGAGCGCGAGCCCGAAGTCGAGCAGCACCACGCGCCCCTGCGGGGTGACCCGCACGTTCGTCGGCTTGATGTCGCGGTGCATCTGACCGGCCTCGTGGAGCACGTGGACGCCGAGCGCGAGCTGCCCGAAGGCGCTCCGGAGCCGGGTCTCGTCGAAGGTTCCACCAGGGCGCGTGCAGGCCGCGTCCCTGAGAGGCTCATCCTCCAGCGGTGGGAGCGTGTCCTGGTTGCTCCCGGCAGGCTTGCCCCGGATCCACTCGAGCAGATCGGCGCCCTCGACCAGCTCCATCGTGAAAAAGCAGCTCCGCTCCGTGACGGTGAGGTCGTAGAGCGTGATGAGGTTCGGGTGCGCGAGCTCCGCCAGCGTGCGGAACTCGCGCTTGAGGCGGTAGATGAGCTCGGGGCTCGGGGCCCTGACGGTCTTGAGCGCGACCGGGTGACCGCGCTCGATGTCCATGGCCTCGTAGACGACCCCCATGCCGCCCTGCCCGAGCACGCGCAGGATGCGGTACCGCCCACCCGAGCGCTGCTCGAACCCGATCGCGTCGAAGCCTGGATGGAGCTCCTGCATCGGCTCGCATCAGCGATGCAACGCGAGGTAGGTGGCGGCTGCACCCACGACCGCGCCGAGCGCCGCCCCGAGCACCACGAGGCCCAGGCTCGGCGGCGCCTGGATCACGACCGGCGGCGGCAGCGAGACTGGTCGCGGGCTCGGCGCCCGAACGGCCTCGAGCTCGCCCGCGAACGCCAGCATGGAGGCCGGCCGCTCTGCAGGCTCGACCGCCAGCGCCCGCGCCAGGGCGCGCTCAAGCGCCTCCGGGGCGTCGGGCACCAGCTCGCAGAGCCCCGGGGGCTTTTCGTTCCGCTTCTTGTAGTAGGCCTGCATCGGGTTGCTGAGCTCGATGAACGGCGTCCGGCCTGCGAGCATCTGGTAGAGGATGGTCGCGAGCGCGTAGATGTCCGAGCCGGCGCCCGCCTCCCCCGCGTACTGCTCCGGCGCCATGTAGAGCCCGGTCCCCATGATCTCGCCGACCCGGGTCAGCTTCTGGTCGCTCTCGCCGGTGGGCAGGACCTTCGCAATGCCGAAGTCGATGATCTTCGGCACCCACGTGTCCCCCGGCACGGGCGCAAGGACGATGTTCGCGGGCTTGAGGTCGCGGTGCACGATCCCCGCGCCGTGCACCGCCGCGAGCCCCCACGCGAGCGGGATGGCAATCTCGAGGGCCCGCTCGACCGACAGGCACCCGTCGCGCGCGAGCACCTCTTCGAGCGTGGGACCTGGCACGTACTCCATGACCAGCGCCGTCGGATCGCCGATCGTGAGGTCCATGAAGCGCGCGACGCTCGGGTGCTGGATCGACGCGATCGCCTGCGCCTCCCGGTGAAAGCGCTGGCGCAGGTCGGGCTGCTGCATGAGGTGGGGATGGATGAGCTTGACCGCGACCTCGAGCGAGATCGCCGCGTGCCGTGCCAGGTACACCTGCCCCATCACGCCGCCGCCCAGCAGGCGCTCGACCACGTACCGATCCGCGACCAGATCGCCAGGACCGAGGCTCGTGCGCCTCAGCAGCGACGCGAAGCCATCCGTGACCGTGCCCAGGCTCTCGAAGCGCCTCGACTCTCCGGTGGTCGTCGGGGGCGCGTCGAAGCTCCGCGAGTCGCGGCCGATCTTGTGGAACGCCTGCTCGATCAGCGTGCGCTCCTCTTCCTCGGTGGACACCGCCCGGCATTGTCGCATCCGGTACGCCGACCCGCAATGCGCCGACCGTGACGACCGCGGCGTTGCCGCTGGATGGTACGCTCCGATCCGGAGCGAGCTCGTCTGCCGGGCTCGACCAGCGAAGGACAATGACGAGGGCACGGACCCCGCAGCAGGATGCCGAGCCGGCGCCTCCCGGAGACGACGAGGAAGGCGAGAGGACAGTGGCTCCGCTCGGCGAGACCGCGGCGGCGGAGCTGGTGGACGTCGGGGAGACGCTCACCACCCACGACGCGCGTGCGGGGCGGCTGCCGAAGTCTGCCGCGGAACCTCCGCGCGGTGCTACCCTCGGCGATCCGAGGGTCGGCGACGTGCTCGGAGGGCGCTACGAGGTCCTGGCCCGACTCGGGCAAGGCGCCTTCGGCACCGTGTTCCGCGCGCATGACCGGGTCGCCGATCACGTCGTCGCGATCAAGCTGCTGTCGGACCCCAAGAGACACTCGAGTGACATCGCGCGCCTCCGACGCGAGCTGCACGCGGCGCTCAAGGTCACTCACGCCGGCGTCGTCAGGACGCACGATCTGCTCGAGTTCGACGGCCGGCTCGCGCTGTCGATGGAGTACGTGGCCGGCGAGACCCTCGCCGAGCGGCTGCAAGCGGGGCGACTCGACGTGCAAGACCTGGTGCGCCTCGCCAAGGACCTGACCCGCGCGCTGGCCGCAGCGCATCGAGCGGGCGTGGTCCACCGGGATCTCAAGCCCGCCAACGTCATCCTGCGTGCGGACAGCGGTCGCCCGGTCATCACGGACTTCGGCGTGTCTCGCCTGCAGGGCGCACCGGCCCAGCCACCCTCGAGCGACCAACCGCCCCCCCCCGAGGCGCGGACCACCGAGGGGCAGATCATCGGCACCCCGCTCTACATGGCGCCGGAGCAGCTGCAGGGCGGCGAAGCCAGCGCCGCTTCGGACGTCTACGCGCTCGGCCTCGTGCTGTACGAGGCCGCGGCGGGATCTCGCCCTCACGTGGCCCGCACCTTCGCTTCGCTGGTCGTGTTACGTCGCCAGGGGGAGACCCAGCCGCTCGCGACGTTGAGGCCCGAGCTGCCGGACTGGCTCAGCCGCGTCATCGATCGCTGCCTCGTGCCGGATCCCTCGGCACGCTTCGCCAGCGCGATCGAGCTGCGCGGCGAGCTCGACACCCTGACCAGCGAGACCGGCGAGCGCCCCCTGCCTCCCTTGCCTGCACCGCGAAGGCCGCTGTGGCCTCGCGTGACGGTCGCCCTGGCGATAGGAGCTGTGGTCGCGCTGGGCCTCGTGGGGACCTGGTGGCAGCGCGGCCGCCTGCCGTCACAGGACCGGCGGATCGCGATCCGCGTGGCTGGCCTCGAGCCCACGGACAGCGCGTGGGCTGGCAGGGCGCTGGCTCGCCTGCTGGCGGCCAGGTTGCGCGATCACGAGCGGCGCCTGCGTGTGGTCGACGGCGTCGAGCAGGCCAGCGTCGAGGTGTCGCTCTCGCATCACCGGGACTCCGACGGGCTGCAGGTGACCGCCGGGCTCGGCCCGAGCGGCGGACGATCCCGGGCGCTGCGACCCGTGCGCGCGACGGCCATGGTCGGCGCGGTCGAGGCCCTCGCGACGCAGATCTCCGAGGTCGCCGCGTCGGGGCAGCCCATCCGCACGCCCGACGCGGCCGAGCGAAAGGCCATGTCCGACGTCGGCGCGCGGTCGTTCGAGGCGTACGCGCTCTACGAGCGCACCCTCCGCGAGTTCTTCGCCGCCGTCACCACCGATCTGCAGGCGTGCGAGCGCCACCTCGAAGAGGCGCTCAAGCGCGATCCCGGCTGGCCCCATGCGCTCGCGATGCTCGCGACCGCGCAAGGGCATGGCTCGCCGCGCGCCAGGGCGATGCTCGTGCGAGCCAGCCAGGAGATCACGGAGCCGAGCCGCGATCCCGCGGGGCAGGGCCTGCTCTCGGCGATCGCCGCGAGCACGGTCGGAAAGGGCGTGGAGGCGGTGCAATTGCTCGAGCCGCTGGTCCGGGACCATCCCGAGGACCTCCTCGCGGGCTGGCTCCTCCTGCTCGAGCTCGATGGGCAACGGCGCACGGAGGCTGCGATCTCGATCGTGCAGCGCATGCACGAGCAGCGCCCCGAGCTGCAGTTCGGCGCCGACCTGCAGCGCCTCTTGCGCGACGGGGGCCGCGCCGACGAGGCCGCTGCGGTCCAGACGCGCTGGCTCGAGCGCGCCCCCGAGGCCGAGCAGGCGCTGGTGACGCAGATCGCCGTCGACCTCGACGAACGGCGGCTCGACGCCGCCGAGCGTCACGTCCGGGACCTGCTGTTCGTCTACGGCGAGGCGCCCTACCGGCTGGCGACGCAGGCCGACGTACTGATCCTGGCCGGGCGGCTCCACGAGGCCGCGACGATCGCGGCCAAGCTCCTGCGCGGCGACCAGATCGATCGCGCGCGCGGGCACCGCCGGCTCGGCGACATCGCCCTGCTCGAGGGCCGCTTCGCCGCCGCGCTCGACGCCTTCGAGCAGGCCGCATCGGAGGGCCGGCAGTTCGGCAACGACGGTGAGATCGTGCAATCGCTCGAGAGCCTGCGCAGCCTGGCCGACTGGATGGGCGATGCGAAGGCGGCCGAGACCCACGCGCGCACCCAGGAGGAGGTCTTCCGCTCGATGGGCGCGCTCGGCGCCGCGGCGACGGTCGCTTTCGAGCGATCCCTCGCCAAAGGCCGGTGCCCCGCCATCGACCACGCGCTCGCGGGGGTACCGAGGGGCGTCGCCGAGCGAATCGCGCAGCGCGACATCCTGCGCGCGGCCGCGACCCGGCAGGGTTGCGGCTCCTGTGCCGCGGTCGTTGCGGCGGGCCTGTCGCCCGAGGAGCGGAGCACGCGCTCGCTCTACCACTTCGGGCTGTGCGCGATCGGCGAGGGAGCGCTGCCGCTCGCGCTCGGCGCCCTACAACGCATCGAGCGGATCCGGCCCACGTCGGTCGACGCGGGTGGGTCGGTGCAGTCCAGCTTCTTTGCGATCCTCGCGCGCTATCAGCTCGGGCGCGTGTACGAGCGGCTCGGACGCAAGCCGGAAGCCAAGCGCGCCTACGCCGACTTCCTGACCCACTGGGGCAAGGCCGATCGCTTGGTCAAGGAGGTCGATCAGGCGCGCGCGGCGCACGCCGCCTTGTGACCTGCTATCTCCGCTCGGCGAAGTCCTTCCAGCTGGTCGGATCCCGCGGCGGCCCTTGCTCCGCGCGCGCCACCGTCGGCGCGGCCAGGTCCTCGAGACCCGTGGATTCGCCTGCCGCGGCCTTGCTTGGCCAGCGCGCAGCCTCCGCCCGGTTCAGCAGGCAACGCTCGATCGTCGGATCGGCGCGTCCGCTCACCTGGTGCACGCCG
>JAHFDS010000629.1 GCA_023248855.1 Myxococcales bacterium
GGTCCGCGAGCTTCTGCTCCTCGCCGGGCTTGAGCACGGTCTTGACCTCGACGTAGATCGCCGGCGTGCGGGCGACGTCGCTCTTGTCGCCGAGCTTCCACGGCACCTCGAGCGCGGGCAGCACGTACGAGCCGACCAGGTCCGCGCGCAGCTTGTGGCGCACCACGCGCCGCTTGCGCCCCGGCTCCGCGCGCGGCGTCTCGTCGGTGATGTCCTCGAGCCGGAACCCCGCGATCGCCGCGCCGAAATCGCCCGCCTTGACCTCGGCCTTGTCGTCCTGATCGATCGTCACCGTGTAGGTGATGACGTCGCCCGTGGTCGCCGCCGCCTTGTCCACCCCCGCCGACAGCACGACCGGCGGCAAGGCCGCCCTCGGCAGCTCCACCTTCTTGCCGCACGCCATCGCGCCCATCACGAGCGCCGCTGCCGCGATCCAGCCCGGAGCCCGTAGCCCGACCCCCGGGGTCACTTCACCACCACATCCGACTGCCGCAGCGCGTCCTCGAGCATGTGCTGCGCGCCCGCCTGGATCTTCTCGCCGCGGTAGGCCCGCTCGACCTCGCCCTTGACCTCCGAGAACGGCTTTCCGCCGAAGCGAGCCTGGTTGGCCTTCCAGAAGGTCTCCACGTCCTTGGGGTCCACCGTGAGCTTGCTCGCCACCTCGCGCTCGACGAGGCGCTGCACGACCAGCTTGCGGCCGACCAGATCCAGCTGCTGCCGTACGGTCGGATCCTTGTCGAGCTCGAGCTTCCTGGCCTTGCGATACAGGACCTCCTCGGCCACGTACTGCTGCACCAGCCTCTTACGCTCGCCGCGCTTCTCCGCCTGCGCGCGCATCTCGGGCGGCAGCCCCTCGAGCGCCTTGTCCACGTCCGCCATCGTGATCTCGTCGCCGCCGATCTTGGCGACCACCTCCCCGCCCTGCTGCAGCGTCCCGGTGCGCGCCGTGCGCGCGGCCAGGGCCTGGTCCGCCGCCGCGGTCTTGCCGAGCCGCTCGAGGCCGCGCACGACCCGCGTGCCCACGTCGGCCTTGTCGGGCGAGTGAGGATCGAGCACCTCGACCAGGTGCCAGAACCGCAGCGCCTCCTCGGTGCGGCCGAGCTGCTCGGCCAGGTCCCCCGCTGCGAGCGCGAGCTTGGCCCGCTCGACCCCGCCGAGCTGCAAGTCGAGGGCCGCGCGCTCGTAGGCCCAGAGCGCCTCGGAGGGCAGGCCCGCCCCGCGCAGCCGGCCGCCGAGCTCGCGCATCGGCCCCGGAGCCTCCGCCGGCCGGCGGCCCGACAGCACCACCGCCACGATCGCGCCCGCGAGCACGAGGTGCACGCCAAGGAAGAACACCGACTGCCGGTCGAAGACCTTGCGCCGGACGACGATGCGCTCCGTCGGCGGCGTCACCTGCGGATCCTCCGCTCGCGCTTGTGGAAAAAGCGCACCAGCGCATCCACGTACGGCCGCTCGGTGTCGATCTCCACGAGGTCGATCTCGAGCCGCCGCAGCCTCTGCGAGAGCGCCTGATCGCGCTCGCCCGCGAGCCGCGCGAAGCCCTCGCGCACGGCCGGGTCACTCGTGTCCACGAGGATGACCTCGCCGGTCTCGGCGTCCTCGAGCTCGACCAGGCCCACCGCCGGCAGCGCCGACTCGCGCGGGTCGCCGATGCGCACCGCGACCACGTCATGGCGGCGGGCGCCGATCTGCAGCGCGCGCTCGTAGCCGTCCGACAGGAAGTCCGACAGCAGGAACGTCACGGTGCGGCGCGCGGTCACCTTCGACAGGAACTCGAGCGCGAGGTCGAGCCGGGTGCCCACGCGGCGGTGTGCGGTCTCGTGCGTCAAGATCTCGCGGATGACGCGCCAGACGTGCGAGCGCCCTTTCTTGGGCGGGATGAACTTCTCCACGTGATCCGAGAACACCACGAGGCCCACCTTGTCCTGGTTCCGGATGGCGGCGTAGGCGAGCACCGCCGCGAATTCGGCTGCGACCTCGTTCTTCATGCGCCGCACGG
Source organism: Myxococcales bacterium (assembly GCA_023248855.1). Lineage (GTDB taxonomy): Bacteria > Myxococcota_A > Polyangia > JAHFDS01 > JAHFDS01 > JAHFDS01. Next base: position 2,000 of record JAHFDS010000629.1, read on the forward strand.
TGCCGAACTCTCCGGAGGCCGACACGTCGACCAGCAACATCACCGTGAGCTCGCGCTCCTCGCGGAACTCCTTGATGAACGGCGCACCCATGCGCGCGGTCACGTTCCAGTCGATGGCGCGCACGTCGTCGCCGGGCTGGTACTCGCGCACCTCTGAGAACTCCATGCCACGCCCCTTGAACGCGCTCTCATACTGGCCCGCCAGCACCGACGACACGAGGTGGCTCGTCTTGAGCTGGATGCCCTTTATCTGCTTGAGGACCTCGGCCGGCAGCATGCGCGCCTCTACGGAACGTCGATGCGGTCGAAGATCTTGCGCACCACGTCGTCGCTGGAGAGGTCCTCGGCCTCCGCCTCGTAGGACAGGAGGACGCGGTGGCGCAGCACGTCGAGCCCGATGTCCTTGACGTCCTGCGGCGAGACGTACGCGCGCCCCTTGATGAAGGCGTACGCCTTGGTGGCGCGCAGGAGCGCGATCGACGCGCGCGGCGACGCGCCGTACTGGATGAGCGGGCCGAGCTCGGACAGGCCAAAAGCCTTGGGCGTCCGCGTCGCGCACACCACGCTCACGATGTACTTCTGCAGCTTGGCGTCGACGTAGATCTGGTCGGCGACGTCGCGCGCCTTGAGCAGCTCCTCGGGCGAGACCACCGGCTGCACCGTCGTGCGCGTGCGCGTCCCGTGGCGCGCCATGATCTCGCGCTCCTCGTCCATCGTCGGGTAGGTGACGCGTAGCTTGAGCATGAAGCGATCGACCTGCGCCTCGGGCAAGGGGTACGTGCCCTCTTGCTCGATCGGGTTCTGCGTCGCCAGCACGAGGAACGGATCCGGCAGCGGGAACGTGCGCTCACCGATCGTGACCTGTCGCTCCTGCATGGCCTCGAGCAGCGCGGACTGCACCTTCGCGGGGGCGCGGTTGATCTCGTCCGCGAGCACGAGGTTGGCGAAGATCGGGCCTTGCTTGACACGGAACTCGCCCTTTTGCGGCTCGAAGATCTGCGTGCCCACGAGGTCCGCGGGCAGAAGGTCAGGCGTGAACTGGATGCGGCGAAAGCTCGCGTGCACGCAGTCGGCCAGCGTCTTGACGGCCGTCGTCTTGGCCAGGCCCGGCACGCCCTCGACGAGCACGTGCCCGTCGGCGAGCAGGCCCACGAGCAGGCGCTCGACGAGGTAGGTCTGTCCGACGACGACCTTGCCCATCTCGTCGGAGAGGCGGCCGACGAAGCCGCCGGTGGACTGGATCTGGTCGGTGATGGCTTGCAGGTTCATGGCTGGCTACTCATGGCTTCTTTGGGGGCTCCAACGGGGTCGGGGTAGCGCATGCGCGCGATCAGCTCGAGCTGGCGGATCATGGCCGCGAGCTCGTCTCGGGAGGGACGGTGGCCGGCGTAGCGGACGCGCTCGTCGAGCGCCCCGAGCTGGCGGCCGAGG
>JAHFDS010000207.1 GCA_023248855.1 Myxococcales bacterium
GCGACAGAGCGTGCGGGGATCGATCGACGCTTGGACCATGCCTCCTGCTCGAGCACACCGCGTGCCCACGCCAGACGACGCCAATCCAGCCGGAGTTACAGAGGATCCAGAGGCCCCGGGGAGGCTCCGCCGCCCCCCTGGGCTTCAGCCTCGGCTCGCCGCGAGCAGCTTCGCGATCGTGTCGAACAGCCTTTTGCCCGTCGGCGTGGCGGCCTTGCGCCACTCGGCGCGCACGGTGACCGCGTGGGTGCGCAGGTGCTCGAGCACGGCCGGCAAGGCCGGCACCACGGCGACGCCAACGCCAGGCAGCGAGGCCAGCAAACCCAGCTCGACCTCACGGACCCGGCGGATCGACTCCTTGATCTCGGCCGCCATACCCTCGAAAACGTGCGGCAGCACGCTCGGCGGGATGCGCTTTCTCGCCTCGGGACCCAGCAGCGCGATCCCCGGCTGGAACGTGTGCCCGGTCAGGGTGAGGTGCTTGATGTAAAGGTGCAGGCTCGCCGCGAACATCATCGTGATCGCCGAGTCGAACCCGTCGAGCTCGCCCTGCTCCAGCCTGCCGACCACGTCGGGCGTGCCCATGCCTACCGCGGGGACGCCCGCGAGCTTCCAGAAGCGCGCATACGCGGGCGCCGGCATCGTGCGGATGCGCGCCTTGCGCAGATCGTCGAGGGTCGCGATCGGCTTCTTGGTGCCGAGGTGCCGGAACCCGACCTCGGTGTAGGCAAGGGCCTCGTAGCCGCGGGCCGCCATCGCCTTGCGCAGCTGCGGCCAGACGGCGGAAAAGGAGCGATCCACCTCGGCGCTGCCGGAGAACAGATAGGGGAGCTCGAACAGGGCCAGCTCCGGGACCTGCTCGAACGCCGCGACCGCCGACCCTGCGAAGCCGTCCAGGCGGCCCGCCTGCACGCTCGCCATGATCTGCGCCTCGTCCCCCATCGACGCCGCCGGGAAGACCTTGATGCGCACCGCGCCCTTGGTGGTCTTCGTGATCGTGCGCGCGCCGGAGACGCAGGCGTCGTAGTAGGGCGAGCCCTCCGGCGCGATCGTGCCGACGCGGAGCGTCACCGGCTCATCCCCCGCGGTGGCCCCCGGCACCAGCCACGCGACGATCCAGAGGAGCACCGGAAGCCGCCGCACCCGCCGATCATAGGCGATTGTCCCCGGTCTCTGCGTTCAATCGACCCCGCAGGTGTGTGGGGAGGTGCGAATAGAAGGCGGGCCCAGGTGGTCTCAGAAGCCAGGCGGAGGCGGGGGACCGACGGGGCCGGAGGGGCCGCTGGGGCCGCCCGGGCCCGTGGGATCGGTGGGGCCGCCAGGACCCGTGGGGTCGCCGGGAAGATGAGGATCTTCCGGCGCGTCGCTGCCGCACTGGCAGCCGAACCGGCCAGCCGGCTGGGCGATCACGCCGTTCGCGCAGCGGACCGCGGCGCACTGGCTGAGCGTCGCGCGATCGGGGCCCCCGCGGGAGGCCACGCACTGGCAGGTTCGATCGAGCTGGGTTCCGGGGCTGCACATCACGAGCGACGAGCACTGCGCGCCGGGCCCTACGTCACCGCCGGACGCACCACAGGAGTCCGGGTGCGGCGCCACGCTCGAGTCGAACGTCGGGTAGCTGACGTTCGGCTGCGGCCAGCGGCGGCTCCGGTCGAAGAGATCATCGAACAGGTGCTTGCGACCGTTCAAGTAGCCGCGGTTCGCGAGCTCCCGGCACGCCGGGTTCTGCGGGTCGAAGCCGGGCATCCCGCTGCCCGGGAGCGTTCCACCCATCGTACCGCCGCCCGTCGGCGTCATCGAGCCACTGCCGGTCATGCCATCGCCGGACGTGGTGCCTCCGGTGGACATTCCGCTGCCGGCCATCCCGGTGTCTCCCGCGCCCCCGCCACCGCCAGAGGGCATCGCGCTGCCCTCGCCGTGGCAGGGCCGGGACATGCACCAGTTGGGGTCCATCCGCTCTGCTGCTGAATTCTCTATCATCCCGTTCAGCATCTCCGAGCCCATGAGCGCGAGCACGGACATCAGACCCGCCCAGGCCAGGCCGGTCACGACCACGCCTTCTTCCAGGCCTGCGACCCACTCCAGCAGCTGGGCCCTATCCTTGTCAGACGCCACTTGGGCCACGTTCTCGAGGAGGATGATGAAGACCTCCACGAGGCCGGCCACAACGTGGGTCGCCTCCAGGAAGGCCGTACCCTCCCCGCCGTCGGCCAGTGGATTGCCGTTCGCGCCCATCGACCCGGCCACGCACGTGAGGAGGAGGTTCGTCGTCTCGGCGGTCTTCTGGACCTCTTCGGCCGTGCCGGTCATGCATTCGGAGCTCGCGAAGCCGTCCAGCGGATCGACCCCCATGCGGCCTGCGCCGCCCGACAGCGCCCCGCGCCCGGCGCACAGATCACGCAGCCGGGCCACGTTGTCCGCGCCACCGAGCGCGCTTTCGAGCAGGCTCGCACTCGCGGCCGGCTGGGAGGCATAGAGGTTCGTCCAGGACCCAAAATCGGCGCCCCCGCTCGAGCCGCTCGTGGCCCCTTCGAGCTGCTGGCAGAGGCGGTCAAATGCGCCCGCGCCGCCGCTCACTCCCTCCCGGGTGCACGTCCCTACGCGGACGAGCTCGCTCTGGGCCACGCGCCCGTGCTGGTCCGCGCGCGCGGGCAGGGCGCAGAGGCCCGCCTTGATGACCGGCGCCGCGAGCAGGCTCCGCAGGCCCCCCGTCAGGAGCCGATCGGTGTCGACCGCCGTTGCCTTGACCGCTGCCTGCAGCAGCGTGCGCACCGCGCGACCATCGATCGTGCGCTCCAGCATGCCGTTGCAGGTAGCGAAACGCTCCGGGAGCTGTGGCTTCGGCGCGCCCAGGAACTTGAGACTGGTTGCCGGCACGGGCAGGCTGGTCTTCTTGGTGGTGCGAAGGGTCGCCATCGCGCGGGTGCGCCCGGTCTGCACCGCACTGTCGGTCGTGCGAGCCGTGCAGTCGAAGTGGAGCAGCACGAGGGACTCGAGGCCGTCGAAGCCGCCGGCCTGCCCCGCTGCGATCGTCGTCTCGAGGCGCTTGAGGTTCGAACCGGGCGACAGGTGATGCGCTTCGTCGATGCGCGCGCGCACGAGCCGCATGTACTCGGCGCCAGTGCCGTTGAGATAGGCCCTGCGCACTGCGGAGTCCGCCGTGCCCGTGGCGCTGTCGGCCTTGCCGGGGTCGAAGGCGTCGTCGTCCTCGGGCGGCGCCTCGTCAGCCGGGCCTGCCGGCCCGCAGGCGAGCGGGATCGACAGGAGCAGGCCCGTGAAGGCCCTGAGGGATCGGAGACAAGACATGGTTGACCTCGCTTTGCCGGCGCGTCCGTTGCGCCACGCCCCCGCGGAGCAACGGATGTGCCCGACGCAGGATCGTGGGAATTCACAGGCAAGCGCGCGTAGCACGGCCGACTTGACACCCGTTGTGCCGTGACGTCACAAGGTCGCCGAGTGACGTCACGCCCCCCGCCCGTCCGTCCAGAGGGCATCGTCGACCCTCGGCACAACGGGTAGAATCGAGCGGCATGCCTGCTGCGCGGGCGGTCCTGGTCGCCGCCCTCCTCCTCCTGCCGTCGCCCGCGGCGTCCGCGCCCAGGACGTGGACCTGGGCGGCCATCGCGCCCGAGCAGTCGGTGTTTGCCGACGTCACCGAGGCCATCGCGACGCGCATCGAGCAGAACGTGCAGGGCGAGGTACGCTTCAAGCGGCGCTTCGGCGGCGTGGTCGGCGACGAGCTCTCGACGCTCGACCTTCTGCGCCAGGGTCGAATCGAGGTCTGGAGCGGGAGCCTGGGCGCGATCGTCACGAGGGTACCCGAGCTGCGCACGCTCGAGCTGCCATTCCGGTTCCGCGACCTGCCGGGCCTGCAGGCCGTGCTGCGCAGGCTCAGGCGCGGGCAGATCGCGAGCATCCAGGCGGCGTTCCGGCGGCGCGGGCTGGTCCTCGTCACCCTCGGCGCGATCGGCTGGCGCAGCTTCTCGTCGACCGATCGGCCCATCCGCACCGTCTCCGACCTCAAGGGACTGCGGGCGCGCTCGCAGGACTCGGCGGTGCACGAGGCGATGTGGCGCGCACTGGGCGCCGTGCCGAAGTACGCCCCCTTGAACGAGCTCTCGGTCACCATGGAAAGCGAGCGCTTCCAGGTGCTCGACGTGCCGGCCGCGTTCCTCTACGCGACCTCGGTCATCGAGCGCATCAAGCACTGCACGCTCACACAGCACGTGCCCCAGATCGCCGTGGTCGTGTTCTCGAAGGCGGCGTGGGAAGGCCTGTCGCGATCGGCGCGCGCGCGCCTCACCGACGGCCTCGACGAGGTCGACCGGCGCGGCGAGGCCGCCGCAGAGGTGTTCGAGGCGGAGCTCCTCGCGAACATGAAGCAGCGGGGCATCACCGTGGTGCGGCCCGAGCCGGCCGAGCTCGAGCGCTTCCGCGCCGCCACGTCCGGCGTCGAGCGTGAGCTCGCGGCGCAGGCCGGCCCCGAGGAGCGCGAGATCATGCGGCAGATCAGCGAGGCGGCGTCCGGCGCCCCGGCGCGGTAAACGACGTTGCGCATCTGACCCGGCAGTTGACCGGCAGCAACTTCGGCCGGCGCCAGGGGCCCAAGCTGGGACGATGAAGCGTCTGCGCCCGCCCACCGCCCGGCGGTTCCTGCTCTGGTACTTCGATCGCCCCTCCGTCCCGGACTTGCTCGCCGTCAAGTGACCCGGCGCCCGCTGGACGCATCGTGGAGCGGTGCTGCCGCGCGTGCACCAGCTGATCGACGAGGCCAGGGGGACCTTGGCGCTCGACCTCGCGAGGTTGGTCGTGCTGACCGAGGCGGCCACGGGGTCCTACGCCCTCACGGCCGCGCTCGCGGGGCGCGCCGGGGCGCGCAAGGTCCTGTGCGTGGCTCGCGACGGCCGTCACGGCAGCGCGTCCGACGCGATCTCGGCCACTCGCGAGGCCGCCCGCGCGCTCGGCGTCGAGGCCCTGCTCGAGCCCATCGCCCGTGACGACCCACGCGTCGCCGAGGCCGACGTCATCACCAACCTCGGTGCGCTGCGCCCCCTCGACCAGGCCCTGCTCCGCCGCCTCCGACCCGGCGCGGCGATCGCGCTCATGTGGGAGACCTGGGAGCACCGACCCGAGGAGCTCGACCTCGCGAGCTGCCGCCGCCTCGGGCTGCCGGTCCTCGGCACGAACGAGCGCCACCCCGCGCTGCGCACGCTCGCCTACACCGGGCACCTCGCGCTCAAGCTGCTCTACGCCCTCGGCCTCGAAGGCATCGGCACGCGGGTCGTGATCGTGGGGCGCGGTCCGCTCGGCGACGAGGCCGCGGCGCTGCTGCTGGCGGCCGGCGCGATCGTCACCTCGCTCGTGCCCAGCGAGCTCGCAAGCCCGCGCGCCAGGGCCGCCATCGCCCGCGCAGAGGCGCTGCTCTTCGCCGAGAACGTGGACAGAACGCCGCTCGTCGGCGGCGTGCTCGACGCCCGGACGATCGCCGCGACCAACCCCGCGCTCGCGATCGCCCACCTGGCTGGCGCCGTGGACCGCGCAAGCCTCGTCGCCGCCGGGCTGCGCTGCGCGCCGGAGGTCTTCTCACCGCCCCCCCACCTGTCGGTGCCCACCGATTTCCTCGGCCCGCGCCCCATGATCGCGCTGCACGCCGCGGGCCTCGCGATCGGCGCCGCGCTCGCACGCCAGATCCGCCGCGGCTCGTCCGCCACTGCCGCCGAGGCGCACGTGCTCGGCACGGTGCCCTTTGCGCAGGCCTTCGGCGCGGGCGTCCCCCCGCGCGCGCTCTGCCTGACGCTCGACGTCGACTGGGCGCCGGACTGCGCCATCGACGCGGTGGCCGAGCTCTTGATCACGCGCCACGTCAAGGCGACCTGGTTCGTCACCCACCCGAGCCCCGCCATCGATCGCCTGCGCGATCACCCCGGCCTGTTCGAGCTCGGCGTCCACCCCAATTTCTTGCCCGGCTCGAGCCACGGCGAGCGCCCCGAGGCGGTGCTCGATCACTGCCTTTCGATCGTGCCCGACGCGCGTGCGGCGCGGGCGCATGGCCTCGTGCAGTCCACCGAGCTCCTCGATCTGTTGCTCGAGCGCACGCCGCTGCGCATCGAGGCCTCGCTGTTCCTGCCAGGCGCTGCGCCCACTCGCCCGTTCGCCCATCGCCGCTTGCGCGGGAGTCTGGTCCGCGTGCCCTATCTGTGGGAGGACGCGTTCGCCCTCGCGGGCGGGCACCCGCTCTCGCCCCCCCTCGACCTCGCGCCGCTCGTGCTGGCCTTTCACCCGGTGCACGTGCACCTGAACGCGATCGGCCCCGCGTGCTACCGGGCGCTCAAGCAGGCCGTGCCGCGACTTTCGGCGGCCACCGCCGAGGACCTCCGGCCGTTTCTGGCCGAGGGTGCCGGCACCCGCGCGGCCTTTGTCGAGGCCGCCGACGCGATCGCGCGACACGGAGGCGGGCTCACGTTGTCCGAGTACGCGACGCGGGAGATCGCGTGAGCGCGCGCGTGGGCGCACACCCGGGAGCGGGCGTCGCCCTCCGCCAGGCGATCCCCCTGCGTGCGTTCGAGCTCGGCGTGCTCGAGCTGTTCGGAAAGGGGCACCTGTCCGGCACCGTGCACACGTGCCTCGGCCAGGAGGCCATCGCGACCGCGCTCGCGCCGCACCTCGACATCGCGCACGACGGCTTCGTCGCGTCGCACCGCGGGCACGGCCACTACCTCGCGCTCGGAGGCTGCCCCGCGGCGCTGCTCGCCGAGCTGTCCGGCCGTACCGGCGCGCTGTGCGGCGGCCGCGCGGGCTCGCAGCACCTGCAGCACGGGCGCTTCTTCGCGACCGGCATCCAGGGAGGCACCGCGACGCTCGCGACGGGCCTGGGCGCTGCGCTCGCCAGGAAGACGCCGCGGCGCCTGGCGGTCGCACAGCTCGGCGATGGCACGCTCGGCGAAGGCTGCGTCTACGAGGCCATCACCCTCGCCGTGCTGCTCGACGCGCCCGTGCTGTTCCTGGTCGAGTGGAATCAGATCGCGCTCGCGACGCGCACGGCGCGCACGACGCCGGGCGACCTCCTGGCGCGCTTTGCGGGCTTCGGCGTCGACGCGGACCGGCGCGACGACCGAGATCCCGACGCGCTCTCGGCGCACCTCGGGCGCGTGGTCGCGCGCGTCCGCGAAGGGCGCCCCTTCGTCCAGATCGTCGACACCCGGCGCCTCGGCCCCCACAGCAAGGGCGACGACACGCGCTCGAAGGTCGAGCTCGCGCAGCTGCGCGCCGCCGATCCCCTGTCTCGGTTGCTCGATACCGACGCCTCGGCCCGCGCGCTCTTCGCCGCGGAAGAGGCGCGCTTTTCGGCCCTCTCGGCCGAGGTGCTGGCCCGGCCCGGCCTGGGCCCCGACGACGCGGCCGCGCTGCCCCCGGGCCCGACGCGCTCGAGCGCCACGCTGCACCTCGATCGCGCGGCAGCTCTGCGGCCCGCGCGCTACGTCGACGCGGTGCGCAGCGCGCTCGATGGCGCGCTCGCCGATCGTGACACCCTGCTGCTCGGCCAAGACCTCGACGATCCCTACGGCGGCGCCTTCAAGGTGACGCGCGGCCTGGCCGCGGCGCACCCGGGCCAGGTCCTCTCGACGCCCATCGCCGAGGCCGGCGCTGCGGGCGTCGCCACCGGCATGGCGCTCGGCGGCCTGCGCCCGGTGGTCGAGACCATGTTCTCCGACTTCGCGACCCTGTGCGCCGACGCGCTCATCAACCTCGCCGCCAAGGTGCACTACACCAGCCTCGGCCGCATGGGCTGTCCGGTCGTGCTGCGGCTTCCGACCGGGGGCGGCCGCGGCTACGGGCCCACCCACTCGCAGAGCCTCGAGCGGATCTTCTGCGGCGTGCCGGGGCTGCGCGTGCTCGCGCTGTCGGTGCGCCACGATCCGGCGGCGCTGTGGGCAAAGCTCGCCTCCGAGCGCACGCCCGTCGTGCTCGCCGAGCCCAGAGCCGCGTACGCGCTGTCCCCGCCCGCCCGACCACCGCTCGACCTGCGCGCCCGCACGATCGAGGCGGCAGCGGGCCACTTCCCGCCGCTGGCCTACGAGCCTTCCGACGGCGGGCGCGCCGACCTCACGGTGGTGACCCACGGCGCCATGACGACGGCGGTGGAGGCGGCCCTTTTCGACCTCGTCTGCGAGCTCGAGCTGCGCTTCGACTACTTCATCCTGACCCAGCTGTGGCCGCTCGAGGTGGAGGCGGTCGCACGCTCGGTGGCGCGCACCGGTCGCGTCCTCGTGGTCGAGGAGGAGGTGCGCGGCTTCGGCGTCGGGGCCGCGGTGCTGGCCGCGCTGGCGGAGCGAGTGCCCGGCCTCACCGCCCGGGCCGTCGGTGCGCGAGCGGTGCCCATCCCCGCCGCTCCTGCGCTCGAGCGAGCGGTCCTGCCAGGCGCCGACGATGTCCGCACCGCCCTGCGCGAGCTCGCGCAAGCAAGGAGGCCGCTTGGCGGCTATTGAGCTCCACGTGCCGAGGCTGTCCGCCACCGAGGACCACGTGACGCTGGTCGAGTGGCGGCTCGCCGACGGCGCGCCCGTGGATGCGGCTGCGGTGGTGGCCGTGCTGGAGACCAGCAAGGCCACGCTCGAGCTCGAGGCGCCACGCGCCGGCTGGCTCTTCCACGCAGCGCGCGCGGGCTCCGAGGTCGCGGTCGGCGCCACCATCGGCGTCGTCGGCGAAGAGCCCGAGCGCCCCCCGCACCCCGGGGCGGACACGCGCGGCCAGCCCGGGCCGGCGGCCGTGGTGACCGCACCGGCGCACGCCCTCTTGCGCCAGCACGGGCTCTCGGCCGCGGACTTTCGGGGGCGCGAGGTGATCCGCGCCAGCGACGTCGAGGCCCTGCTCGGCGCCCAGGGTGAACGGCGAGGCCCCACCTCTGCCGGCCAGCCGCTCGATCCCGCCGGAGGCTGGGACGCCGCCGTGACCTCCCCCGCGCACCTCGCCATGACGGCGCACCTCGACGCGCTGCGCCGCCGCATGCGCGCCCGCTTCGACCGGCACGTCCCCATCGGAGCGCTGCTGCACGATCGCTGGGAGCTCGCGCGCGAGCTCGGCTTCGGCGCGCGCACGTCCGTCTACGACGACTGCCTCGTGCTCGGCGACGTCGCCGTGGGTGCGGACTGCTGGATCGGCCCGTTCGTGGTCCTCGACGGCGCGCACGCGCCCCTGCGCATCGGCGCCCACACGCAGATCGGCAGCGGCTCGCAGCTCTACACGCACAACACGATCGCGCACACCCTGTCCGGCGGACGCCTGCCGGCGGTCCACGCCCCGACCTCGATCGGCCGCGCCTGCTTCATCGCGCCGCTGTCGGTGATCGGCCCCGGCACCACCCTCGGCGACGAGTCGCTCGTGGCGGCCGGCAGCTACGTCGAGGGCGTGTTCCCGCCGCGCAGCTACCTCGCCGGGAGCCCCGCCGCGCGCATCGGCTGGGTCGAGATCGGCGGCGACGGGGTGGTGCTGCGGCGCGACCGCTAACCTGGCCCGGCGTCCCCTACAATGCCGCCTCCATGTCCGACCATCCCCGCTTCGCCTGGCGGCACGTCGTCAATGCGCCGGTCATCGTCGCCTCGCTCGGTTACCTCGTCGACATCTACGACCTCATCCTCTTCTCGGTCGTGCGCGTGCCCAGCCTGCGCTCCTTGGGCCTTCACGGCGACGCGCTCACCGAGCAGGGCGCGCTGCTGCTCAACGCGCAGATGCTCGGCATGCTGCTCGGCGGCATCCTCTGGGGCGTGCTCGGCGACCGTCGCGGACGCCTGCAGGTCCTGTTCGCCTCGATCCTGCTCTACTCGGTCGCGAACGCCGCCAACGGCGCCGTCGACACCCTCTGGGCCTACGCGGTCTGGCGCTTCGTCGCGGGCGTGGGCTTGGCGGGCGAGCTCGGCGCGGGCATCACGCTCGTCTCGGAGAGCCTGCCCACCCACGCGCGCGGCTTTGGCACGACCGTCATCGCCACCGTGGGCGTCTCGGGCGCGCTCGTCGCCGTCTTCGTCGCCGAGCACTTCACCTGGCGCCACGCCTACTACATCGGCGGCGGGCTCGGCATCGCGCTCCTGTTCCTGCGCATCGGCGTGGCCGAGTCCGGCATGTTCGCGCGCCTCCGCCAGACGCCGGCCCGGCGCGGCAACTTCTTCGCCCTGTTCCAGCGTGGCCGCGTGGGGCGCTTCCTCTGGTGCATCGCCTCGGGCCTGCCGATCTGGTTCGTGGTCGCCATCCTGGTCACCTTCTCGCCCGAGCTCGGCCGGGCGCTCGACGTCACGGGTCCCGTCTCCGCCTCGCGCGCCGTGCTCTTCTTCTACGTGGGCCTCATCCCCGGCGACTTCATCAGTGGCCTGCTGTCGCAGCTCGTCCGGAGCCGCATGCGCGTCATCGCCGGGTTCGTCGCCCTGTCCGCGGTCGCCGTCGTCCTGACGCTCTCCTTGCACCGCCTACCGGTCGAGCTCTACTACGCCGAGTGCACGCTGCTGGGCCTGGGCAGCGGCTACTGGGCGGTCCTCGTCACGGTCGGCGCCGAGCAGTTCGGCACGAACCTGCGCGCGACCGCGGCGACCACGATCCCCAACTTCGTGCGCGGCGCGGCCGTGCCCATCACGCAGGCCTTCCTCGCGCTCAAGGCCCCGCTCGGCGTCGTCGGCTCGGGCGCGGTGGTCGGCGGCGTCACGCTGGTCCTCGCCGTGATCGCGCTGTCCCGGCTACAAGACACCTTCGGCCGCGATCTCGATTTTCTAGAGCACTGACCAAGGGACCGGCCCACCTACCCCCGCACCCACCACAGCTCCGCCTCCTCCAGCGGCACGCGGTGCTTGCGGTTTTGCCACTTGACGTTGCGCACGCGCACCCGGCGCCGCTCGAGGAGCGCAAAGCCAGAAGCCGCGGCCAGCCGGCCGAGCCAGTCGAGCGCCGGCACGTGCACGCCGTAGGGCGCCGAGTCGCCGACCACGAAGCACACCTTGCCGCCCGGGCGCACCACGCGCGCGAGCGCCGCGAAGACGCGCCCGAGATCGCCGAAATAGGCCGCGATCATGGCGTCGTACGCCTTGTGGCCGGCGCGCGTCCTGCGGAGCGCGCCGAGCGCCGTACACACCGCCACAAGCTCGCCGGCGATGGGCCCGACGGCCGCGTCCTCGAGCAACGGCGGCACCGACAGGCGCTCCGCCGCCGCGTGCTGCGAGCAGGCGCGCACGAGGAAGCGCCGCGACACCGCCTGCAGATCGCCCCAGCCGCGAACCTCGCCGAAGAAGGTCTGCTCGAGCCGTGTGGCGTCGGCGTAGTCGTAGTTGTTCGGGTACGGTGGCGACGACAACACGAGATCCACTGACGCGTCCGCGATCCCGACGCAGGTGCGCGCATCGCCGCCGATCACGCGGGCGGGGGGAGCGTCGCGGGCGAGGGCGCGCATGTCCGCCACCATGCGCGCGAGCTGCGCAGCGAGCTCCGTCCGCGGCGCGGCGATCCGGGTCTTCTGCTTTCGCGGCAGCACGTACTGCCAGGGGGCGGTGCCCGCGCTCGAGCACGCGCGCAGGATGGCCGCGAGCGCCAGCCACGCGAGCTGCCGCTCGACCGAGCCCTCACGCGTCAGCGACTCGATCGCCCACCTGAGCCCGAGCAGCTCCGCCAGCGCCTCGGGCACGTACGCCGCGTCGAGCAGCGCCACGGGCTCCACCGCGCGCGCCGCCTCTGCCGCCGCGATCACCTCGGCCCCTGCCCGCTCGAGCGCGCCCGCGTCGCCGGTCCAGCAGAGCTTGGCCGCCGCGAGCCGCGCCACGAACGGATGCGCCTCGAGCCCCACGGACGGCCGCCCGCCGAGCTGCGCCGCGACCAGCGTCGTACCGACCCCGGCGAACGGATCGAGCACCAGGCCCTCGGGCCGCGCGTGCGCACGCACCATCGCCTCGGCCCACCCGCCCGAGAAGCCCGCCGAGTACCGGAACCAGCGGTGCACCGGCAGCCGCTGGTTCGGCACGAACGTCGAGGTCGGGCTCGCGCCGCGCTTGACGCGAGGCATCAAGCCTCCACCTCGTGCAGCCGGTCGAGCACGAGCCCGTAGAATTCTCCCACGTCCGCGAAGAACAGCCAGCCGAGGTGTCCCTGACAGCTCGCACACGCCCGGGTCCACCAGAAATACTCGGGGAACCAGCTCGCCTGCCGCGACGGCACCCCCTGGGCGACGCAGCCGGGCGCCGTGGCAAAGCAGCCGAACGTGAAGGTGAAACCGTCCGGATTGGTGCGCGTGTGGACGTGCGCGCCGTCCACGGCGAGGCGTGCGTCGCCGGTCGTGATCACCTGGCCGCACGCCACGCACAGAAGGTGCTGCCGCCGGGCCCGCTCGGAGTCGCGCGAGGCGACGGGCACCACCTGTGGCACCGCCACCTCCTTGCCGCGCTGCAGCATCTCGAGCCCCGCTGACCGGCCCGCGCGACCACGATGGGGATCTGGACCACGCCCCGTGCCAATCACGCTGTTCATCCTCGCTGCGACCTGACAATACTCCGCGCCATGCGACTCGGCCTCCTCGCCCTCGCGTGCGCGCTCCTCGCCGCCGCGCGCGCCTCCGCCGACCCCATCACCTTCGTCCAGCAGCGCGAGAACTACCTCGTGTTCGACGACGTCAACGCCACCGTGCAATCCGACACCTGGGGCAGCCGTGGTGCCATCCTCGACGGCTGGCGCGCGCTCGAGCAGGGCTACCTCGCGCACCACCCCGACGACGGCGACTTCCTCATCATCTACACGACCTGGCGACTGACGGACGCCGCCGCGTTCTATCAGGCGATGGCCAACGACGTGACGGGCATTGGCTACGAGCATCACTCCGACCCCACGCTGCCTGCGACCACGACGTTCGACGACACGCCGGGCTCGCGCTTCAAGGGGTTTCTCCACATGGCCGATTTCCACGCGTACATGGCGGCGGACGGGACGCCCGACGACGAGGCGATCTCGCTCGTGTTCGGCCAGGAGCTCGGCCACGCCTGGCTCGCGACCGTCTACTTCGATCAAGGCATGGGCGCCGGCCCGCAGCAAACCCTCTTGGGCCGCGACGCCTCGCACTGGTCCTTTTACCTGCACACCGGCGGCTCGCCGGTCGAGGGCAACGACTGGACCGACAACGGCGACGGCACCTTCACCGCGCGCAAGCTGACGACGTTCCAGTTCTCCGATCTCGATCTCTACCTCATGGGCCTTGTGCCGCCCGCGATGGTGCGACCCTTCTTCTTGATCGAGAACCCCACCAACTGCGTCGACTCCGCGCTCGCCAACATGGCCTGCGCGGCGCCGACCGGCCACCAGTTCCGCGCGGCGCAGTACCGCGTGACCGGCACCAAGCGCGTGATCACGATCGACGACGTCATCCGCGCCGAGGGCGCGCGCGCGCCGGCCTACCCGAACGCGCCGAGCCATTACGGCGTCTCGTTCATCCTGGTCAAGCGCGCCGGCGAGCAGATCCCCGAGGCCGACCTCGTGAACCTCTCGCACGTGGTCGATCGCTCGGTGAGCCTGTGGGTCGCTCAGACGAGAGGCTTTGCGAGCCTTGACATCAAGACGCGCGGCGAGGTCGGCGGCGCGAGCGGCGGCGGCGCGGGCACGGGCGGCGCCGGGGCGGGCGGCAG
>JAHFDS010000630.1 GCA_023248855.1 Myxococcales bacterium
GGCGCTCGCGCCCACCTCGCTGGCGGCGCCATCGCCCTGGCGGAGCGCGGCGCGTGCGGTGGCGCGCACGACCACCCCGCCGGCCCCGCGCGCTGGCCCGAGGCGCTCGGTCTGGACGGACACCTGCGCCGAAAGGCCTCCACGGCCGCGATCGGCGAGCGCGAAGCCATGACGCGTGAGCAACTCGCGGAGCGCCGGCGTGGCGTCCCCCGACAGCTCCACCGCCGGGCGGGACGAGACCGCGGGGGCGTCGCCGGGAACGAGGTCGGCGAGCTCCCGCGCGAGCGCGCGGGTCGAGACCTGCGCCTCGATCATGATCTCGAGGCGCGGCTCACCCTCGGTCACGGTGTGCTCCTCGAGCACCCGGTAGATCGGCACGAACCGGTGGGGCGCGCGCAGGACGCGCTTGTCGATCGCCCTGGCGTTCTTCTTGCGCGTCGCCTCGTCGAGCACACCGCCGATGGCCTGCTCGACCGCCTGGCGGATGGCGTCGTCGAGCGCCACCTTGCGCGCGGCCGCGGGGGTCTTGCCGAGCGGCGCGGTCCCCTGGGCCTGCACCGCCACCTGCTGCACCAGCGCGAGCGCGACGATCACTTGCGCGGCTCCAGCGTGACCTCGACGCCGCCGTCCGAGCCATAGCGGACGCGGATTTCGCCCTCCCTGGCCCCCTCGGTGCCGGTCTTCTTGCCGGCCTCGAGCGCCTTTCGCGCCGCCCGCTCGGCCCCCGCCCGCGCGACGGCGGCCCGAGGTGAGCGTGGATCCGGCGCGCGCACGACGCGCACCGGCGAGAGCAGCAGCACGGCCAGGACCAGCGGCATCACTCCCACTCGATGGTCGCCGGGGGCTTCGAGGACACGTCGTAGACCACGCGCGAGACGCCGCGCACCTCGTTGATGATCCGGCTCGAGACCCGCGCGAGCAGGTCGTACGGCAGCTGCACCCAGTCCGCCGTCATCCCGTCCTGCGAGTGCACCGCGCGTAGCGCCACCACCTCGGCGTAGGTGCGCTCGTCGCCCATCACGCCCACCGTGCGCACCGGCAAGAGCACCGCGAACGACTGCCAGATGGAGTCGTAGAGATTCGCCGCCCGGATCTCCTCGTCGAAGATCGCGTCGGCCTGGCGCAGCACCTCGAGCCGCTCGGCCGTGAGATCGCCCAGGCAGCGCACCGCCAGCCCCGGCCCCGGGAACGGGTGCCGCCACAGCACGTGCCGCGGCAGGCCCAGCTCCGCGCCGAGCGCGCGCACCTCGTCCTTGAACAGCTCGCGCAGCGGCTCGACCAGCTTGAGGTTCATGCGCTCGGGCAGGCCGCCCACGTTGTGATGGGTCTTGATGGTCGCGCTCGGCCCGCGCACCGAGACGCTCTCGATGACGTCCGGGTAGAGCGTGCCCTGGCCCAGAAAACGCGCGCCCTCGACCTGCCTCGACTCCTCCTCGAACACGGCCACGAACTCGGCGCCGATGATCTTGCGCTTGCGCTCCGGCTCGGTCACTCCCGCGAGCGCCGCCAGGAAGCGTGCGCGCGCGTCCACCACGCGGATGTCCATCTTGTGGGCCGCGTGCTCGCCCTCGGCGGCGTGGGCCCCGAGCGCCGTGCGCATGAGCTCGGCGACGGCGTCGCGCTCCCCGGCGCGCAGCAGGCCATTGTCGACGAAGATGCAGGTCAGGCGCGGGCCGATGGCGCGGTGCAGGAGCGCCGCGGTGACCGTCGAGTCGACGCCGCCCGAGAGGCCGAGGATGACCCGGGCGTCGCCGATGCGCTCTCGCAGCGCCTCGACGGCCGAGACCGCATAGCTCGCCATGGTCCAGGTGGGCGAGGCGGCGCAGACGCCGAACACAAAGCTCGAGAGGATCTCGATGCCGCGCGTGGTGTGCGCGACCTCGGGGTGAAACTGCAGGCCGAACAGCCGCTGGTGGGTGTTCGCGACGATGGCGAACGGCGAGCTTGGCGTCTTGCCGAGCACCTCGAAGCCGGGCGGGATGGCTTCGACGCGGTCGCCGTGGCTCATCCAGACCGTGACCTCCTCGCCCCTGGCGAAGGCCTCGAGCAGGCCGTCCGGCCGGTCGATGGTCACGTGCGCGCGGCCGTACTCGCGGTGCTCCGCCTGTTCGACGCGCCCGCCGAGCAGCTTGCACATGAGCTGCACGCCGTAGCAGATGCCGAGCACGGGGATGCCGAGCGCGAACAGCTCTGGCGACACCGTGGGCGCGCCCGGGTCGTAGCAGGACGACGGCCCACCCGACAGCACGATGCCGAGCGGCGAGAGCTCGCGGATGCGATCGAGCGAGAGGTCGAACGGGTGGATCTCGCAGTAGACCTTGAGCTCGCGGATCCGCCGCGCGATGAGCTGCGTGTACTGCGAGCCGAAGTCGAGGACGAGGATCTGCGTCTTCATGTCAGGCCTCGGTCGACATGCCCATTTTCAGTCGACATGCCCATTTTTCAGTCGACATGATAGTTGGGCGCCTCGTGCGTGATGATCACGTCGTGGACGTGGGATTCGCGCAAGCCCTGGGGGGACATCTTGATGAACTCCGCGCGCCACAGCGCCTCGATCGAGGGGGCGCCGCAGTAGCCCATGCCACTGCGCAGGCCGCCGACCAGCTGGTAGATCTGCGTGGACAGCGGGCCGCGTGATGGCACGCGCCCCTCGATGCCCTCGGGCACCAGCTTCTCGGACTTCACGCCGGCCTGCGAGTAACGGTCGGCGGAGCCGCTCCGCATCGCCCCGATCGACCCCATGCCCCGGTACACCTTGTAGGTGCGGCCCTGGTAGAGGATGGTCTCGCCCGGTGCCTCGTCGGTGCCGGCGAAGAGGCTCCCGACCATGACGACGCTCGCGCCCGCCGCGATGGCCTTGGCGATGTCGCCCGAATACTTGATGCCGCCGTCGGCGATGATCGGGACCTTGCGCTCCGCGGCCGCGCGGGCGCAGTCACCGATCGCGGTGATCTGCGGCACGCCCACGCCCGCCACGACCCGCGTCGTGCAGATCGATCCCGGCCCGATGCCGACCTTGACCGCGTCGGCGCCAGCGGCGATGAGCGCCTGCGTGCCGGCCGCCGTGGCCACGTTGCCGGCGACGATCTGCAGCCTGGGATAGCGCCCGCGCAAGAGGCGCACGCTGTCGATGACGTTCTTCGAGTGCCCGTGCGCCGTGTCCACCACGATGACGTCCACGCCGGCGTTGACCAGCGCCGCGACGCGCTCGTCGCGGTCGGCGCCCACGCCCACGGCCGCGCCCACGCGCAGCCGGCCGCGCTCGTCCTTGACCGAGTGCGGGTTGTTGTCGGCCTGCTCGAGGTCGCGGATGGTGATGAGGCCCCGGAGCTTACCCGCCTTGTCCACCACGACGAGCTTCTCGATGCGGTGCTGGTGCAGGAGCTCCTTCGAGGCCTCGACGCCGATGT
>JAHFDS010000631.1 GCA_023248855.1 Myxococcales bacterium
GGGCGTTCGACGATTTCTCTCCACAACTCTACGGCGGTCAAGCTTCTGACGAGCGGCACTAGTCGACCTTGAGCACGGCCAAGAATGCTTCCTGCGGGATCTCGACCGTGCCGATCTGCTTGAGGCGCTTCTTGCCTTCCTTCTGCTTCTCGAGCAGCTTGCGCTTTCTCGTGATGTCGCCGCCGTAGCACTTCGCGGTCACGTTCTTGCGCAGCGCCTTGACGGTCACGCGCGAGATGATCTTGGTCCCGAGGGCGGCCTGGATCGCCACCTCGAACATCTGCTGCGGGATGAGCTCCTTCATCTTGCTGCAGAGGTCACGGCCCTTCTGGAAGGCGCGCTCGCGATGGACGATCGCGGAGAGCGCGTCGACCTTGTCGCCGTTGACGAGCAGGTCGAGGCGCACGAGGTCCGCGGTCTTGAACTCGCGGAACTCGTAGTCGAGCGAGGCATAGCCGCGTGTGCCGCTCTTGAGCTTGTCGTAGAAGCCGAAGACCACCTCCGACAGCGGCATGTCGTACTTGATGATCGAGCGACCGCCACCCGAGAAGCTGAGGTTCGTTTGCACCCCGCGCCGCTCCTCGCAAAGCTTGATGACGTTGCCAACGTACTCCTGGGGCACGTGGATGGTGCAGCCGATGATCGGCTCCTCGATGTGGTCGATGCGGCCAGGGTCGGGTAGCTTGGCGGGGTTGTCGATCTCCGTGGTCTCGCCGGCCGTGTCGATGATGCGGTAGCGCACCGTCGGCGCGGTCGTGATGAGGTCGAGGTCGTACTCGCGCTCGAGGCGCTCCTGGATGATCTCCATGTGGAGCAAGCCCAGAAAGCCGCAGCGGAAGCCGAAGCCGAGCGCGAGCGAGGTCTCGGGCTCGTAGGAGAAGGACGCGTCGTTCAGGTGCAGCTTGTCGAGCGCGTCGCGCAGCTGCGGGTAGTCGTTGGCGTCGGTCGGGAAGATCCCGGCGAACACCATCGGCTTGACCTCCTTGAAGCCGGCGAGCGCCTCCGTCGCGCGTTCGCTCTCGAGCGCGCCCGTGATGGTGTCGCCGACCTTGGCGTCCGCCACCGTCTTGATGGCTGCCGTGAGAAAGCCCACCTCGCCCGGACCGAGCGCGTCTACTTCGGTGGCCCGGGGCGAGAAGACGCCGAGCGCGTGCACCTCGTAGTCCTGCCCGGTGTTCATGAGGCGGACCTTCTGGCCCTTCTTGAGCGTGCCCTCGAACACGCGGATGAGACACACGACGCCCCGATAGCTGTCGTACCAGCTGTCGAACAGCAGCGCGCGCGGCCGGTTCGTGACCTTCTCGACCGGTGGCGGCAGGCGCGTGACCACCGCCTCGAGGATGTCCTCGATGCCCTCGCCAGTCTTGGCGGACGCGAGCACGGCGCGCGAGGCGTCGAGGCCGATGACGTCCTCGATCTGCCTTCTGACCCCGTCGGGGTCGGCGCTCGGCAGGTCGATCTTGTTGATGACCGGCACGATCTCGAGGTTCGAGTCGAGCGCCAGGTAGACGTTGGCGAGCGTCTGCGCCTCGACGCCCTGGGCGGCGTCCACCACGAGGAGCGCCCCCTCGCACGCGGCCAAGGATCGCGAGACCTCGTAGCCGAAGTCGACGTGGCCGGGGGTGTCGATGAGGTTTAGCGTGTAGGTCTGGCCGTCGTGCGCCTTGTACGACAGGCGCACGGTCTGGGCCTTGATGGTGATGCCGCGCTCGCGCTCGAGCTCCATGTTGTCGAGGAACTGGTCCTTGCGCTCGCGATCGGACAGCGCACCGGTGGCCTCGAGGATGCGATCGGCCAGCGTCGATTTGCCATGATCGATGTGGGCAATGATCGAGAAGTTGCGGATCAGCTTCGGGTCGGACGGCATCAGGGAACGGGGTCTATAGCAGATCCCATGTCCGGATCGAGCACCAGGACGAACACGAGCACGGCCGGAGACCGACGCTGGCGGCACCTGCCGGTCACTTGTTGGGGCAACGCAAGCGCTGACGCTGACGCTGACACCGACGAAAAGACCACACCTCTGGCGTCGCGTTGGGGCTGGACGCGGCGACCACCGCTGCCCGTCAGCGTCAGCGTCCCCGCTAGCTGACCAGAATTGGCGCTAGCGGTCTTCGAGGAGATCCAGCTGGCCGGGAAGGATGCGGTCGTACTTCTGCAGGACGAGGTCGATGCCCTGGCGGATGTACTCGGCCACCGGCACCTTCGTACGCGCGTGCAGGGCCTTGAGGCGCTCGTCCTGCTCCGGCGTGATGTAGACGGTGGTCGAGATCTTCTTGCGGGACATCACCCATGAGCCTATGTGACCATATACGTACTGTCAAAACCTGCGGCCGCCCGCAGGTCGCGCTACGCTGGCCGACGGTGACGCGCTCCCTTCTGCTCTGCTGCCTGGCCGGCTGCGCAGCCGGGCCGCGTCCGCCGGTGGCCGGCGCCCCCGATCCCTGCGATCCGAGGGGACGGCAGGTCGCCATCGTGGGCAAGTCAGCCGACGGCAAGCCCACGGTCCGCACGCTGTCGGTGGCCGGACGCGTGAGCTGCCGCTCGAGCGACGCCAACGGGGACGGCCAGCCCGAGCTCGAGCAGGCCTTCGATCCGTCGGGGGAGCTAATCCGCGAGCGCTTCGATCTCGATGGCGACGGGCGCTTCGACCGAACGGACTACCTGCTCGCCGGCGCGCTCGAGCGGCGGGAGCTCGACACCAACGGCGACGGCAAGACCGACGTGCGCCTGCTCTACGTGCGCGGGCAGCTGTCCCGCGTGGAGGCCGACGAGGACGCCGACGGGCGCTTCGACTACTTCGAGGAATGGAGCGGCGGGCAGCTCGTGCGCTCGGGCATCCTGTAGGGACCGGCGTTCAGGGCGCCTTGGTGCCCTTGCGACCGTACGCATCGTCGAGCCGCACGACGTCACCGAGCTCGGGCGTCGAGACCTCGAAGATGTCGCAGTCGGTCACCGCCGTCATGCGATGGCGCAGCCCGGGCGAGACATGGAAGACGTCGCCGACCTGCATGCGCCGCGTCTCGGGCGCCTCGTCCTCGCGGAACCACTCGAGGTCCATCGTGCCGCTCTGCAGGTAGAGCGTCTCCTCCTTGACCTCGTGGTACTGGAGCGACAGCTTGTGCCCGGCCAGGATGTGCAGGATCTTGCCGACGTAGCGATCGGTGTGGGCCCAGACCAGCTCGTGCCCCCAGGGCTTTTCGACTCGACGAACGTTGCTCACTCGTGCCCCTCCTCGGCAGATCGGCCGGCTGGCTCTGTGATCGACGGCTGGACGAGCGGCACTAGTGCCGCTCGTCAGAAGTTTGACCGGAGTAGGGTTGTGGAGAGAAATCGTCGAACGCCTTGCGTGCGGCACTCGCGAGCGCAGAGCGCGAGCAAACGAGACACCTAGTGCTGTCCGTG
>JAHFDS010000208.1 GCA_023248855.1 Myxococcales bacterium
CGCGCCGCTCGGCCGAGCCCGAGCTCGCGCTGGCCCTCGCGCACCTCGGCCTCGAGCCGCTCCTCGACCTCGGCCTCCGGCTCGGCGAGGGAACCGGGGCGGCGCTCGCGATGCCGCTCATCGAGGCGGCGAGCCGCATCGTGCTCGAGATGGCGACCTTCTCGGGAGCGGGCGTGTCTCGCGCATGAGCGCCGAGGCGCGGCCCCCGGCGCGGGAGCTCGAGCTCGAGGGCGACGCGCTGCGGGCGCTGCTCGCCTCGGCCAGCGAGCACATCGTGCGCCACATCGGCAGCCTCGGCGAGCGGCCGGCCGCCGACACGGACGACGGTGCCGCGCTGGCGCGAGCGCTGGCGACGCCGGTCGCTCCAGAGACCGGGGGATCGTGGCAGGACCTCCTCGCGCTGCTGTTCGACCGGGTGATCACGAAGGGCTTCGGGACCGCGGGCCCCGGCTACCTCGCCTACATCCCCGGGGGAGGGTTGCCGCAGGCCGCGGTCGCCGAGCTCGTGGCTGCCGCGACGAACCGCTACGTCGGCGTCTTCGCGGCCGCGCCGGGGCTGGCCCAGCTCGAGGCCGACGCAGTGCGCTGGCTGTGCACGTTCGTGGGCTATCCCGCGGCGGCGCGTGGGATCTTCACGACCGGCGGCTCGCTCGCCAACTTCTCCGCGGTGGTGACCGCGCGCGAGGCGCTGCTCGGCGAGGATCTCACGCGCGGCGTGGTCTACGCGTCCGACCAGACGCACCATTCGGTCGAGAAGGCGGCGCGCCTGGCCGGCATCCCGCCGGCGCGCGTGCGGTCAATCGCGACCGATGCGCGGTTCCGGATCGAGCTTTCGGCGCTCGAGCGCGCGATCGCAACCGATCGGAAGGCCGGCCTCCAGCCGTTCCTCGTCGTCGGCAACGCCGGCACCACGAGTACCGGCGCCGTGGACGACCTCGCCGGGCTCTCCGAGCTGACCACGCGCGAGCGGATCTGGCTGCACGTCGACGGCGCCTACGGCGGCTTCTTCCACCTCACCGAGCGAGGACGCCGGGCGCTCGCGGGCCTTGCGCGCGCCGACTCGATCACGCTCGATCCGCACAAGGGGATGTTCCTGCCCTACGGCACCGGCGCGCTGGTCGTGCGCGACGGCGAGGCGCTGCGGCGGGCCCACGCGGGGACGGGCGTCTACCTGCCGCCCGTGCCCGAGGACGACGACCTCATCGACTTCTCGCAGTACGGACCCGAGCTGTCGCGCGACTGGCGGGGGCTCCGCGTGTGGTTGCCGGTCATGATGCACGGCGTGGGCGCGTTCCGGCGCGCGCTCGACGAGAAGCTCGATCTCGCGCGCTGGGCCACGGAGGCGCTGCGTGCGACCCCGGGGATCGAGATCCTGGCCGAGCCGCAGCTGTCGTGCGTGGCGTTCGGCGTGAGCCGGCCGGGGCTCGACCTTTCCGCGACGAACGCGCTCAACCGGGCGCTGCTCGCCCGCGTGAACCAGCGAAACCGCGTGCACCTGACGGCGACGGACCTCCGCGGCCGGTTCGCCATCCGCATCTGCGTGCTGTCGTTTCGCACCCACGCCGACCGCGTCGAGATGGCGATCGAGGACCTGCGCGAGGGCCTCGCGACGCTCTGACCCTCACACGCGGCCTGACGGGTTCTGCGCTGATGCATCAGTAGACGCGTCGCGTTAACCAATTGTTCACTCCCGCTTCCTTCCGCCGAAATGCCGCGCTGCGACATTGGCGGCATGAAGAACAAGCCGCTCGCTGGATTTCTCTTCGCCGCAGCCGCGGTCGCTTCCGCGCCACCCGCACTGGCCGAGGCGCCCGCACCCGCCGCCAACGTCACCAAGGAGCCTGGGCCTCCGCCGCCGGTGCCGCCCGCGCCCTATTCGTTGCCCTGGCAATTGAGGCCCGCCGTGGTCGCCAATGTCGTCCGCTCCGATACCTCCTTCGCTCAACTGGAGGACGCCATGAGCCGCGGTGGCTCGACCATCGTCTCGAGCTTGCTCGGCACGTACAAGGTGACGCCGCAGCTGGCGCCACTCGTGCGCGTCGCGTTCGTCGACAACACGCCGCCGACGGGCGCGGGCAGCCGGACGCTCGTCAACCCGGTGGTCGGCGGGATGTGGGCCACCAAGCCCGCGGACGACCTGCGCCTCTCCGTCTTCCTCGGCCTCGCGATCCCGGTCGGGATGGGCGGCGGTGATGCACCGGACGCCGCCGACGCAGCGGCGACCAAGTCCGGCATCGCGGCGCGCTCCGCGATGGACAACGCGATGTTCGCGGTCAACTACTTCACGGTCTTCCCGGGCGCGGATCTCGCGTACGTCAAGGGTGGCTTCACCGCACAGCTCGAGGCGACCTTGCTCCAGCTCTTCCGTGCGCGCGGCGCGAAGGTGGAAAAGGACGAAGCGCGCACGAACCTCACCACGGGCCTGCACGTCGGCTACTTCGTGATCCCGGAGCTGTCGGTGTCGACCGAGCTGCGCTACCAGCGCTGGCTGTCGACGCCCGCGGCGGTGGCGGCGGACACCACGGGCGCCTCGCGCGACAACCTCACCGTGGCGGTGGGTCCTCGCTTCCATTTCAAGGTCGGCGACTCGATGTGGATCCGCCCGGGCGTCTCGTACGCACAGGGCATCGACGACCCGATGAGCAAGCAGAGCTACCGCATCGTGCAGCTCGACCTCCCAGTGGCGTTCTGACCATGCCGCGCGAGAAGAAGGGCCTATCCAGGCGGCAGCTGCTGTCGGGCGCGGCGGCGCTCGCGGGAGGGGTCGCGCTCGCGTCGTGTGGTCGCGATCGATCGAGCCCGGGCGCGGGAGGCGCAGCACCGCTGCCCGGTCCCGCTGCGGGCGACGGCCCTGAGGTGCGCGACCTCCGCTTCGGCATCATCGCGCTCACCGACTGCTCGCCGATCGTCATCGCGCACGAGCGGGGCCTGTTCGCCAAGCACGGCATCCGCTCGACGATCGTCAAGGGCGCGAGCTGGGCCGCCATCCGCGACTCCCTCTCGAACGGCGACCTCCACGCGAGCCACATCCTCCTCGGAATGCCGTTCGCGTCGACGCTGGGCCTGTTCGGCGCGGCGAAGAAGCCGATGGTCATCCCCTGGATCCTGAACCGCAATGGCCAGGCCATCACGCTCAAGGCCGAGCTCAAGGGCAAAGTCGCCAAGGACCCGAAGGCGCTCCTGCCCTTCGTCAGGGCGGCCAAGGCCGCGGGACGTCCCATGCGCTTCGCAATGACCTTCCCGCCGGGCACGCACGCCATGTGGCTGCGCTATTTCCTGGGTGCCGGGGGCATCGATCCCGACAAGGACGTCGCCCTCATCACCGTCCCGCCCGCGCAGATGGTCGCGAACATGAAGGTCGGCGCAATGGACGGGTATTGCGTGGGCGAGCCTTGGAACGCGCGGGCGATCGCCGACGGCATCGGCTACACGGCCATCACGACGCAGGAGATCTGGAAGGACCACCCGGAGAAGGCGTGCGCCTTCACCGAGGAGTTCGCGGAGAAGAACCCGAAGACGGTCAAGGCCGTGCTGCGAGCGCTGCACGAGGCGAGCGTCTGGCTCGACGACCTCGGCAACCGGCCCGAGCAAGCGGAGATCGTGTCGCGCCCGACGTACATCAATTGCACCAAGGAGCTCATCCTCGGGCGCCTGCTCGGCAAGTACGACTACGGCGACGGCCGGAAGAAGCAGGATCCCGACTACATGATCTTCAGCCAGCGCGGGTGCAACTACCCGCAGCCGAAGTTCGGCGCCTTCTGGCTGTCGCAGCTGCGCCGCTGGGGGATGGTCGAGGGCACGCCGGACTACGCGGGCATCTCGAAGCGCGTGATGCGCGCCGACCTCTACGAGGACGCGATGAAGGAGATCGGCTTCTCGCACGGCGGCGCGAGCACGTCGGTCGAGACGCTGTTCGACGGCGTGAAGTTCGATCCGGCCGCGCCCGAGGCGTTCGCGATGGCCCCGGCGATCAAGTGCCCGAAGGAGGTCGGATGACGCCCGCCGCAGAGACCACCCTCGACGCGGAGCCGGTGGTGGCCGCTTCGGAGGCGCGGGACCCCGGACCGCCCGTGATGCGGACGCTTTGGGCGGCAACGCGAGCCGCATTGCCGCCGCTCGTGGGCGTGGCGCTCGTGCTCACGGTCTGGAGCGTGCTCTCCGCGACCATCGCGCCCGCGCTGCCCTCGCCCCTGCGCACGTGGGAGGCGAGCCGGCCGTACCTCGTCGATCCGCTCGCCAAGCGCGGCGAGCTCGACCAGGGCCTGCTGCGATTCGCAGGCTACTCGCTCGTGCGCGTCGCCAAGGGCTACTTCCTCGCGATCGCGTTCGGGGCGCCGCTGGGCTTCCTGCTCGGGATCTCGCCGTGGTTCCGACGGAGCCTCGATCCGATCGTACAGGTGCTGCGGCCGGTGTCGCCGCTCGCCTGGCTGCCGCTTGGTCTCGTGCTGTTCCAGAAGTCCGAGCCTGCAGCGACCTTCTCGATCGCGATGTGCGCGACCTGGCCGACCGTGCTCAACACTGCGCTCGGCGTGCGCGCGGTACCGCAGGACTACCTCAACGTCGCGCGCGTGCTCGACTTGCCGTGGCGGACGCGCCTTACCAAGGTGCTCTTGCCCGCGACGCTCCCGTACATGTTCACGGGCTTCCGGCTGAGCCTCGGCATCGCGTGGCTCGTCATCGTGGCCGCCGAGATGCTGACGGGCGCGCCTGGGCTTGGCGGGTTCCTCTGGCAGGAGTACAATAGCCTCGTCTACGAGCACATCATCCTGTGCATCGTGGCGATCGGCACGATCGGCCTCGTCCTCGACCGGCTCATGAGCCTCGTCGAGCGGCGCCTGCGGAGCGCCTAATGTCGTTCCTCGAGCTCCGCGGGGTGGGCAAGGCGTTCGGCCCGCCGGGCGCACGGCACGAGGTGCTCCGAGCCGTGCGCCTCTCGGTCGAGCGCGGCGAGTTCGTCGCGATCGTCGGCCCGAGCGGCGCCGGCAAGACCACGCTCGTGTCCCTCCTCGCGGGGCTCGAGCGGCCCGACGCCGGCGTCGTTCGCGTGGCAGGCAGGCCCGTCGAGCGGCCCGGACGCGATCGCGGAGTGGTCTTCCAGACCTACGCGCTCTTGCCCTGGCTTTCGGTCGTCGAGAACGTCGCGCTCGCGGTCGGCAGCGCGTTCCCGGACTGGCCGGCCGAACGTAGGCGGGCGCAGGTCGAACGCTACGTGGCGCTGGTCGGGCTCTCGGCCGCGCGGGACAAACGGCCGGCCGCCCTGTCCGGTGGGATGCGGCAGCGGGTGGCCCTCGCGCGGGCGCTGGCGATGGAACCCGAGGTGCTGCTCCTCGACGAGCCCCTCGGCGCGCTCGATGCGCTCACGCGCGCGACGATGCAGACCGAGCTCGCGCGCATCTGGTCAGCCGAAAGGCGCACGGTCGTCATGGTGACGAATGACGTCGACGAAGCGATCCTGCTCGCCGACCGCATCGTGCCGCTCGGTGCCGGGCCAGGCGCGACGCTGGGCGCACCGATCGCGGTCCCCCTCGACCGGCCGCGCGAGCGCAAGGCGTTGCTCGTCGATCCTGGGGCGCGGTCCGTGCGCGCGGCGGTGGTGCGCGCACTCTCGTCCGGGCGGGCCCGGACGCGGGAGGTCGCGTGAGCGTGGCGGGTCTCGAGATCTGCGAGTTGTCGAAGTCCTTCGCGCAGGGCAGGCGGCAGGTGCCGGTCGTACGCGACTTCGCGCTGTCCTTGCGCGAGGGCGAGTTCGTGAGCCTCATCGGACCGTCGGGCTGCGGCAAGTCGACCGTGCTGTCGATCGTCGCGGGCCTGGCCGAGGCGAGCGCGGGGGAGGTGCGCGTGCTCGGCCGCCGGGTCACGCGTGGCGGACCCGACCGCGGCGTGGTGTTCCAGGCGCCGTGCCTTCTGCCGTGGCTGACGGCGCGCGAGAACGTGATGCTCGCGGTCGAGCGGGTGCGCCCCGGCGCGTCGCGGACCATCCAGGAGTGGCACGCCGAGCAGTACCTCGCGATGGTCGGGCTCGCGTCGGCCGGCGCGCGCAGGCCCGCGGAGCTCTCGGCCGGCATGCGGCAGCGCGTGGCGCTCGCGCGGGCGTTCGCGCTGGGGTCGCGCGTGCTGCTGCTCGACGAGCCCTTCGGCATGCTGGACTCGATCACGCGCGCGGAGCTGCAGGACCTGCTCCTCGAGCTGTGCGGGCGCGAGCCGCGCACGACGCTCATGGTCACGCACGACGTCGACGAGGCGCTCCTGCTGTCCGACCGTGTCGCGATGATGAGCGCCGGCCCGGCGGCCACGATCGGCGGGATTGTCGAGGTGCCCCTTTCACGCCCGCGCGCCCGAGCGGCGCTCGAGGACCCCACCTACGCGGCGCTTCGCGCCCAACTGCTCGACTTCGTCGAGGCGCAGCCGATCCCGGCCTGAAGAGCGCGCAATTGCGCGTGGCTGCCGAGGCTCGGTCGTAATGGGTGCGCTCGCTGCGGGCCGGGGTGGCGCTCCGCGAGTGGGCGCGCTTGGCCGCACACCAGCCCCTCGCCGCGCGTCGGACCTATGCGCCGGCCGGGCTCTCCGCGATCCGGTAGCCGACCCCTCGCACGGTCTCAAGTGCAGCACCGGCCGCGCCAAGCTTCTGGCGCAGGCGGTTGATGTGCGTATCCACGGTGCGGCTCGTGATCTCGGGCGAGAGGCGCCATACGTCCTCGAGCAGTCGCGCCCGGGTCTGCAGCCGCCCCTTGCGCTCGATGAGGACGCGCAGAAGCTGCAGCTCGAGGCGGGTCAGCGCAACCTCTTCGCCCCCGACGAAGGCCCGGTGCCCTTCCGTGTCGATCGCGATGTCCCCGAAGCGCAGGAGCGCACGCGCCTCGGTCCTGCGGGTGCGCCGAAGAAGCGCGTCGATGCGCAGGAGGAGCTCGCGCACTGAAAAAGGCTTGGTGACGTAATCATCCGCGCCCACTTCGAACCCGACGATGCGGTCGATGTCACCGCCGCGTGCGCTCAGCATGAGGATCGGAAGCTGCGCCGTGCGTGGGTCGGCTCGCAGCTGCCTGGCGATCTCGACACCTGACACATCCGGCAGCATGAGGTCGAGCAAGATCAGATCCGGCACGTGTTCCCGCGCCTGCACGACCGCGTCGGCGCCACGAAGCGCCACGATCGCCCGGCGACCGCTACCACTGATGTTGTACTGGAGTACAGAGACGAGGTCAGCCTCGTCTTCCACGATGAGCACCGTCTGCATGCTCCAACCATAGGGGGTCCACAAAGGCGCCGTAATGCACTGCAGGTGAGCTCTCGGTGACATCGCCATCTCGTTGCCGATTCGTCGCCGAAATGGCGAGGCTTCGCCATTGTCGGGCGCTACGGTCGGTCCGTGATGAACGGGGCGACCGAGCGTACGGAGGCCGTTCCTGGGCTGAGGGTCGGTCTGGTCGTTGTCGATGACGAGGCACCGGGCGACGACTGCGTGGCCGCACTGGCGAAGGATGCGCTGCTCGTCACGCGCCTCTCTGCAGACAGGGCGCCCGCAATGGAGTGCGCCGCTGTGCTGGTGTGGCTTCCCGGCAATGTGGCGCGACTGGCCCTTTCGTCTGCCGTCGCCTGGCGTGATCGTCATTTGGCGGCAGCACTCCTGCTCGGTTGCGCCCCCAGGGCTGAGCCGCCTCTCGGTGAGATCGCGCTATCCGTCGGCTTCGATGACTTCGTCGCCGGCCGTGGCTCCGCGCGCGAGATCTCGGCCCGCCTGCGCGCGCTGGCCCGGCGTGCCACGCCGAGCGCCCGACCCAGCCGCCACGCGGCAGTCGTGCACGGTCGACTGGCTCTGGTCCCGGAAGCCTACGAGGTGTGGGTGGGGCACCGCGCCGTTACCCTCACGGCGCGCGAGCGTCACGCGCTCAAGATCCTCCTCGAGAACGCGGGCAAGGTCGTCCCGCGCGTCGCACTCATCGACGAGCTTTGGGGCAAGGACGAGCTCGACGTCAGTCTACGCGCCGTCGACAACCTCATCCATCGACTCCGGCGGAAGATCGGCAGCGATCTCATCGTCTCCGTCCGCGGGGTGGGATTTCGACTCGCCGATCGCTAGGCCCCGCCTGCGTCCACGCCCGGAAGTCGCCGTCTGCTGACCCCATCGCCGCTGTCCGTCCACGCGGCTATCAAGCGAGATCCGCGACGAGATCGAGCGCCGCGTGCGCGACTTGCTTGCTCTCGACGGGTGGGCGACCGCTCCGAGCTGCACGTCGATCCTTCGTTGGCCTATTGTCTTCCTCGAATTCACCCGCGCGGAACCTCGCAGAGCATCGGACGAAACGCGCCGAGCGCAAGACTGCCTGCGGAGGTCGAACATGACAAACGCATTCTCCGTCGCGCGCCCGACCGGGGCATGGTGGGAGGGCTTTCGCCAGCGGGTACGGCTCCACGTCGTCTTCCAGCCGATCGTCGATCTGGGTTCGGGCGCGCCCATCGGGTACGAGGTGCTGGGGCGCGCAACGGCGCTCGATCGGTCCGAGGACGGTGCGGACCTTCCTGGACCCGCGCACCTGCTCGAAGTGGCGTACAGCCGAGGCTGCCTCGTCGAGCTCGAGCAGAGCTGGAGGACCCTCGCCATCGAGACCATCGCGCGCCAGCGCCCCCAACACGGCGTGCGGTACTTCCTCAACGTCGATCCGCGCGTGCTCGAGGCGCCCGGCTTCAGGAGCGGCTTGACGCGCGAGATCCTGACCCGCCACGGGCTCATCCCGGAGCAGTTCGTCTTCGAGCTCACCGAGGCGGGCGCCGCCCTCGACACGGCGAAGCTCGTGGCTGTCGTCCGTCATTACAGCGATCAGGGCTTCGGCGTGGCGATCGACGACGTGGGCGCGGGCTACGCGTCACTGCGCGCGCTGCTCCAGCTTCGGCCCAA
Organism: Myxococcales bacterium; assembly: GCA_023248855.1. Taxonomy (GTDB): domain Bacteria; phylum Myxococcota_A; class Polyangia; order JAHFDS01; family JAHFDS01; genus JAHFDS01. The sequence continues at coordinate 8,894 of JAHFDS010000208.1, forward strand.
CCTGCTCAAGCTGGATCGGCGAGTCGTCGCCGGAGTCTCGCACGACGGCTTCCGCTCCGCCCTCGTCCGCGCCCTCGCCGAATTCGCCGATCGCACCGGCATTGAGCTCGTGGCCGAGGGGATCGAGACCCTCGCGGACCTGCGCGCGCTCATCGACCTCGGCGTCTCGCTCGGACAGGGCTACCTGGTCGGGCGCCCGGCTGCGCGGCCCGTGCCGCCGCCATACGACCGCGTGCTCGACGCCATCGACGCGCCGCTCAAGGCCAGCGCGTGAGTCAGACGTCCCGCGGGCTCGCCTGTCAGCGCTCCGAGTCGCGGGTCTTGCCGTCCTTGACCAGCGCCTCGTAGAGGTTGGCCGGCTTGACGCCGCGCTTTCTGACGGCGCGGGCGCGCACCTTCTCCTGCTCGATCACCACGCGAAAGGTCTCGATCGGCTGCGCGCCCACGAGGCGGCGGCCATTGACGAAGCTCGTCGGCGTCCCGGTCACGCCGAGCACCTCGCCCGCCTTCGCGTCGGCCTCCACCGCGGCGAAGAGGCGCTGGTCGTCGAGCGCGGCGCGGAAGCGATGCATGTCGAGCCCGAGCTCGAGCGCGTAGCGCTCCAGGCTGTCGCGGTCGAGGACGCGCTGGTTGTCGAACAGCTTGTCGTGCATCTCGAAGAACTTGCCCTGCGCACCGGCTGCGCGCGCCGCCACCGCCGCCAGCTTGGCGTCCTTGTGGAAAGGCAGTGGCTGGTCGCGGTGCACGATGCGCAGCTCCTGACCGAGGTCGAACGACAGCTCCTTGAGCGTCGCCGCGAGCCGCCCGCAGAACGGGCACTGGAAGTCGTTCCACACGACTATCGTGACGGGCGCGGTCGCCGGTCCCCGGGAGAAGGCACCCTCGACGGGCACGCGCCAGATGGTCTTGTCGTCCTCGACCGGGGGCGCCGGCTTCGGCGGCGGCGGCGGGGCCGGCGGCGTCGTGCGACCGTCCTTGACGAGGTGCGCGTAGACGTCCCGGGCGGGCACGCCGGCCTTGGTGAGCGCCCGCGCGGTCGCGAGCTCCTCCGTGACCACCGCGCTGAACACCTCGTACGGCTGGGCGCCGCGCACCATCCGACCGTTGACGAAGCTGGTCGGCGTACCCTGGGCGCCGATCGCCAGGCCCTGCGCCGCGTCCGCGTCGACGGCCTCCGCGAGCGCCCGGTCGTCGCGATCCCGGTGGAAGCGCTGCAGGTCGAGGCCGATCTCCCGGGCCCGGCGCACAAGATCGCTGCTTTCGAGCTTGCTCGGCTGCGCGAAGATCGCATCGTGCATCTGCCAGTACTTGCCCTGGCGCCCCGCGGCGCGCGCGGCGAGCGCGGCCTCCCGAGCGCGCGGGTGGAACGGCAGCGGCTGGTCCTTCCACGCCACGCGGAGGTCGTTCGGGTGCTCCTTGAGCAGCCGCTCCAGCGTCAGCGCCAGGCGCGCGCAGAAGGGGCACTGGTAGTCGCTCCACACGACGAGCGTGACGAGCGCCTCCGGCGCCCCGCGGAGCGGTGGCTGACCGAGCTCGACGCGATAGCGCTCGATCGCAGGCGCCGCCCCCGCGGCGCTCGAGACCTGAAGGGCAACCAGCGCCACGGAGCATCGCACAAGGGCGGCGGAGACGAGGAGGCGGAGCATTGCGCACCTGTTAGCACGGGCTCGCGCCGGAGGCAGGGAGCGCGAGCGTGGAGCGCGGGTGTAGGGCGAGGTGCGCGCGCGGACAGCTTCCGGGGATCGCCGCCGCGGGCTATGATTGACGGCTGGTGGCGGTGTGAGCCAGACCGAAGTGGTGATCCCCAGCGCAGCGTCCTCCGAGCGGATCGAGGCGCTGCCGGATCTCGTTCGCTACGTCCAGGACGCGCCGAAGCACCACCGCTTTCCGCTGCGCGAGCTGGGCGACGGCCGCGTCGAGCTGCGCGTCGGCACCGAGACGCTGCTCCTGGTCGACGTGCGCAGGTTGCCGATCGCCGACCCGAGCCCGATCATCGACCGCGCGCTCACGGGCCAGCAGGTGGTGGTGCTGGTCGGTCGCGAGGCCGAGCTGCGCGGGGTCGAGGCGCTGCGCGAGCGCGGCCTGCTCGTGACCGCGGTGCTCCCCGCGCAGGTCGAGCGTCTGATCGTGGACCTGCGGAACGCCGCCGAGCTCTCGTCCCTGCGCCGCGTCGCCGACGAGCGCGCGCGCACCGCCGACCGCTACCGCTACGAGGTCTCCGAGCTCATCGAGATCTCGCGGGCCATCGGCTCCGAACGCGACGTGCGCAAGCTCCTCAGCGTCATCCTCGAGAAGTGCCGCCAGATCACCGGCGCCGACGCGGGCTCGCTCTACATCCTCGAGAGCGAGGACCGGCACGCGGATCAGTCGCAGAAGAAGCTGCGCTTCATCCTGTCGCAGAACGACTCGCTGCAGATCGACTTCCGCGAGTTCTCGCTGCCGGTCGACGCCAAGTCCATCGTCGGCGCATCGGTGCTGGCGCGCCGGCCGATCAACATCCGCGACCTCTACCGGCTCGAGAAGGACACGAACCCGTGGGGGTTCCGGCACGACAAGAGCTTCGACCAGAAGACCGGCTACCAGACGCGCTCGATCCTCACCGTGCCGATGTTCAACCACTCCGACGAGGTCATCGGCGTGGTCCAGCTGATCAACAAGAAGGGCGACCCGTCGGCGCGCCTCAAGAGCGACGAGGACTTCGGGGTCCTCGTCGTGCCGTTCGACCTACGCAGCGAGGAGCTGGCGCGCTCGCTCGCGTACCAGGCCGGCATCTCGCTCGAAAACGCCCTCCTCTACGACGAGATGCGGCGCGTCTTCGAGGGCTTCGTGCGCGCGAGCGTCACCGCGATCGAGTCGCGCGATCCCACCACGAGCGGCCACTCGACGCGCGTGGCCGAGCTGACCGTGGGCCTGGCCGCGACCGTCGACGGCATCCACTCGGGCGAGTTCGCCGACATCCACTTCTCGAAGGACGACCTCGTCGAGATCGAGTACGCGGCGCTCCTGCACGACTTCGGCAAGGTCGGTGTGCGCGAGCACGTGCTGGTCAAGGGCAAGAAGCTGTACGAGCACCAGCGCGAGCTGGTGGAGTGGCGCTTCGACTTCGTGCGCAAGATGATCGAGCTCGAGGGCACACGCGCCAAGCTCGACCTCGTGCTCGCGCAAAGTCGTGACGAGGCGCAGGTCCGCTTCGGCGAGCTCGACGCGCAGACCAACGATCGCCTGCGCGAGCTCGACGACTACCTCGGGTTCGTGCTCAAGGCCAACGAGCCCACGGTGCTCGCCGAGGGCAGCTTCGAGCGGTTGCAGGAGATCGCCAACCGGATCTTCCCAAACCCGAAGGGGCAGCCGATGCCGCTCCTGTGCGCCGGCGAGGTCGAGGCGCTCAAGGTGCCGCGCGGCTCGCTGACGGACGACGAGCGCAAGGAGATCGAGAGCCACGTCGTCCACACGTACAACTTCCTCAAGAAGATCCCGTGGGGGCGCCAGTTCAAGGACGTGCCGCTGATCGCCGGCGCGCACCACGAGAAGCTCGACGGCTCCGGGTACCCGCATGGGGTCCGCGCCGAGGCCATCCCCCTCGAGTCGCGCATGATGACGATCGCGGACATCTTCGACGCGCTGACCGCGAGCGACCGCCCCTACAAGAAAGCCGTGCCCACCGACCGCGCGCTCTCCATCATCGAGAGCGAGGTCAAGAGCGGCAAGTGCGACGCCGCGCTGTTCAAGGTGTTCGTCGAGGCCGGCGTGTTCAAGCGGGCGTTCTCGCAGTAGGCGGCTACCCCGTCAGGCATCCCAGGCGCGCCGGCGGTAACCGCTGGTTGCGCACGCGCTCGAGCGCAGACAGGGCCAAAAGCGGCATGCGGAGCGTGACGCCGACGTCGACCACGTGCACCTCGCCGTAGCGCGCGCCGGCGGGGATAGGCAGCGCTGCGATCACCGACCAGGGCAGGAGCAACGGCGGGTGGCGACGACGGAACGCCAGGTGCGGGATCAGCGCCAACCCCCCGGGGGTCGCCAGGACGCGCAGCGCCGGGCCCCGGTAGGTCGTCCGGCCCACCGTCAGCTCGCCGAGCGGGAGCTCCGTGCCCTGCGAGATCTCGCAGGCGGCGTGGCGCGCCGCGAGCAAGGCCCAGCCGCTGCGCTCCCGGCGAAGCACCGTCGCCACCAGCGCGGCGATCATCAGGGACAGGGCCAGCAGCACCAGCGCCATGATCTCAAGGGTGACAGAGCCGCCGAGGGAAGCCAGCCCTGGCCAGCCCACTGGCACGGGGCGACAGGGATTTCGAGCGGTTAGTGCGGACAAGCAGCCGGCCCGTGTCCGTGCTCATGCCCACACGACGGCGTTCATCCCGGGTGCCGCCAGCCGGGCACCAGCATCGCGGTGATGCGCCGCGCGCTCTTGATGCCCTGGCCCGCCATCCACGCGTCCGCCCTCGCCACGTGGGCGGCGCCCTCCTCGCCCCCCAGCGTCTCGCCCAGGCGCCTTCGGGCCGCATTGGCCCAAAGGTGCGTGTCGAGCGCCTCGAGCGCCGCCACGGCGGTGCGCAGGTGCCCCACCGCGGCAGCCTCGTCGCCGGCCGCGCGCGCGATCCCGGCGCGCACGAGCCACGACTGCGCCCGCGACAGCGGCAGCGGGTGGCGGGCCATCCA